>CAZIPJ010000008.1:0-36047 GCA_964541365.1 uncultured Lachnospiraceae bacterium
TTCTTCCAAAAACAAACATTCTCTTCTGGGATGTTTACAACACAGCGGAAGTTTTGGCACAAATGAATGATTCTTCAAACACTATCGTTGTTCGTGGAAGAACGCTTAATGACGAAAATGACTGGTCAAGACAAGATATCAACTTAAATAAGTCAGAATACAAAAATCTTGAATACATCGTTGAGACATTTAGGGGTAGACTTGTATCTTACGAATCTTATATGAACGGCCAAGAAGGCGGAAAAGTTACAACAATCTCTGGTGGCACTGGCAGCACAGGTGGTGAAGTTGGTGACAGAGTGGGCATCATCTTGAACAACTCCTTGTTTAAGTCACTTTCTGGAAATGCTTCTATTGAAGGTTTGACATTCTATTTGTGTAACGACAACGAAAATAATGGATACAGTATTATCTCAGAAGAAACTGAGACTTCACTTTTGAGAAATGTCAATGTTGTTGTAAATAACAATATGACTCTTACTTCATCAAAAGTTCATACTGATGAAGTGACAAGCTATAAGTCAATCGGTCTTATTACCGGAATTGCAACTTCAACTTCATTCTATAACATCAGTGTAAGATTTAGAAATGATGCAAACATCGTATTCAGCGACGACCAAGAATCTTCAAGTGTTTATATGGGACTTTTGGCAGGGAAAATTAGACAATCTTCTGCACATTTTCAGATGACAGTTAATGGTGTAAGTATTTATAGAGTAGGCTCTTCAAGTAATAGTGCAGATGCAGAGCAAAACCCAATTACTTTGAAATTCAACACAAAAGTTACGGAACAACAAAACATTGAAAGAGAAAAACAGCCAGCACTGTATGCAGGTGTTTACGCTGGTGAAATCAATAAGACTAGCACAGCTTCTCTTACACTTGGCGTAAGACAAATCAACAATGTAAATATGGAAATTGAAAGCCAAAAAGGTGCGGTTTCTTATGCTTATGTTGGCGGTTATGCGGGCGTGCTTAGAGCTGCTGACAAAGTTGACTTTGTTGAAGGTGAAAGAGATTCTGATGAAGGTCTTGGTATTTCAATTTGCCAAAACGTTAATATTGACGAATTCTATGCTGGTTTGGCATTTGGTGAAAACAGAACAAATGTAAACTTCTCCTTTGAGCAAGCTCCAAGAGCTTGGCTGATTGGTCGTGTCATTCAGAAGAATGGAATCTCTGCAACAATTGCAAGAATTGGAAGCGTTGCGGGTATTTCTAGTGGTGCAATTACACTCAGCAGCATCAGAGTAAAATTTGATGTTGCTAGGGCAGGAATGTTTAATAAAGCTGGTATTGTTGATTTTGAACAATACAATGCTTCCGTTGATGCTCTTAATGAAAACAAATATTCTTATGGTAATATGACTCCTTTTGAAGTCGGGGAAAACGAAGACAACAGTATTGGTGGAATTGTTGGCTATGCAAGTGGTTCTGTGACTGTTGCCGGTGTTTCTGAGATTAGGGGAAGTATTATTGCCAGAACAAAAGATGACCAAAAGACCGATAAAATCACACCAAAATTCTCTGTTGGTGGTGCTGTTGGTAAATTTGTTGGAAGCAACACTGTTGTAATCGGCGGTACAATTGCAAACTCTTTGAATATGTATCTTGTAGGCGAAGAAGTTTACGCAGGCGGAATGGTTGGATGGTTTGCAGGAGAAACTTCAATCACCGAAGGAAGTTCAAGAGCAGGCAGAATTGAAATCGGCTCTGCGGCTGGAAACCTTGGAGCTGTCAGATACACAGGTTCTGTGGTTGGTGCAGAAGTTAAAAAACTGATTTTTGGTGGAGCAGTTGGAAAGCTTGTTACTGATGCTTCTGAATCACTTGGCAGACAAAATGTCTTAATCAACAAGTTTGCTTTTGGCGGTGCACTCAAATTCTTGGTGAATGGTGACGAAAATGTGACCACTGGTGGAATTGTTGGTTCGTTTGATGAAACGGCTGAAAACAGTATTCAAGGTGCAACAATTTCTGGAAGTTTGGTATATGGCGACGTGTTTGTTATTTATCCAGAATTTGAAAACGGAAAATATTTGGATAAAAAATTAAATTCATATGTCTTCGGTGGAATTGTTGGTTCTGCACAGAAGGATTTGACAATTGAAAACTGTATTTCACTTCTTACAAACTTTGAAAAACGCGGAATTGTGAATGCAAAAAATGCTTATGTTGCAGGAGCAATTGTCGGACTTAGTGGTGGCAACAAAGATGTGAATTACTCTGGTAACAAATATTCTTCTGGTGTTACAATGACAATCCAAGAAGAAGATGGAAACACTGATTATGGATATGGTGTAGGTGCTTATCAAGGATACACAACTGCAACAGATGCAAAAACTGAATCAGCGGGAGATATTCTTGCAAGTGCAAGTGTTTCAATTCCAGGAATCGAAGAAGGACACAAACTTAAACCTTATACAATTAAGAGCTCAAATAGAGCAAAAGACATAAAAGATATTTCAGGTAGTCTTAACAACATTAAATGGGCTGCAATTACTGAAAATTTGCAAGATGATAACGCATTGAGAAATTCTCTCACTTCAAACTTGACAAACACTGCAATTGTCGGAAATGGAAGAAATGTTGAGAGAGTCATCAATGAAGATTATAAAAAGCCAGATAACAACGAAACACCAGTTTATGCGGGTGGTATCGTTGACTCAATGGGTACAAGTTATGACACAGAAAAGCCAACTGTAAACAAACCAAACTTCAACCTTATCTCTGGGCTTATTGTTGATTTGGATGTCAATGCAAATATTCCATTAAATAACGCAAGAAGTGCTTTTGGTGGTGTGACAGGCTATGCTGTTGGAAATTCATTCATCTATGGCGTTGGAGTTAAAGGTGAACTCTCTGTTGGTGGCGGAGAAAATGGTCGTGGGACAACACTTCGTCTTGCCGGAATCGTTGGAGATATGAGAGAGTGCAGACTGGAACAAAGCTATGTTGATGCTGACATCTCTTACAGAGGCGGTGATGATGGTTGTGTTTCTGGCATTGCAAATCTTGTAAATCTCAGTTCAACAATTAAGTCAACTTACTCATCAGGAAAAATCATCTCTTATGTTGATGCAAATGTTTATACTTTTGCCAGCGTAAGCGGAAGATACAATGATGAAGACACTGGCATTGCAGAAATGAGAATCTCAGATTGTTACTCTATTACACAAGTTGAAAGAAACAACGTTTTGAATGCAAGTTCAAATTTTGATGGACAAATTGGCTTTGTTGGTGATGGAGTGTCTACTAATGGACAACTTATCAACGGAACAGCGGAAGTTACATCCACTGATTACGAATATACTCAAAGTGATAAATTGGCACTTTCTTACAGTGAGAGCTTGAAAAAGAGCCAAAGAAACATCTTCAAACCAACAACTGGAACAGCAGCAGAAGAAAGTGAAAATACTTGGTATTTCTCACGCTTGACAAACTATGGTTATGCTTCTCACGGTTTTGGGTATTTGAAAAACTCAACAACTTACACTTATGACGAAAAGAACGAAAAGTATGAACCTGTTGATTATGCAACATTGCTTCAAAGTGAAGATACTTTCTCAACACCTTTGGGCAGTGGACAATATGCTCCTTGGTATCTTGGTGTGCCAAGTGTAAGCAAATTTGACCAGATGATTGATACTGCTGGAAACCCTGATACAGATTTCAAATTTATTTTGAGATATGGTTTCTCATTGCAAAATTCAAAGTATGTAGGTGAAGATAGCAAAAAGCAATACACAGTATCAAGTGTTGGAAATGGTAATTTCGTTCTTGATGGTGGAGAGAATACAATTGACTTGTCAGGAGTTTCAATGCATTCAGGTTTGTTCAATGTTGTAAACGGAAACATCCGCAATCTCAGACTTATCAATGGAGATGTCCTTGCTAACAGTGAGTCTGTTGGACTTCTTGCATCAACAATCAATGGAGATATTGAAAATGTAACCGCTATTGGAAATATCGAAATCAACTCTGGTGTTCTATATGCAGGTGGAATTGTTGGGAACCTTGACGGTGCTGCTTCAAAAGTTGAAAGCTTGGTTAACATCACAAACGAAACTGAAAATACAATAATTGGTGGCGTAGTTGGGAAATTGAAGAAAGGCACAATTTCATATGCATCAAGCACAGGTATTTTGAAAAATAACCCAACAGACACAAATGATGTTGACAGTAAGACAGTAAAGACTATTAAAATTGAGAATGGAACAACAATTTCTGATGCTGGACAAAAAGACCTTAATGCCATTACTGGTGGTGTTGTTGGTTATGTTGTTGATGGAAAAGTCTCAAATGCATACAATGCAAACTCAGTGTTGAGTAACTTTACAAAATCGAAGGATGCCAAGGGTGGAAGCTTCAATGTTGTTTCTGGTGGTGTTGTTGGTTACGCAGACAAAGTTACAATTGAAAATTCTTACAATGCTTCTTTGGTTGGTGCTGGAAATTACAACAGTACTGGAAAAGTTTTATACGCAGGTGGTATTGTTGGATATGCAGGTGTTTTGACAATGAAAAACTGCGTCAATGACGGCCCTGTCCAAGCCCTTGGAAAAGTAAAAAGCGATAATTACAATATAGTTGTTGAGAAAATGGAAGGTGCAGAGACTATTGAGACTGCTACTGCAAACCCAAGTGACTTGCGATATAAAATTAGAATGGTTTACAATTCAGGTGACTTCCGAGAAGTCAACGCTTATGGCCTTGGCTATTCTGAAAGCAGTGCAAACATTGAAAATTCTCAATCAACAACAAACAATGTCAAGAATGACGGAAATGTTGGTTCAATTTGGACTGAAAGCTACTTGATTTTCAATAGAAGTGAAATGCTTGATGGTGCCGTAGATGAATCTGGAAAAGAGCTTTATGTTGGAAGTTTTAAAACAGAGGTCGAAGAAATCAAAGTTGATAAAAAGAAGTTTAACGATGCAAATCTCAAAATAAGTGGATATGACTCTTACGGTTTCCCAAGCAGGGTGTATGGAATTGATAATATTACAAGAAGTTTGTCAACAAGCCATCCATTTGCAGAATATATAAAACGAAATGTTTCTCAAACTCGTATTGAAACTGGTTATTGGCACTGGGATATTGGCAACTGGACTACTAGATACAATGGTGTTGCAACTTATAATGATGAAGATGGTTCAATTGCTATAAGTAGTTCTAAAACAGGCGGTTCATCTAGTTTCTATTCAGGAGAAGGCGACTATCAAATGTCAATTCCTACTGATTATTATTCATCATCAATCCTTTCAAGATGGTGGGGAAATGAAAAGTACTTTGCATTCGATGGGTATGACGGAATTTTGAAACATCTAAACTCTTATGAATATGCAATTGGGAAAGAGATGTCAGAAGACCTGCTAACAAAACAGGAAGAGAAAACTTCAAATTCAATGATTGAGACAGAGTCAAAAACAATTGTCGACTTTGTTAACACGAGCATTAAATCAATTGATGATGTAATTGAAAGAGACAATCTGGATGAAGAACTTAAAGTTGTGAACATCTCTGGAGAAACCGTTGCAATCGCAAAAAATTCTGCTCACGTTACAACAATTCTCACACCATTTAGTAAAGTCATTGGTAAACAGACTTTTGACTTAACAGCGAATAAGGATGACATTGATTGGAGTTCTATAACAAAAGATTCAGTTAAGTTTGAAGGTGCAATAAATCCACAATTTGTTGAATACAATATTAGAAAAAATGAAGAAGCAGGCACTGTTGAAGTAATTGGTACAGGTACAAATGCTGGACCAAAACTTTACTTTGCATCAAGAATTGACACAAAAATTTCAGTTAAGCTTGATTTAAGAAGTAAGGTGACATCATTCGTTTTGTCAGATGACAATTCAGAATTGGATGATGAAGGCAATTTAATTGTGACTCTTTCAAAAATTTTTAAGGATACGAGAGACAAATTAACTGATACGGAAACTTACACGCTCGTTAGCTCAGAAATTGCTGATAGAACTGGACTGACAACAGAATTGATTGAAGCTAAAACAAAGTTGAAGGTTGGTGGGCTTTCAGGCATCAGTGCAGGTGAATTAAATGGACAAGTATTGAAAATTTATGGCACTGAAAAATATTATATTCCAAATGCAGGAGTAGTAAAAATTGATTCAAGTACATCAAGTGCTTCTCAATATTCAGGTTTGAAAGACTTGCCAGATGCTGACTTTAATTTTGCTTACAAAAACTATGTTGAAGAAACCAAGACTGCATTCCCACTTTTGTCAGAGTTTGCAGAAAATGACTCTAATTTTGAAATTTTACACAGTGATTTCTTCTCTGCATTGGGATTGGATTCAACAAAGGCGTTTGTTTATGAGATTAAATTCTCAACATTTGATGTTGTTATCTACTGGGATGGCAGTTCATTTGCAATTGAATCTACTGGTGTGAATGTCGTTTCAGAAGGTGGATTGTTGAAAGTAAGTGGAGATGATGCTTCAGACTTTATCGATGGTGCTTCATCAACTACTTCAACATTCTACATTCAGTCAAATATTAACGCCACTGCTGACAGTAACAATCCAAGTTCAATCGTCAACATAAATGATGTTGAAGCTTTTGATGGATTGCTTAAATTCAATGGTCAAACCGAAACTCAAAAAGGATATTTTAAACTTTATTCAGACTTGACACCAGGATATGAAGGCAATGAAACAGATTTCACAAATGAAAATTCTGATGCAGGTGTAAATGTTTACTCACCTATTAAAGTAGGCGGGAATGATATTATTTTGAGAAATATTGATGTGACATTCTCTTGTGACTTTGAAGCAACTGTTGATGAAACCAAATTTGCTTCAAACGAGAGCTTGAAACTTGATATTTTGAAGGATGGAAACCTTGTTGGGACTGAATATCTCGGTGGTTACCTTCGAGATGGTGACAGAAAGCTTAATGTGAAACTTGGTGAAGTTTTGTCATTGACAAAGATAACGAGTTCTTTGCCAATTGAAGATTATTATATTAATTCACCAGATGGCAAAGTCTTCCTAAGAGATTTAACTTTTGATAATTCATCAGATGATTTAGAATACACTGTAACCCAAGGTGTTGACAGCATTTTAGGTTTTGAGAATCAAAAATACATCGTCACAAGTAAGATAATGCGCACAAATGTAGGTGTAACTACAATTGAGCATTCTTACGACTATAAAATCTGGGGAAACGGAATCATAGAAGTTGATTATAAGAAAACTGTAAGTGGAGAAGGAGAAGATTCTGTCAATTATATCTATCTTCCAATGAGCATTTCAGCTGGAAATTATGATGATACATCTTGGGATAGCTTCTCAGCAGGATACTATAAATATCAAAAAATAGTTACTACACAAAAAAGTATAATTGATGGTGAAGAAGTAGATTTGTATTTAACAAATTATCATAATTTAAATATGTCTGTAAATCCAAGTGATTTAAATGGTGCTAAGTTAGATGGCAAAACTATAACTGCTGACTTTATTTCGTTAGGGTTTGACGACCAAAACATCTTCGTTATTAAAGATGGTAATTCAAACATAGGTGTTGAAGTTACTTATATGAAAGAAATGTCAAAAAGCTTTACTGCTTTAATTGAAGAGATTTCTTGTGGAAATATGCAAGAAAAAGATATTACAATTGAAGTTGCAGACATCAACAGCGGGAACATAACCTATTACAAAGATTATGAAGAAAAAACCCCAATTAGTGAAAATTCTTGGAAGTTTACTGAGTTCGGTACATACGAAGTTTCTTGGACTGCAACAGCGTTGTCACAAGAAACAAAACTAAACGAAAACTCTTGTGTAATTACTGAAACATCAAACAGTGAAGTTGATACAGTTTTGCTTGCATCAGACATAAGTATGGATGGAACAAAAAATGGAGTTTCAAAGAAGATTGTTGGAACAAACTATATTATGAGATTTGTTTCATCTGGAAGTTCAATGCTTGGAGATGTTCAAGAGTTCATTAAAAATACAGTCTTTGCAGGTGTAAACTCTGGTACTAATGCAACATCGTTATTTGCAAGTGAAATTTCTGGAGAGACTTCAAATTTAACACTGTTTGGCTCAATCAGAAATGTATCTGCGGGTAGAACGGATAGCGTTTATGCAGATTATATTTCAGGCACCAATGTAAACATTGCAAGTATTGTAACTTTAACGGGACTTAATGCAGAAAATGATAAATCAGTTGATGTTACACTTAAAGCAAAAGTTGTTGATGGTGATGATAAATTGGTTATTGTTTCTGGAGATGCTGTCAAAGGTGAAAATGCAAAAATTTCTTACAATGCTCCAGATGATACTGCCATAAACAAAGATAAAAATCAAAGAATTCAAAAAACAACTACACAAGCCCTGAGTGGTACTGACGGTAAAGATGGTAAAAAAGGTGGTTTGTCAGAGATTGAAACTCAAATAGGTAAAAACGATGATATTATTTGCTACTCTGGTTACTCATCTATTGGTGGTTTCGGCGGTGATGGTGCACACGGAACATTTAATATAGAAGATATCGCAGTCGGTGGTGGTGCTGGTGGAAAAGCTGGTGCAAATGGAATAGGGACCCCACTTAGAAATGAGAAATTGACACAACTTGGTGGAAATGGCGGACTTGGTGGGTTTGGAAGAATTGAACAGCAATCTGTTGAAGGAAAGGATAAAAGTGACCCAGGCAGAGGATATAACTTTATTATGTACACATCGGGCAATGGTGGCTCGGAATATCGTACCGATATAGAACGAGAAAAATTGGTTGGTTCAAATGGAAAAGCAATTAAATCAGCAAGTGGAGAGAATGCAGAAAAAGTTATAAGCCATAAAAGTGTAAATGAAGAAGTCTATAGCTCCAAAAAATGGGTAGGATACGATGGATTCTTCGCAGTTTTGATAAGTAAGTACTGTTCAAACGCATCATCTGGATATCGTGGGAAATGGGACTATGGGAAATATGAACCACGATGGGACTACTGGCAAAGCTGGGTGAATGAAGATATAAAAACAAAAGTCGAAGATTCTGATAACAAATTCGGAGAACTCGGCGGCAGAAGTGGCTCAGGTGCGAAGAGTGGCTCAGGGAATTATGTTTATGTCAAAAATTTCTATGTCTTTGCTCAAATAAATGTAAATAAGATTGCAGACTATACAGATGTGAGACACTCAGGTTTTTGGTACAAGATTTCTTGGCCAAGTGGTGAGACTGTCAACGGTGCTGGAGCTTGCGGATTGGTTGTTGCTGGTTAAAAAGGAGAAAAGGATGAAGGAAGTTGAGAAAAATTTGCACGATGGGCACAGAGCTAGGTTGATGGACTTGGCAGTGAATGCCGGTGTTGATGCAATGAGTGATGTGCAAGTTGTGGAATTTTTCTTGACTTACATCTTGCCACGTGGAGATGTCAATCCATTGGCTCACAGGCTGCTAAACAAGTTTGAAACTTTTACTCAGATTATTGAAGCTGATGTCAACGATTTGATGAGTGTTAAGGGCATCAATGAAAGGGCAGCAAAAAAGATTTCTATGTTTGGAGAGTTGTTTTTCTATTACACAACTGCCAGAATGGGAAAGAAATTTGTTGTCACTTCCAAAGGCGATTTGGTCAATGTCATTGAAGACTGTTTGCGTTTTCGTACAACTGAAAATATGATTCTACTTGCTTTGAGTGCTGGCAATATTATCACTCACAGAAGACGCATAAGCAAGAATGATTCAGGGCAGGTTGAAATTTCACCTATGGAACTTACAAGTTTCATTGCAACTTCAAAACCTGCATCTTTGGTGATTGCTCATTGTCATCCTTACGGGAAGGCGGCGCCATCCAAAACAGATGAAGAAGGATTGAAGATTGTGGAAGATATTTGTCGCACTTGTGGTGTAAATCTCATTGATTCGTACATAGTTGGTGAAGACGGGGTTTATGGTCAAAAAGAAGGAAAGATGATGAGAACTTACTACGATATAAATCAACTAAAAAGTGCATTCAAAAATATTATTCAATAAAAAATAAAAAGGTTAATTTATATTAGCCTTTTATTTTTTTAATAATATTTTTAAAATATTTTAATTTTTATTAAAAATGGCTGAAAATACGGTGGGATGGAATTTTCAGCTATTTTTCAATATTTAATTTTTAATTTTTTATTTGCGCTTTTTATTTAATATTAAAATAATTTAATTAAATAAAAGCAAATAATTATTCCTAAAAATGCACCTAAAAAAGAAGATATAAATATTAAGAAAATATTTAAAAAATTTGGTTTCTTTTTTTCTGATGTTTGTTTGAGATATTTTGGTTTTTCGGTCTCCAAAATTTCAAATCCGTATGGAAGCACGGCGACACAATAAGTATCGTCATCATCATATTTTATGGAAATTATATCTTGTCTTTCAAGGTGAGTGAGAATATGTTTTACGGCTTCACTGTCCATACGGAAATGTCTTGGAAGAGACATAATAATGTCAGACACTTCCACGATGTGATAGTTGCCATTTCCACACTCCTTGGCAAGAATATTTAAAATCAGTTTTGATTTTGTATCGAGCATATTTTTAGTTTTCCAATATGGGCTGACAATATACATTGGCGTTTGTATGTTTTGCTCACTTTTGGAGAAACTTATTTTGATATGACAAAGAAAGAGAAAATGGTTATGTCGTATTTGTGCAACAAGTGTCAGCGAAACAAAACCTATCTCATTTCTCCGCAGGAGATTGCGGGGGCGTTGGCAAAAAAATACATTGTTTCAGTGGAAGAAATTGATGAGATTATGGTGTCGCTTTCAAATGACAACTTCATTGAGTTTGTGGTCTCGGACGGAAAGAACGGTTACTTTTATTGTGTGACTTTGAAAAAGAGCGGTCAGACTTTTGTTGCAGACACAAAGAAAAATCGTAAGACTTTTGGGCTGTTGGTGCTTAGAAGTTGTTTTTTGGCGACTGTCTCTTTTATCTTTGGTATCATTCTTCGTGCAATTTTTAAAAGTTAGGAAAAACTGCTCTATTGTTGTAAAAAGTTCTTATATTGTGGTATAATTGCCCTATGGAAGAAAAATTTGTTTTACAATCTAAATATAAGCCTGCGGGTGACCAAATAGACGCTATTGAAAAACTGTCAGAAGGAATTGAAGATGGACTTAAAGACCAAGTTCTTTTGGGAGTAACTGGCTCTGGTAAAACTTTCACTATGGCAAACATCATTGAAAAAGTGCAAAAGCCTACACTCGTGATTGCTCACAACAAGACTTTGGCCGCACAGCTTTGCAATGAGTTTCGTGAGTTTTTCCCAAACAACAGGGTTGAGTATTTCGTAAGCTATTATGATTATTATCAGCCAGAAGCGTACATCGTTTCCACTGACACATACATTGAAAAAGATATGAGTGTCAATGAAGATATAGACAAGCTTCGTTCTTCTGCCACATCGTCACTTCTTGAAAGAAAGGACACCATTGTCGTTGCTTCCGTTTCTTGTATTTATGGTCTTGGAAGTCCTGATGAATATCACAACTTGCATATCTCACTGCGAACGGGACAAGAAGTGGACAGAGATGAAATCATAAACCATTTGATTGCAATCCAGTACACGAGAAATGATGTTGATTTCAAAAGAACAACTTTCAGAGTGAAGGGCGACACACTTGATATATTCCCTGCAAACCAATCTGAGATGGCGGTGCGTGTTAGATTTTTTGGCGATGAGATTGAGAAGATATTTGAGTTTGACCCAGTTTCTGGGAATATGCTTAACGAGCTTTCTTATGTTGCGATTTATCCTGCAACGCACTATGCGGTCGGCTCCAACACTTTGAAAAATGCCATAGCTGAGATTGAAAGAGACAGAGAAGAAGCGATTGCAAAATTTGAAGCAGAAGGGAAACCACTTGAAGCAGAGAGAATTGGACAGCGTGTTGCGTATGATATTGAGATGATGCGTGAAGTGGGTTATTGCAGTGGAATTGAAAACTACTCTCGTTATTTTGACGGCAGGCGTCCAGGTGAAGCACCATATACGCTTATTGACTATTTTCCAAAAGACTTTTTGACAATCATTGATGAAAGCCATATGACAATCCCACAAGTGCGTGCGATGTTCAATGGTGACAAGGCAAGAAAAAACTCTCTTGTGGATTTTGGTTTCCGCCTTGAAGCGGCAAGGGACAATCGTCCACTTAAATTTGAAGAGTTTGAAAAGAAACTTAAACAGACGATTTATGTTTCTGCGACTCCTTCAAAATACGAACTTGACAAGGCAGGGCAAGTCGTTGAGCAGGTTATCAGACCAACAGGGCTTCTTGACCCACTGATTGAACTTAGGCCAATCAAAAACCAAGTTGAAGAACTTATGGTTGAATGTCGAAAGACGATTGAGCGTGGTGCAAGAGTGCTTGTGACGACACTTACAAAGAAGATGGCGGAAAGTCTTACAACATATTTGGCTGACAGAGAATTTAAGGTCAAATATCTTCACTCAGAAATTGACACAATGGAAAGAGTGGATATTATCAATGGACTTAGGCAAGGGGAGTTTGATATCCTTGTGGGAATCAACTTGCTTAGAGAAGGACTTGATATGCCAGAAGTTGAGCTGGTTTGTATTTTGGATGCAGATAAGGAAGGTTTCCTTAGAAGCGAAGGTGCGCTTATTCAGACGATTGGGCGTGCAGCGAGAAATGCAAACGGTCGAGTGATTATGTTTGCTGACACAATCACAAATTCAATGCAAAGGGCGATTGACGAGACAAACAGAAGAAGAAAAATCCAAGAAGAGTTCAACAAAAAGAACAACATTGTGCCAAAGACTATTATCAAAGAAATTAAAAACACGCTTGACATTAGCAAGAAAGTTGAAAAAGAACAGATTGCAAGAAAGGATATCCCAAAAGAGATTGACAGACTTACTTCGATGATGAAGATTGCTTCATCTCAACTTGACTTTGAAAGAGCGATTGAACTTAGGAACAAGATTGCTGCTTTGAAGAAGAGATTAAACAAGAAAGAACCCATCTAAAATTTGCTTCCAATTTTTGAAGAAAAACCACACACAATGTGGTTTTTTGTTGTTATTTTTGGTGCAAAATGTGTTACAATCTATTTATCAAATTCGTTAAGGAGAAAATGTGAAAAATTCTATCATTATCAAAGGTGCAAAAGAAAACAATCTTAAAAATGTGAGTTTGGAAATCCCAAGAGACAAACTTGTGGTCTTTACTGGGGTCAGTGGCTCTGGCAAGTCTTCTTTGGCATTTGGAACAATCTTTGCAGAAGGACAGCGAAGATATATCGAAAGTCTTTCATCTTACGCAAGACAATTTTTGGGACAGTCCCAAAAGCCAGATGTTGAAGTGATTGAAGGACTTTCTCCTGCTATTTCGATTGACCAAAAAACTACAAACAGAAACCCACGCTCAACTGTTGGCACGGTTACGGAGATTTATGACTATCTGAGACTTTTGTTTGCGAGAGTGGGAACTCCATATTGTCCAAATTGTCACAGAGAAGTTAAACAACAATCTATTGACCAAATCGTTGACTTGATTAAGGACTTTGGAGAAGGAACAAAACTTTCTGTGCTTGCACCAGTTGTCAGGGGGCAAAAGGGAAGACACGAAAAGCTTTTTGAATCGCTTAAAAGAAGCGGGTTTGTACGCGTTGAAGTTGACGGAAATATTTTCACTTTGGACGAGACGATTGTGCTTGATAAAAATATTAAGCACGATATCAATGTTGTGATTGACAGAATTGTTTTGAAGGAAGGAAAGGATTCAAGACTTACTGAAAGTTTGGAGACCGCACTTAAACTTGCTGACGGTCTTGTGGTTGTTTCCACAGACGAGAAAAGAGAACTCTATTCAACAAACTATGCTTGCCCAGAATGTGGTTGGACATTGGAAGAAATCTCTCCAAGACTTTTCTCTTTCAACGCACCTTATGGAGCTTGTCCACACTGCACTGGACTTGGTTATACAATGGACATTGATGAAGGTGCAGTTCTGAAAAATTCTGAGCTTTCAATCAGTGAAGGTGCTTTCAACTTGACAGGGTGGAGAATGGAAGAAGGCTCAATGGCAAGAGCATATTTTGTGGCACTTTCAAAACAGTATGACATCGATTTAAATGTGCCTGTAAAAAAACTTTCAAAAGATAAGATTAAGATTTTACTTTACGGTTCTGGAACTGACAAAATTGATGTCGAAGTGGAAAATTCAACTGGAAAACGTAGTATGGCAGTTGTTTTTGAAGGAATTATCAACAATTTGCGAAGAAGATACAAAGAAACTTCCAGTGAATATATCAAGTTTGAAATTGGCAGATTTATGAGAGAGCAGAAGTGTCGTGTGTGCGGCGGAAAAAGGTTGAACGAAGCTGCACTCTCTGTTAAAATTGACAAAAAAGACATAGATGACTATTGCTCTTTGTCAGTGAGAAATTTGATTCCTATTTTTGAAAAACTGCCACTTGACAAAGTTCAGATGCAGATTGCTGAGCCAATCTTGAAAGAAGTTTTGGCAAGATTGAATTTCTTGCAAGATGTTGGACTTAGTTATTTGACTTTAAACCGCTCTGCCGAAACGCTTTCTGGTGGGGAAGCACAGAGAATCCGTCTTGCAACTCAAATTGGAAGTGGTCTTGTTGGCGTGCTTTATATTTTGGACGAGCCATCAATTGGGCTTCACCAAAGAGATAACGAAAAACTCTTGGCAACACTTCAAAAATTGAAGAGTCTTGGCAACACGCTTATTGTGGTTGAGCACGATGAAGATACAATCCGTGCGGCAGATTATTTGGTGGATGTTGGTCCTTATGCTGGGGTGCACGGCGGAGAGATTGTTGCCGCGGGGACAGTTGAACAGGTTATGAAATGCAAAAACTCAATCACTGCACAATTTTTGCGTGGAGATGAGAAGATTGATATTCCGAAAGAGCGCAGAACTCCAAAAGATTTCCTAAGTGTAATTGGAGCGAAAGAAAACAACTTAAAAAATATTGATGTCAAAATTCCGACTGGGGTGTTTACTGCTGTGACTGGGGTGTCTGGAAGCGGAAAGTCAAGTTTGGTAAATGGCATTCTTTATCCATACCTATCAAATCTTTTAAACAACAGCAAACTTGAACTTGGCGATTTTAAGGAGATTAAAAATGCACAAGTTTTGGACAAAGTAATAAATATTGACCAAGCACCAATTGGAAGGACTCCAAGAAGTAATCCTGCAACATACACGGGAGTGTTTACTGCCATAAGAGAACTTTTTGCTGCAACCCCTGACGCAAAAGCAAGGGGTTTTGGTGCTGGAAGATTTAGTTTCAATATCAAGGGCGGAAGATGTGAAACCTGTGAAGGTGCTGGCGTAAAAGAAATCGAGATGTATTTCTTGCCTGATATCACTGTTCCTTGTGAAGTCTGCCACGGAAAACGATACAACAGAGAGACCCTTGAAGTGAAGTATAAGGGCAAGACAATAAGTGATGTGCTTGATATGACAGTTGAAGAAGCTCTTGCGTTTTTTGAAAATATCCCATCAATCAAAAACAAAATCCAAGCGCTTTATGATGTTGGTCTTTCTTACATCAAGCTTGGTCAGCCAGCCACAACACTTTCTGGTGGTGAAGCTCAGAGAGTCAAGCTGGCATCAGAGCTTTCAAGAAGAGAAACTGGAAAGACGATGTATATCTTGGACGAACCAACAACGGGACTTCATATGTTTGATGTGAAGAAGCTTATTGCGATACTTCAAAGATTGATTGGAAGCGGAAACTCTGTTGTTGTGATTGAGCATAACCTTGATGTAATCAAGTGTGCTGACTATATCATCGACATTGGACCAGAAGGCGGAGATGAAGGTGGAACGATTGTTGCCACTGGAACACCAGAAGAAATTGTTAAGTGTAAAGAAAGTCATACTGGAAGATTTTTGAAAAAAATCTTGGAGAGTCAATGACTCTTTCTAAGGTCATTTACGTTTTATTGTGCTGATGAAATAAAATAAAAAGGGTCGCTGACCCTGACATAATGAATTGACTTTTGTGGGGTTTTTGTTGTAAAATGATTAGGCAATGAAAGTAATCAATTTGGCGTCAGGAAGTGACGGAAATCTCACATATATTGAAAGCAGAAATTCACGAATTTTGGTGGATTTGGGTATTTCGTGCAAGGAAGCTTCAAGCAGGCTTGCAATGATTGGCGTTGATGGGGAGTCGATTGACGCAGTGATTGTCTCGCACGAACATTCTGACCATATCAAAGGTGTAAACGTGTTCTGCAAAAAATATCACATTCCTGTTTATGCACACAGCGAAGTTTGGGCAAGTGGGCTTTGTGACAAAATTACGGTTGAACAAAGAGATATAAAAACCTTTGTAGGCGATTTTGCGATTGGGGATTTGGTTGTTAGCCCAGTTGAGCTTCCGCACGATGTCAAATGTTTTGGCTTTGCCATTTCAGAAGGTGATAAGAAAGTCAGCATTTTGACGGATATTGGAAAAACCAATGATGCGATTTTCAATGTCGTCAAGGGAAGCACGCTTGTTTATTTGGAAGCAAACCACGACGTTGATATGCTTAAAAATTGTCCAAAATATCCGCTTGCATTGAAAATGAGAATTGGTGGCGGGAAGGGGCATTTGTCAAATCAGGCTTGTGCAGTATTTGCAGAAAGGCTGATTCGCTCTGGCACTAAACAGCTCGTTTTGTCGCATTTAAGCAAAGAAACAAACACTCCGGAGCTTGCTTATAACTACATATCTTCAAAACTTGCTGAGAATGGACTTGTGGAAGGAGAACATTTCAAAATTGATGTCGCGCTTCCAAGACCGACCACATTTTTTAAGTTTAAAGACTAAATTCTAAACAAAAAACACACCGAGTTTGGTGTGTTTTATTTTGCAATTTTTTCGGTTTGCTGTGGGTAAGAGCGTGCAAATGATTGTTGCAATATGCTGTAAATCCCATCAATTCCAACGATGAAACTGTCAAGAAGTTTGCATTGAAGATGTTTTATAATATCGGTTATATAGCCCACTGCTTCAATATCTTCTTGGGATGGAAGTGCAGTTCCGTTTGGATGATTGTGTGCCACAATCAAATAGGATGCTTTTGTGGAAAGTACAAAGCTAATAAGTTCAATTGGTGGGATACCAACTGCTCGTACATCATCCAATCCAAAGCGTCTTTTCTGAATTAAGTTGAAATTGCTGTCAAAGGTGAATAAGAAAAGATTTTCGGTGGATTGAATCTTTAAAAGGCTTTCCAGCAGGTTGTAAAACTGTTCGTAATTATCAAGATTTGTCTCTCTGTTCAACTTTGACAGGGTGTAAAACTCAATCATCTGTCCAAAAAGCTTAATTTTCTTTGCAGCTCTTTTGTTGATGCCATTTACAGTAATAAGGTCGCTTATATCCGCATCAATGATGTTTGCAAAAGTTCCAAATTTTGAAAGAAGTCTGTGGGCGAGTGGATTTACATCACCGCGTGGAAAAATGTAAGTCAGAAAAAATTCCACTGATTGGATATTTGTTACTCCGTCCATTCCAGCTGACAAAACAAGGTCTGTCAGTCTTTCTCTATGTCCATTGTGTAGTTGTTCTTCTTTCGTTTTCTTCATACAAAATCCTTTCGACCTTTTTCGTTTCTAATGTATATATTTTAACACATTTCTTTTTAAATCCAAAGTTAAAAACGGATTAGAATAGAGAAAAAGGAGAAGTTATGAAAAAGTTTTTTGTTTTTGCTTTTATGCTTGCTTGTGTGGGAATGTTTGTAGGTGGTTGCGGAAAGAAGACATCAGACTATGTAAAAGAAAATATGTCTGAAAAAACGGAAGTTTATTTCTTTGGAGAAACGACGGAAGTTTATGCAACGCTTTCTTCTGGAAAGAGAGAAGAAGTGTATTTGATGAATGGTAAAAGTGAAAAGAATGTGGATTTTGCACTTTTGACTATGAATTTCTACAATGAAACATTTGGGAATTTGCTTAAAGTTTCTCTGGATGTCAATGGAGAAAAAAGTGAAATTGAGATGGAATTGAACGCTTTAAACAGCACTTATATGGTTGACCTTGAAAAGAAGTTTGTGGGCGATGAAAGCATCACTATTGAATATATGGATGAAACTATTGTCCTTTCAAATCTTTCAAAAGATTTTGGAATAAGTGCAGATAAGGCAATTGAAATTGCTTCAAAACAGCTTTCAAAACAGATTAAAAAAGAGAAGAAACTCTCTGCGCTTAATGCTGAGTGTTATTTGAGAGTGCTTGATAAACGTGCAAACAATTTCCAAGATATGTTTTGGGTGTTTACAGTGGTTAATACCAAGAATGAGACTTACTCAGTTGTGATTTCAACAGTTGACGGCTCAGTGCTTTCAAAAAGTGAATAAGCTTTTTTGTTTGGAATATTTTTGTCAGTGTGATAAAATGAGCTTATGAAGAAAATGCACAGCACAGAAATTTCGGAAGTGGAAAAGGCAGTCGTCTTTTGTCCAATTGAAGATGACAGAGAGAAAGACTATCAGTTTGTTGAAATCAGCAGGCTGTGTTTTTCTGCTGGACTCACTGTGGAGAAGATTTTTTCTCAGAAAATTGACGCCTTCAATCGGCGCACGATTATGGGGACTGGGAAACTTGAAGAAGTTAAACAGTTTTTAAGGGAAAACCAATGTGACTGTTTGGTTGTTGACTATCAACTTACAGGTTCTCAGCTTCGCAATTTGTCAGAAGAACTTGGCATTAAAGTCTTAGATAGAATCCTCTTGATAATTGATATCTTTGCACTCAATGCAAGAACAAGTGAAGGGAAAATCGAAGTTAGACTTGCGCAAGACAGGTATCTTATGACAAGGCTATCTTCAATGCAAGGAAGTGCTGGTCGTTTTGGTGGAAAGGGTGCAGGAATGCGTGGACCAGGAGAAACCAAGTTGGAACTGGACAGAAGAAAACTTGAAAAAGAAATTTTGACGCTTCAAGGAGAGATTGAAAAAATAAAAAACAGCAGACGACAAAATCGTGTGCTTAGGCAGAAAAATGGCATTAAGAGCGTGGTTTTGGGCGGTTATACAAATGCTGGAAAGAGCTCAATTTTCAATCTTTTGACAAAGGAAAGCATCTATGCAGATGACAAACTCTTTGCAACTCTTGATACGACAAGCAGAAGACTTTTCTTGGGTGATGGAGAGTTTTGCCTTTTGACTGATACTGTTGGATTTATCAGCAAGCTTCCGCACGAACTTGTGGAAAGTTTCTCCGCAACACTGGAAGAAGTGCAGTCTGCTGACCTTGTCCTTCACGTTGTGGATGCTTCTGATGAATTTTATAAAAAGAATATTGAAATTACCAATAAAATTCTGGATGATATTGGGGCGACAGAAAATCGAATTGTAATTTTGAACAAGAGTGACTTGCTTGACAAGCCAATTCAAATTGAGAAAAATCAAATTCTTTTCACAACAAAAAATAAAGATGGAGTGGAGAGATTGAAAAGCTTTATTAGGCAATTTTTGGCAGACTGATTTGAAGCTCTTTTTAATGCAATAAAAAACACCAAAAACTTTGGTGTTTTTATTTTATATTTTCATTAAGTTTTTTGAGCAAAAAGTCTACATCAACTCCGTGAACCATCCCTGCTTCTTCAACGGTTTCCATTTGGCTGACTGGGCAAGAGATGCAGTGCATTCCAAACCCCATAAATACTTCGGCAAGGTCTGGTTGCAAGGACAACACTTCTCCGATTGTCATATCTTTTGAAATCTTTTTCTTCTTTGCCATAAAATTTTTCTCCTATGAAAATAAAATAGCACAACATATGTATTTGTGTCAAATTGTTTGCACAAATTGCAATTATGTTGCACTCTCGAAAAAGCGAAAATTTAGTCTAATTTTTTCCTTTACAACTATTTTTGATTCTTGTTGCATACAAAAAAGATATAGGGGTGGTTCGTGGAAAATTTAGCAAAAAAAGTTGTGGCTCTTGAAAGTGGGAAGTGTTTGGGCTATGTGCTTGATGTGGCGATTGATTTTGATAAGATGGCAAAAATTGGATATTATGTCGTTGATGAAGAAACGGAAGGGGAGTATTTACTTCGCTTTGACGGGGTGCAAGGCATAAGCGATGTTGTGCTTGTCAGTGGCGTAACAGCTCTTGAATTTATCACTGCTCGCGACAAAAGTCTGGTGGGAAAGGAAGTTTTGGGTGGCAGTGGACTTTCTTTTGGCGTTGTGGACAAGCTTGTTTTTGAGAAGAAAAAACTTAAAAAGCTTTGCACAGACAAATGTGAAATTGCTGTAAAACTGATTGAAAGCGTCAAAGAAGATTATGTTTTTTTGAAGGAAAAACGCAAGAAAAGAAGAGACTTAAAACCTTTCCAAACTCTCTCAGTTAAACCAAAAGTGAGCGTTATGCAGACTTTGCCAAAGCAAAGTATTCCAGAGAAAGTGAATCTATCTTACAACTTTTTTGCCGGAAAACTTGCAACGCTTGATGTTTTTGGATACAACAATGAAAGAATAATTTCAAAAAATGAAAAAATTACAAAAATTATTTTTGAAAATGCAAAAAAACACAATAAATTAAATGATTTATTTTTTGCTGTGAAAAAATAGAAAAATAATTTTTAAAAAATTTTCGAAAAATATTTAATCCGTTTTATTTAGCATTTTTCAGCGATTTTCTGGGAAAGATAATATAAATATTATAAATGATTTTTCTTCTCAATTTATTTGTATTTTTAAAGTGAATTGTAGTATCATATCTAAGAGAGGGAAATTATGGTTAGAGTTATTCCTAGAAAGACAAAAGTTAAATCAGAATTTATCAGGGGTGTGACAGGTCTCGACTTGATTTTGGGACTTGTTTTTATCGCTGTTGCAATTGTGCTTTTCTTGGCAAATTTCGATTTTCACGTTTGGATTGCAATTGCGTGGCTTATCATCGCACTTTCAATGTTTTTGAAACTTGCTGATGAAGAAAGATTTTATGTGACCATTGTCTTCCTGCTTAGGTACTCCGTTCAGAAAAAGAAATTTTCAAAGGGTGACGGAGAAAAGAAAAAGTCAGACATTCACGAGATGATGGCTTATGAAGGAATTTACCAAGACAGATACATAAACTTTGGACTCTACTATGCTCAGGTGCTTGAAATTCAACCAATGTTTTTCACACTTTTGACAGAATACTATCAGGACAATGTCATTGAGTCTTTTGCAAATGCTCTCAGACGTTTGACTGCTGACCAGACTTGCGAAATTGTTAAAATCAGCAAGCCAATGATTTTGGACAGATACATATACAACGAAAACCACAAATACGATGTGCTTTACGATATGCAATATGACGGACAGATTTCTCAAAAAGAAATCGACTCTCGTGC
Organism: uncultured Lachnospiraceae bacterium; assembly: GCA_964541365.1. Taxonomy (GTDB): domain Bacteria; phylum Bacillota; class Clostridia; order Christensenellales; family UBA1242; genus Caccovivens. The sequence continues at coordinate 21,368 of CAZIPJ010000008.1, forward strand.
TCCTATTTTTGAAGAGAGAGTTTCGCTTTACGAGATGATGAACCGTCAGGCAAAAGTCTTTAAGGACCATTTCTATGTTGTGGTTTATGACAAGGACAGAGAAGTTCTTGACAACACCATCTCAGGTATGATTAACGCAATGGCGTCATCACTCAACCCAATCACAGCAAAGAGAGTAGAAGGAAACGACTTGCTTGTTTTCCTTAAAGCAAATCTTGGAAAAGACTTTGATGAAAGAGATTTGGAAGTTACGCCAATCACAGAGCAAATGAACTGGGCTACTCCAAAGAAAATCAAATTCAACATCGCTCGTTATTTTGTGGATGAACAATGTTATCGTTGCTTTGCACTCTCTGATTACCCAATCCAAGTTGGAAACGCTTGGGGTGCTGGATTCTTCCTTATGGACAGAACAAGAACTGTTATGAAATTCAATCCAATTGGAAGAATTGAATCAGAAAAGCAAATCGACCGTGCGATTATGGAAATGGAGACAAAACTTTCAAAAGCTGGAAAGAGTTCTTCACAGATTGAAATGCAGACTCACCTTGACACATTGCGTGGACTTTTGATGAGTTTGAAAACAAACAACCAAACACTTTACAATGTCAACACTTTTGTCATTGCAGAAGATGCAGCCAAAAAAGATGTCAGAGCTATGCTTAAACAACAGGGCTACAAATATACCGAACTCTTTGCAAAACAGATTGATGGATTTATCTCATCAAACGTTTCAAGAAGAGATGCAATCAAGGGAACTTTGCGTGGAATCCCAACATCAACACTTGCTGCATCATTCCCATTTGTTTCAAATGCGTTGCAAGACCCAAATGGTTTCTATATTGGGGACAACGAATATCCAGTGTTTGTGGATTTCTTCAAAAGAGACAGAGAAAGAGTTAACTCAAATATGATGGTTATCGGAAAGTCTGGTTCTGGTAAGAGTTATGCTACAAAGACACTTTTGACAAACCTTGCTGCCGACAACTGTAAGATTTTCATTCTCGACCCAGAAAACGAATACAAAGACTTGACTGCAAGTCTTGGCGGAAAGTTTATCGACGTTGGTTCTTCAACTTATGGTATTTTGAATCCATTCCACGTTATTTCATCTTTGGAAGCGTCAGAAGACGATGAAGATGACGACGAAGAACAACTCGATGAATATGGCAAACCAATTCCAAAACAGAAGAAACTTCAAAAGAAAGACGACTCATTCTCTCAACACTTGCAGTTCTTGGAACAATTTTTCAGAGTTATTTTGGAAGGTATCAATTCAGATGCGTTTGAAGTTTTGAACTCACTTATCATCGATGTTTACAAAGAGAAAGGAATTGACGAATACACAAACCTTGCAAAATTGAAAGCGGAAGATTATCCAATCTTTGACGACTTGTACGCTTTGATTTTGGCAAGAATTAAGACCGCAAAAGATGAATTCTCACTCAGAAACTTGATGACAGTTGAAACTTACATCAAAAAGTTTGCATCAGGCGGAAGAAACAGCGCTCTTTGGAATGGTCCGACATCAGTCGAAACAAACGAAAACTTTGTTACTTTCAACTTCCAAGCACTTGTTGCTGGAAACAACGGGCAGATTACAAATGCTCAGATGCTTTTGGTATTTAGATATTTGAACAACGAAATCATCAACAACAAGGATTTCAACAAGAAGTATCGTAAAAACAGAAAAGTTATTATCGCAGTTGATGAAGCACACATCTTCATCAATCCAAAATATCCAATCGCTTTGGACTTTATGGCTCAGATGGCTAAGCGTATCAGAAAGTACGGCGGAATGCAGATTGTCATCACTCAGAACATTGCCGACTTCGTTGGTACGGAAGAAATCAGAAGACAGTCAACAGCCGTTATTAACGCCTGCCAATACTCACTCATCTTCTCACTTGCCCCAGCCGATATTTCCGACCTTGTTCAGCTTTATGAAAAGGCGGGTGGTATCAACGAAGAAGAACAGAACTCAATCGTTACTGCAAGCGTTGGACAAGCATTCTTAATTACAAGCCCATCTGCAAGAACAACTGTTCAAATTGTTGCTTCTGATTATGTAAGACGCTTGTTTGAAGGAAGATAAAATTTAGTTAAAAGGAAACCTATGACAAAAAAATTGAAAAGTATTTTGTTCAGTTTGTGTGGTGCATTTGCATTTTTGTTTGCAGGTTTCTTTATCTCAGGCTGTGATGTAGATTACAGCAAAATTTCACTCGTTTCAAGTGTTTCATCAGTGGAACTTGAAGTGGGGGAAACAGCAGAAATTGTTTTTACTGTAAAAAATTATAAAAAGGGTTTCAGCAACCGCATCCAAGTAAATCCAAGGAGTGATGGTACGCAAGCGGTTTTTGAAGCTCCAAATTCATCAATAAGATATTTGAGTAAAACGAAGGTTAGTGTCACAATCAAAGCTCTTGCTGGCGGGAATGGACAACTTCAAGTCAAGACTCTTGAAGGAGAAAAGGAATGCATCGTGGATGTCAGCGTTGTACAATATTCTTCATCAATGAGCGCAAGAGACAGACTTTTGTATGTTTCAAATGATTCAGACTTTGTTCCATCTGACGATATGGTTGAATTTGACAAACACACAACAGAAACAAAACTTTCTTATTACTATTTCACTTCAAGATTTGCTTTTGATGAAAGAACTTTCAAGATTCAAACCATTGACGAAGCAAATGGCAAGCTTATTGGGACAGATAGCTCAGGCTTGGAAATTGAAACAAACATCGTTCGCTTTGACAGTGTAAGTCTTGATAAAATTGGACAAAATAATGAACTTTCTTTGAGTTTGAATGGGCAAGACGCTTACAAGTTTGATTCTTTGCCAAGCAAATTTAAAGTGCTTTCAATTTATGAGTATTCAGTTGATAATGCAAAATACGAAGATGTGCTTTATGCTTTTTCAGATGTTTATGTTTTGCCAAGTTTGAATGTTCAGGTGTCTGGTGGCTATTTGAATGAAAACACAAATACAGTTGATTTTAAACCACTTGATGATGAGCGAATTGTGATTGTTCCAAACAGTCCAAGAAACTCTGATATGAGACAATACATATTGAAGCTTGAAATGATTAGTGCTGTTGTTGATTCTGAAATTACATTTATAAAAGAAACTTCAAACAACTTTGTTGATGTTGACCTTTATGATGAATATATGGAAGAACAGCAGGAAGGCGACAGCGTTGTTCACTATTGGAAAATAAGTCAAAATTCACAAACGCAAAACAGCACAGAACTTTCTTTCAGTGTGTTCTATAAACTTGCTGCGGATGTCTTTGATGAAAGTGTTAATGTTTCTTTGGACTATCAAATTGATATTGAGATTGCTCCAACGGCAATCACTGTCAATGGAACACCAGAACCAGAAGACTTTTATCTTTATAATGAATATGAAAACGACAGATTTGGCTGGCAAGAAGTTTTTGTTGATGTCATCTCTGGATTTAATTCTTCTCCAAATTACAATGGAGTTTATCTCACATTTGACTCTTCAAAACTTGATGTTAAATATGGGAATAACGACATTGTTGCAAGTGGAGACTCTCGTCTTTACACCGATTTGAGCAAGTCTTTCTATGTAAGGGGAAAGGGCGACTTGGGTGGAAATGACTCAATTAGCACTGCCTTGACAATTCACTTGGTCAGTGATATTTTGCAGGGTGATGACGAACTTAGTTTGGACCTGAATTGCATCATTATTAAAGGTGCAACTGCAATCCAACGCTCAGAAGGATATACTCTTTCAGAGAGAGCAAAATTTGTTTTTGATGTTGAAGAAGGGACTGCTGTCTTCAACAGACAACTCTATGCTGACCAAATCTTCCAAGATGTCACTTACAGATGTCAGTCTGTGACAAGTGTTGCAACAATAGAAGTTGACAAAGACAGACCATATATTCAATCTGGCGGAAGATTTTATTTAAATTTGAAAATTACACCAATCACCACAGGTGATGCGGTTTACACAATATATCTTGACAATGGAACAAGCACACAAATCAATATTTCTGTTGTTAAGACTCTACAACCACAAACAACAAGAGTTTTTCTTTTGGATTCTGGTAACGATGCGGTCCGCTCTTACTCTTATTCAAGAACAGAAGACTCTGAATTTGACAATGTTTTAAATCTTGAAATTTTAAACAACTCAACAAAAGATGAAATCACTTATGGAAGCACAGCAACACTTGGATTTGATGCAAATGTTAGAGCTGGCGGAATCAGATTTGAACTTAGCGGAAGTCAATTCATTTCAGTAACTTTGACTGGTGGAAATTATCGTCTTACTACTCTCTCAAATGGAAATGCAGTTGTTAAATTTACGCTTCGTGGAGATGTTGTTGAAGATTTTGCGACTGTTGAAAGAGAACTTGAAATTTATGTCAATGCTTCTTCTTATTCTTGGGTGGAAGAGTTCTATTTGCAAAATGGTGCTCAAAGAGCAATGGAAAATGTTGTCTATTACGGAAACAACACAAAACTTTCCGACAAGACCGTCGTTTTGAATGCGGTTGCTAGAAACGAAAATTCAAGCAATTTCAATCAATATTTCTTTGAAGATAGCTTTGCAGAAATTTTTGACTATGACGCTTCTTTGGGACTCATTGAAGGCGATGATGGTTACAGTTATACTTTGCGTGGTGATGAGTATTACACTGTCTTGCAAACAGAAAAATTCCAACAACAATTTGTTTATTTCTACGCACTTAGAAATGATGGAAAAGCTATTGCTGGTGGGGTTTCAACTCAAATTTCAATCACAAAGTATTGGCTTAGCGAAGGCAAGACAGAGAGCTTGACCAAGAAAATCGAACTTGTTGCATCAAACGGACTTATGTTCTTTGCAAAAAACTTCTCATATGAAAAGAAAGAAGATGATGTGACGGTTGCAACTTATGAAGTGAAATTCTCAAATATTTACAATGTTGGCTACTACGGCACATTTGATGTGGAAACTTTGACATATATCAATGCATACGATACTTCTTCAATAAGTTTCGTTTTGGAAGCGAATGTCAGCCAAAGGGGAAATACTAAGAGATTTAATGCAAGGATTACTTCACAAGAATATATCTCAGTAGACAATATTTCTCTCGCTGCAAACTTGACAGAACTTGACTTGTCAAGTAAGAGATTGACTCATACTTTTGGGGTTTATATTTACCCAACTAATGCAACAAATAAGAAAATTATCACACAGTTTGTTCCTTCAACTCAGTATGAACACGATACCAGATTGGTTGACTGTGAAGTTGTTGAAGGTGAGAGTGGTGTTTACACTGTAACAGTTTCAGCTGAAAATTTCTATAAGCAGTATGGTGACCAAATTGTAAACTTTACTGATGAACTTTCAGGAACGCTTTACATATTCCCTGCTGAATGGGGAAACTCTTACACTATGCTTGGTGGAAAGGGTGCAATTGTAATTGATATTCAATACTGTAATGGTTCTGAAAAGAATCCTTATGTACTTGAAACAACCGATGATGTTCTTGAAATAAATTCAAATGAGATTATGCTCAGAAGTCACTACAAAATCGGAACAATAATTGATATGTCTTCTGCAAAAAATGCTGCACCTATTGGTATTTTGGAAGACGGAGATAGTTTGAGTTTGGTTGGTTTCAGTGGCTCTATTATTGGCACATCATCTCAGGCGGGCTTTACAAATATTGCTGTTTCAAACAATAATTTCAGTAGGACTATTGATGGCGTTACTTATGCAGGTCTGTTTGCGCAAATAGGGACAGAAGAACCTGATGACTTTGGTCAAAGAGCAAAAATTGAAAATGTCTCATTCTCAGGAAAAATTGATATCGAAACAGAAAATGAAGCGTTTGTTTCACTTTTGACAGCAAGAAACAAAGGCAAACTTGAAAATGTTGGCGTCACACTTTCTGAGTCAAATATTGATGCAAATGAAACTTTGACTTTTGGTGCGGTTGCGGCAGAAAACTATGGCTATATTTTGCAGGATTTCACTGCTTATGATGGCTCTGTTGCGGATGGAAAGTACAATGGGCTTTCAAGCAAAAACCTTGCTTATTACAACGATGAATTGACTGTTGAAGTCAATAATAGTGATGCATTTGTAGGTGGCATCGTCGGTGTTTCTTATGGCACTGTTGAAAGAAAAACTTCTAATGTTTCAACTTACAAACTCTATGGATATTCTGCTTATGCTTCTTTTGCAAAAATAAACATCACCGGACAGGCATCTGTTTCAAATGAGATTCAACTCGGTGGTGCGGTTGGAAGAGTTTCAAATGAAAAGAATTCTTCAAAGATTTTTGGCAACACTGCTGAAATTGATAATAAAGTGGAAAACCTGCTTGTTGGCGGAATTGTCTCAACATTCAATTTAAGTGGTGATGTGCAAGACGCCGTTGGTGGAATTGTTGGTTATGCAACAACAAACAACACAAGAGCCGTTTCAATAGTAAGAAATATTTCAAGATGCTTTGTTAGGGGACTTGTCAATGTTGGAGCAGTTGCTGGATTTGACTCTTATCTTGAAAACTCTTACAGAGTAAACTTTGGCACAGAGAATAGACTTGAAGCAGTTGACTCTGGAAACAGTGTTTACGAAGCTTCAATGTTGATTAAATCATCAAGAGCATTGGTTTACAATGCAGGTTCTGCAAACATCAATCCAGTTGAAGTTTTCTATTCTGTTGGAAATGCACTTTCTGGAAACAGAAATTATACAACAACTGGCTGTGCTTTCACAGCAATAAGCTATGTAAAAAGAGCAAAACTTGAAGGTGTTGTTTCAACTGTTAATCCGTCTACAAATGACTATTATGGAGACTGCATTATTCTTAAAACTGACGGCACTTGCAATTCTTATGAATTTGAGAAGAAAGATGTGGCACTTGGTTATGCAACAAGTGATTTCCAAATGAAGTCAACTTCTGCTGACGGACAGGAATTGAATGTGTTTATGTTGTTCTACTTTGGAGTCTCTGGCAGACTTAGCGGAATAAGTGAAAACCTTGTTCAAGATGAGATTGCAAGACTTAACTATCTGACTCCAAACTCACAATTCTATCCATTCAATTTGACAAGCCAAGATGTTTCCATTTTCTCTGCTTCAAATGAGCTTAGTGTGGATGTTAATGGGAATATCACAGTTAAAGATGTGGGCTTTGCTTACATAAGTCTAAACAGCATTTTGAATGTCAAAGAAAAGCAAATGATTTATCTTTACATTGTAAATTATTTTGACAAAGATTTTGATTATTCAATTTTCTACACTCGTCCATCTCTTGACGGTGTTAATGTTGAAAATGACAGCACAGTTAACATTTTTGGAAACTCAAATACAAGTTTGTACCTTGTGCCATCTTACACTCTTGAAAAACAATATGAACAAGACGGGGATGGAAACCAAGTTGTGGTTTCTCCACTTACTGCTGACGGTGACTATTTCTCCATTACAAAGGGCGGAATTTTGAGTTATCAAAATGTAAGTTATAAACTTGCAAACAACACTCAACTTTTGGCTGATGTGGTTGCGGACAGTGCAAATAAATATTCATCAGTGCAAACAAATAAGCAAACTATCATATTCTTCAAGAGCGAAAATGCAGATGTTTATGACGGGGACTATGTTGGTGATTATTTCACAATGAAACCTGTGCTTAGATACTCTTTCAAGATTGGGGATAAACAGTACGAATTCTTCTATGAGTTGAGCGAAAACATTTCAATTGATGTTGAAGTTAGATACAATGATTCAGCTGAAAAAATTACTCCAAAAACTTCAAGAATTGATGTTAAGACAAACGAACCTTTCACGGATGAAATCAGAGTTGTGTCAACAAATGAAGATGAAGTTTTGTTCTATGAAATTTTCCAAGTTATTGATGGCGGGCAAGAGCTTGTTCAAAGTAGATTGCCAAGTTCAATTGGACAATATTACATTGACAGCAATGCCGACTTTGATAACTGGACTTCATACATAAATACAATCACTCGTGGCGATTTATTTGCTTTAAGTTTCACAAAAACTGGCAATGTATTCAATTATTCTTGCAAAGTTAATGACACAAGCAAGAGATTTTTGGATAGAGCAAACAACAATATTTATGGCGAATATAAAGTTTTCGTCTATGCAAGCGAACTTGAAAGCGGAGTAAGTGCAATGTTCAGGATTTTCCTGAGCGAAGCAGAGATTGGTTATATTGATGTTTTGAACTATTCAGACAGAAATGACCTTACAGCAAGCGATGAGATTGTTGTGCCATCTCAAACTGGTCTTCTTGAAATTGCAATTGACCCAGTTGAAGCAAGTTTCAACACAATCGAAATTTCAAACAGTTCATTAAACTACCAAGATGGCGGAGCAGAAGCGTCACTCTTGTTTGTGTATGAAAGAGACACACAAGACGGAGTTGAGTTTGTTTCATCTCAAAACTTTGGAACTTATGAAAATGGCAAACTCACTTTCACAGAACAAGAAATGCTTAGCTACTTTGATACAATCAACGAAAGTCTTAACAGACAAAATGGTGTTACAAGCAAAAATAATCCAAATTATCAAGAGTATGTTCAATATAAAGGTAAGGTCTATGTTTCATACTATATGCCATCCTTAAATGTAGACGATTCACAAAAAGTCGGATTTGATGTTTCCGTTACTTACGGAAAAGATAATTTGAGAATGGATTTCCCAATCAGACTTATTACAAAACTTGGAAGTTATGCAAAACTTTCTTTTGACAACAAACAAGAAACAGATGGAGCTTACTATGTTGCTCGTGGACTTTCTTACTCACTTTCTATGGATTCATATGGGTTCTCAAATGACCAAATCTCTGTCAGCGCTGACAGCCCTTGGGTGACCATCAGTGGCGGAAATGGAAGATATACACTTCAAGTTACATCAGAAAATCTCAACTACACTTCTGATAATGGACCTGGAATAAAGGTTAATATCAAAACTTATGCAGAAAAAGTGGTTGATAATGTTAAGATTCCTTACGAAGATACTTTGACCGTTTACATAATGGAATATGTGCTCAATTATACATATGTCCCAGGAGTGAACGAAGATATTGTTGCTGGAATGGAAAATGGAACAATCTATACGGCAGTTGGAAATCCTTATCAGCTTGAATTCTCTATCAGACCATTCCTTGAATATGACAGAACAAACAGTGTTGTCAATGAAGAAGTTGAAACATTTGTTTCTGAGATGACAAAAAATATTGAGTGGGCTGTTCACTATGAAGGTGCAAAGACTGCGTTGGAAGTAGAAAAGAATATCAGAACTGATTATTACAGCATCCACTCTTACACGGTTACTCCACTGAGAATTTACAACCCAATAGCAAACATCTATCGTTTCTCTGCAAGTGCAAATTATCGCATTAACAGTGGTGTATATACTTATTCAGCAATTTCTACTGGTGCAAATGATATGTACACTGAGTTTGTGTTTGATGTGCACGAACAAAGCACGCAGGACAGTCCAATCCCAGTTGAGTCTTATGAAGATTTCATCAAGATGAATGACAATGAATGGTATATTCTTCTCAAAGATATCGAATTGCCAAGCAGTGAAGTTGCGGCTGAGCAAGGAATTGAACAGTTTAAACCAATTACTGCAAACCTTGCAGGCTTTGATGGAAATGGACACAAGATTTATATGTCGGGGACATATGACTTTGCGGACACATCTTCAATTGGTGTTTTCCAAACTGTTTATGACGGAATGATTTTGCAAAATGTTGATATTTGCATCACAGGGGAGACCGTTTTAAAAACAAATCAAGCAACTTTCAATGTTGGACTTTTGACGGCTTCAAATGAAGGGGTTATCACAAACTGTGAAGTTTCTTCTGCAAATGGAGCAAGTTTGTCGGTTGTTTGCTCAACTGTGACAAGTGGAGCTTATGTTGCCGGACTTGTTGGAAGCAATGTTGGACATATCACAAACTCTCGTTCAAAACTTAATATAAGGGCGAATGTCAATGTCGCTGGATTTGCTGGTCAAAACTCTGGTATTATTGCAAGTTCTTACTTTAAGGGTGCAAGCCTGACAAACCAAACAAACACAACAACAGAGTTTACGGCTGGGTTTGTTGTTTCAAACAGTGGACGAATCTACACATCTTATGTGAGTGGTGACCCTGCTGAGTATTACAGCAGTGATGAGCCTACCGAAGATGTTTACTACAAGGGAACTCAGGATACGATTGCTTCAAGTAACAACATTTCTGGTTTTGTTTACTCAAACTCTGGAAGTGTGGAAGATTGTTATTCAAACATCGTGCTTAGTCAAAGTGGTGCGTTCTCAGCTGGTTTCGTTTTTGAAAACACTGGAAATGTAAAACGCAGTTTCTCTACAAGCACACTTGAAAGCAACCAAACTTCAAACTATGGCTTTGTAAGAACAAATGTCTCTGGCAATGGCGAAGGTAAAATTGAAAACTGTTTCTACCTTTCTGATGCAAGCAAAAATATCAATGTAAGTATCGGAACAATTGTTCAAAATGATAACATTGACTTGAAAGCTCTCACAGCCGAAGAATTTGGAAACCTTGACAATTTCAAAGAATTTGTTGTTGAAGAAGGAAGAAATATCAACTCAGTTTGGTTTATTACAAGAAATGGCTCTGACCTTTCAAACTTCAATGGCTCGACCTTTGATTTGAGAAGACCAGAACTTGTTGCTCCAAACATTGAAGCAACTTCTGTTAGACAACTTGACAGAACTGAATCAGTCGCTGACCCAGAAACAGGAATGTCTTCTGTTAGATACGTTTATGAATATGTCGCTGGCTACCCAGCACTTGGCAGTGTTTACAATCCAATTCTGATTGCAGACGCACAAGATATGGAAGAGTATATCACTCGTGAAAACAACAATGCAGGGTACAACTACTGCTATTACAGAATTATTGATGACATTGAATACTCAGAATATCTGTTGAACAGCAAATTGTATGAGACAAAGTTTATGGGATACATCGAAGGCAACTTTATGCAAATCAATGGACTTTCATTGATTTCAAGTGAATCCCTTAACTATGCTGGTATGTTTGCCGAAGTTGGAAGAACATCTCTTCTTTCAGCGGTTGGTACAATTATGAACTTGACCGTCAAACCACTCTCAGTTTCATTTGCAAATGCAAATGTCGTTGGCGGTATTGCCGGAAGACTTGATGGCGGAACGCTTGTCAATGTCAGAGTTGAAAGTTCAACAGAAGCCACTGTGGTTTCAGGAAATAACATCGTTGGTGGTGTGATTGGTATGGCTATTGGTCCATACAAAATGCAAAATGTTTATTCACAAGCAAGCGCAAAGGCAAGAAATTTGAGCGCCGATGCAGAAAATAATTTTGACGAAGTTGCAATCAACTTTGACAAGTGTTCGATTGCGGGCTCTGTTGTTGGAGTTTTGAGTGGAACTGGAAAAGTTTACAACACAATAACTGACACTTCTGTTTCTACACTTGCAAACAAAACTGGACTTGTGTTTGGTTTTATTGATAGAGATGCAAGAGTTGAGAAAGTGAGACTTACAGTTTTCTCAGATATGATTGTAAATGCTCACACTTATGGAGGACTTGTTGTCGGGGAGAGCAAGGGAAGTCTTGTTGATGTTCAGGTTGTGGACAATGGACAGTTCTATACAAACTTTAAGGCTGTGCCATACACTCCATCTGCTGTTGGCGGTGTGGTTGGTCTTTTAAGCGGTGGAACGCTTTCACAAGTGACAACAACTCAAAGTATCCAAACAAGTACTCAAAGTGACACCGATGGAGTGCCTTATGTTGGTGGACTTGTTGGAATTGTTTCTGGTGTGGCAACAGTATCAAATGTTAAAGTTACAGCTGGAATCACAGGATTCTCATATTCTGGCGGTATTGCTGGTGCTATACTGGCCGATGGCGCACAGGTAAGATTTGAAAACATTGAGTATAATGGTACTTTGATTGTTCAAGGTCACAGCTTGGAATATGTTGGTGCTGGCGGTCTTGTTGGAAGGATTGGAAACGTTGTTTCAGGTGACAATTCAAGCTTCATTTTGACAAGCTCTGATGGAAAAGTGAACAGGTTTAATGTCACTATCAATTCAACCGTATATACATACGGAGAAAGCGTAAGCATCAATATTGGTGCAATTGTCGGAGAGAACTTGGCGACAGGTGGAAATTTTGTAGGAAATACAAATTCAAAACTTGATGCAAACATTAAAGCATATGAGATGTCGGACATCTTAGGCTCAAAAACTTCTGTTATGACAACTGTTTCCAGAGATGTGACTGCTGATGGAACAACCAAAAAAGAAAGCTTTGTCAACATCACAGGGACAATTGAAATTGCATCAACTGACAGCTCAGAGAGCAAGTTTTTCAGCAAAGTAACATTTGAAAGTCCTGACAAAGATGGAAAGGAAATGGATATAAGTCATACACTTACTGTTACAAATGTTGGCGTTGCAGATGTTGAGCTTGAAACTAGTATTTAAAAGTTGGGTGGGAGAAAACTCTCATCCAATTTTTTGTTTATTTTTCAGATTTTGGTTAAAAATGTTTGCATTAAGGGCTTGAAATGTGCTACTATACTCGTATAGAAGAATTTTGAAAAATTTTTTATTTATTTTGAAAAACTATTGACATTTTGTGGGCTTTTTGCTAAAATAATTAAGTTAATTGGCCATATGTTGAAAAATATCTACCATTTTTAACTGAAAATAGGGAGTTAAGGGGGTTTTTGACCTTCTAGACTCTCTTTTTTAAATTTTACAGGAGAGTGATTATGTCAGATTTTTTGAAAGTACAGAAATTCGGTAAGGCAAAAAGATACACCTTTGCTCAGCTCAAAGATTATCTTGATATCCCACCACTTCTTGAAATCCAAAGAAACAGTTTCAAGGATTTTATTGAAAATGGCATCAAGGAAGTTCTTGATGAATTTTCTCCAATCGTTGATTATTCAGGAAAGGCAAAACTTTATTTCCTTGAACCTATCATCGACGCAAAGCCTAAGTATGACAAGAAAGAATGCAAAAGAAGAAGTGTAACTTATTCTGTTCCACTTAATGTTAAGGCTCGTTTTGTTGTTGAAGAAACAGGACAAGCTGTGGAAGATGTTGTTTTCTTGGGCGACATCCCTTATATGACAGATGACTGTTCTTTCATCTTCAATGGTGTTGAAAGAGTTGTGGTAAATCAAATTATCAAATCTCCAAACTATTACCTTTTGAAAGATAAGGCACACGACAATTCAACTCTGCACGGACAAATCATTCCAAAGCGTGGTATGTACATTGAATTCGAACAAGGCGCAAACGAAGTTTTGAAGGTTGTGCTTGACAGAAGAAATAAAATCACTCTTGGACTTTTCTTGAAGTGCTTTGGTTATAGTGCAGAAGAAATTTCAAGACTCTTTGGTGGACACAGACTTATCAAAAATGTTTTGGAAAAAGAAACTCAAAACACACAAGAAGAAGCTCTTATTGAATTTGCAAAGAAGACAAGACCTGCTGACGTTCCATCTGCTGAGACAACAAGAAGTTATCTCAACCTTTGGTTCTTCTCAGAACAATGGTACAACTTGTCAAGAGTTGGAAGATACAATCTCAACAAAAAGCTTTCAATTGAAAAGAGAGTTTTGGGACACATTTTGGCAGAAGATGTTGTTTCTCCTGATGGCGAACTTATTGCAAAAGCAGGAACAGAAGCGACAGAAGAAATCGCTCACAAAATTAAAGCAAGCGGTGTGAATGAAGTTTGGATTCAACTTCCAGACAAAAAATATTTGATGCGTGGCAACAACAGGGTTAAACTTTCAGATGTTTTCCCTTGTGATGAAAAAGAACTTGGCATTTTGGAAGAAGTTTACTATCCAGTTCTTGCTGAAATCTTGAAAGAAAACAAGACAAAAGACAAGAGATTGCAAGCAATCAAAGAACACGCAAAAGATTTGATGATTACAACACTTACTATGGACGACATTTTGGCGTCTATCAGTATGTATCTTGACTGTCTTGAAGATTTGTGCAAGACTGACAAGATTGAACACTTGTCAAACAAGAGAATCGCAACTGTTGGGGAATTGTTCTATGACCACTTCCGTTCAGGTGTGACAAGACTTGTTGCAAATGTAAGAGAAACATTGCAAGGAAAAGAACTTTCAGAAGTTACTCCTAGACAAATCGTAAATCCAAAGGCTATCAACAGGGCACTCCGTGATTTCGTGGCTTCTTCACAGTTGTCACAACTTATGGACCAAGTAAATCCACTTTCTGGAATTACACAAAAACGCCGTGTATCTGCTGTTGGACCTGGCGGTATTAAGAAAGAAAGAGCAGACGCAGAAGTTCGTGATATTCACTACACAAACTATGGCCGTATCTGTCCTATTGAAACACCAGAAGGACAAGCAATCGGACTTGTTAACACACTCACAAGTTTTGCAAAAGTAAACGAATATGGTTTCCTTGAAACTCCATACAGAAGAGTTAACAAAGAAACAGGCGTTGTTTCAAACAAGTGCGAATACTTTATGGCAGACATTGAAGATGTTGCTTATATCGCACAAGCAACTGAACCACTTGACGAAAATGGAAAGTTTATCAACAAGAGAGTTATTTGCCGTCACAAAGACTATGCTATTGAAGTGCCAGCAAGTCAAGTTGATTTTGTTG
>CAZIPJ010000009.1:0-34749 GCA_964541365.1 uncultured Lachnospiraceae bacterium
AATACCATTATGTTTTTGCAGAATTTCAGCATAACAACGAATATGGCGTTGAAAATTTACAATATATACCGCGAAAAGACCACCGAAATCGTCAAAAACAACCCTTATAAGCTTGTGGAAGACATCGACGGTATTGGTTTCTTGACGGCGGACAGAATTGCCCAAAATGCGGGGATTCCAAAGGACAGTTTGTTTAGGATTAGGGCTGGGCTTATTTATGTGCTTAAAACTTCTTGCGAGAAGAACGGAAACACTTATCTTCCAAAAAATATGCTTATACAGCAGACAGAAGAAGCTTTGGAACTTTCTTTTGCTGAAAATGAAGAAAAATTTAAGGAAGCTTTGGACAGTTTGACTTTGGACAGAACAGCAATTGTGCATTGGCTTGACAATGTTGAAATTGTGATGCTTTCAAAGTTTTATTACTATGAAAATTCAATCGCTCAAAAGCTTGTTTGGCTTGCAAACTGCCAAAAGGAAGAGCAGTTTGATGTCACTGCCGAGATTGAAAACTTTGAGCAGAGAAACAATATTGCTTTCCACGAAGAGCAAAAGAATGCTGTTATCGGGGCAATCAATAATGGGGTGTTTATCATTACTGGCGGTCCAGGAACAGGAAAGACAACAATCATCAAGTGTATCTTGGAGATTTTGTCTAATCAGCAGAAGACTGTTTCTCTTGCTGCGCCAACAGGGCGTGCTGCAAAGAGAATGAGTGACAGCACTGGAAAAGAAGCGAAGACGATTCACAGACTTCTTGAAGTGAATGCTATTCAATCTGACCAAAGCTATTTTGTGCATAGTGAGACCAATCCGCTTAAAACGGATGTTGTGATTGTGGACGAAGTGTCAATGGTTGATGCGGCACTTATGTGCTCACTTTTAAAGGCACTGCCAAGGGATTGCAAACTTATCTTGGTGGGAGATAAAGACCAGCTTCCAAGTGTTGGAGCGGGGAATGTGCTTTCGGATGTGTTGCAAAGCGGAGTGATTAAGTATTGTATGTTGACGAAGATTTATCGTCAAGAAGAGAAGAGTTTGATTATCACAAACGCTCACCTTATCAACGAAGGAAAGATGCCACTGATTGACAATACAAGTATGGACTTCTTCTTTGAAAGTAAGAATGACCCAGAACTTATTAAAAACACCATTCTTGACCTTGTCACCACAAGGCTTCCAAAGTTTTTGAAAATTGATGCAAAACAGATTCAAGTGCTTGCACCACTTAAAGCGGGCGTATGCGGAATTGAAAATCTCAACAAAGTTTTGCAAGAAAAAATCAATCCACAAAATCCATCAAGGCGTCAAGTTGAGTTTGGCAGGACAATTTTCCGTGAAGGTGATAAGGTTATGCAGATGAGCAACAACTATGACCTTGAATGGAGAAAGAAAGGACTTTTTGCAGAAGAAAAAGGCAAGGGTGTTTTCAATGGAGATATCGGACTTGTCCAAACTGTTGACCCACAAACGAGTGAAGTTATTGTGGAATTTGAAGACGGCAGAACTTGTCTTTATACAAGACCAGATTTGCCAGACTTGTCGCTTTCTTATGCAATCACAATCCACAAAAGTCAGGGTTCTGAATTTGACACAATTATCATTCCTGCAATCGCTGGACCAAGCATAATTTTGACGAGAAATCTGATTTATACAGCGGTGACGCGTGCAAAGAAAATGGTGGTTATTGTTGGAGAAAAACAGTATCTTCACAGAATGGTATCAAATAAATATACAGCCACAAGATTTACCCTTTTGAAGAAACTTTTGACAAATGCAAATGAGAAAGTGAAAACGATGTTTGAATAAAAAAAGAGTGGAAAAATAGCTTCCGCTCTTATTTTTTTGTTGTTTTAGGCTTTGTTGTGCCTGTTTTAGTTGATTTTTGAGCACTTGTTTTAGTTGTTTTTGAAGAAGTGCTTGCATTCTTTTTTGCAGGTGCTTTCTTGGTTTGGGTTGTGGTTTTTGAAGCAGCTTTGCTTGTTGTTTGTTTTTTTGAAGTGGTTGACTTTGTTGTCTTTTTTGCAGGGGTTTTCTTAGGCTTTTCTTCTTTTTGCAAAGGCTGTTGTTCCACTGGAACAATTTCAGGTTCTTTTGTCTCTTCTCGTGGAGTTTGGTCTTCATCATACTTAACAAACAAATCTGTGATTTTTGCCATAATTATGTTTTCTTTTGTTCCGCTTTCAAGTTTCTTCTGTCGTCTGCTGATGAGCCATTCTCTTAAATAGTAAAGTCCGGTCAAAACGAGAGAAGAACATACAGCAAGTGCCAAAATTATTATGACAACCGCAGGAGATACGATGGTGATTGAGAAGATTTCTCCAAGAGCAAAAACGGCACCGATAATTAAGACGAATGGCAAGACGCAACAAAGCGTTCTGTACCAGTTGAGTGGAATACAAATTGAAACAAGGTTGACACATCCAATTGTGGTCAAAAGCAATGTGCAAAGAGAAGTGTATTCTTCTGGTGACAAGGTTGTTGTGTTTTTGTTTAGGATGACAACTGTCAAAATGTTTGCAAACATCAAAAGTGCGCAAGGAATCGTTTTCTTCAAAACCTGTGGAATGAAGTTTCCACGAATGAGCTCGTTGTTTGGCTGGAAGGTCATCATAAAGGATGGCAGACCAATAACAAACATTTCAAGAAGCAACATCTGGCTTGGAGTGAATGGATAAGAGATTCTCAAAATCAGGGTGGTAATACAAAGCATTATCGTAAACAAGGTCTTCATCAAATACAAAACTGATGAATTTTGGACATTGTTGACAATCTTTCTTCCTTCCTTAACAATTGATGGAAGGGCGGAGAAATTGCTCTCCATAAGCACAAGGTGTGAGATGTTTCTGGCAACTTCACTTCCGTCTGCCATAGCAATTGAACAGTTTGCTTCCTTTAAAGCAAGAGTATCGTTTACACCGTCACCGGTCATTGCAACAACTTTTCCTTGTGTTTTCAAGGTTTTGACGATTGTGTGTTTTTGTTCAGGGGTTACACGGCCAAAAACTGTAAATTTGTCGGCAATTTTTGCCACTTCTTGCAAACTCATATTTTCAAGAGAGACATATTTGTCGCTGTTTGCGACGCCAACCCTTTTTGCAATCTTTGAAACAGTCAGAGCGTCGTCACCAGAAATGATTTTGACTTCAACATTGTTTTGTTTAAACCATTCAATTGTTTCGATTGCGTCTTTTCTGATGTGGTCTTCAAGCACGAAGAACGCCAAAAGTTTTCCATTTTTTCCAGCATTTTTTTCATTGTAAGGGGCAGTGTCTTCAACGAGTGCAAGCACACGCAAACCCTGCTCCATATGGGTTTTCATAAGGTTTCTCTGGCTTTCGGTTACTTTGCAACCAATGAAGCTTACTGCACCGACATAATAGGTTTTTCCATTTCTAAGAGTTGTTGCACTGTATTTTCTTTGTGACGAAAACTCGACCACATTTTTTGCAACGGCAGTAATATCTTTGCCATAATGCTCGGTGAGTGCCACGCTTGTTGCATTTGATGATTTTTGATTTGCAAGCACGGCTTTCATAATCTTTTCAACTTGTGCTCCGGTTGCACCATTTTGAAGGTCGACACTGACAACATTCATTGTTCCGTCAGTGATAGTCCCTGTTTTGTCAAGGCAAAGCACATTTGCTCTTGCAAGCATTTCAATTGAGTAAATATTTTTTACAAGAGTCTTCTTTCTTGCAAGCTTCATTACACCAACGGTCAGTCCAACTGTAATCAACAGATACATTCCTGCGGGAATCATTCCTTCAAGTGCACCACTTGTGCTTGTGATGGAATCCTTAATGCTTGTTCCTGTGATGAAGAATTCTTTACAGAAAGTCAAAATCCCGACTGGAATCAAAATTGTTATAATGATTTTAATCAAACTATTCAAATCTTTGAAAAGGTTTGATGTTTGTGGTTTGAAGTCTTTTGTCCTTTCGGCAACTGTTTGGATGTAGTTGTTTTTGCCAACTTTGTCAACTCTTGCATAGCAAACACCAGATGTAAGGAAACTTCCAGCCAGCAGTGTGTCGCCAGGGATTTTCTTAACAGGGTTAGACTCACCAGTAAGCAGACTTTCATTTGCTTCAACATCACCTTCAACGATGATGCAGTCGGCAGGAATTTGGTTTCCGTTTTCAAGCAAAATTATGTCATCCAAAAGCAAGTCTTCACTCTTGACTTCAACTTGAAGCCCAGTTCGGATAGCCTTAATTTTCGGCACGGAGACCATTGAAAGTCTTTCGACTGTGTTTTTTGATTTTATTTCTTGAAAAATTGAAATTGCTGTGTTTGCAATTACGACAAACAAAAACAGCAAGTCTGTCCACGCTCCAACGCACATCAGGGCAACTGCAATCACAATCCAAATTGTGTTGAACACAGTCAGAATGTTTTTCCTGATGATTGTAAAATAAGAGTTGGAAGTCCTTATTTTTGTGTCGTTTACAAGACGATGCTCCACTCTTTCATTGATTTGCTCTTCTGAAAGACCAATCTCGACATCAGTTTGATATCTGACGATTGGAGCTTCTTGCACAACTTGTTTCTTTTTTCTATTTGGTTTGATTTTTTTCACGACTTTTTCCTTATTTGTTTTTCACTTTAAACATTCACTAGTGTATTAAAATTTATTCAAAATGTCAAATATATTTGACTTTTTTAACTTTATAATCTAAATTATAACTGTAAATATAAGGCATTATTGGAGTTTGGTATGTTTATTGAAGTTTCAGAGAATCTTACAGAACTTGCAAAACTTTTTCCAGAAGATTTGTATGTTGTTGGTGGTTATGTCAGAAACAAACTTTTAGGTATTGAAACGGGCGATGTGGACCTTGCAAGTTCGGTTGATATTGAGCAGGTGTCCAAAAGGCTTGAAGGAAGTGGCTTCACTGTAAAAATCAAAAACTTGAAGTGTGGCTCGCTTCTCATTTCAAAAGATAAGGAAAACTTTGAATATACATTTTTCAGAAAGGATGTGTATGCGGATGGTGGCTCTCACAGTCCTATCCGAATTGAAAGAACAGAAGATATAGCGGAAGACTCAAAGCGCAGAGATTTCTCGTTTAACGCAATTTATTATAATATCAACAAGGATGAGATTGTTGACCATTATCACGGAATCATCGATTTAAAGCAAAAAGTGCTTAGGTGCTGTCTGGACCCAGAGCAAGTGCTTAAATCTGATGGCGAAAGAATTTTAAGAATGGTCAGAATTGCTGGCGAACTTGGTTTTTCTATTGATAAAGATACTTTCAAAACTGCAATCAAGTTTGCATCAAATGTCAGTGATTTGACAGGTGCAAGAAAGTTTAATGAAATCGAAAAAATTCTCTACTCTGACAGAAGATACAAAATTGGGAAGACAAGTCTGAAAAAAACACTTAAACTTTTGAATGAGCTTGGCATTTGGCAGTATTTTGGTCTGACAAATTTGACCGTAAAATACAATATGGTATTCAAGGTTGAAGATAGACTTCTTGGGCTTTTGGTTGATATTGTAGACACTGAAAAACCTGAATGCTTGCAAGCCTTTTTGGAGAAGTTCTTAAAGGAACAATTTGGTTTCACCAATGCTTTGTCTTCAAAACTGTTTGACTTTTTGGGTGGATATTACAATGCTCTTGATGGAATGGCAAACAAGGAATATTTCTTCAAGCATTATCAAGATTGGGCGACCATTTACTCACTTCTTGGTGGAAAAAGCAAAAGGGTCCAAAGTAAGTACAATTTCTTTTACAAATATATTATTGAGCACGGCTTGGCAATTCAGATTTCAGACTTGAAAATAACTGAAAATGATATTAAGGTCAATTTCAAAAATATTGACAAAAGAAATTACAATAAAATCTTAAACAACCTTTTAAGCAAAGTTTTTGATGGGAAAGTGCAAAACGACAAGACTCAACTTCTTTTAGAAATCGAGAAAAATCTTCAAAACTATTAAAAAAAATCGCTGTAAGAGCGATTTTTTTGTTTATTAAATTTTTTCTTTGCTTTTCTTTTCTTCCGATTTACTTTTTTCTTCTCTTAAAGCATAAGGCATTTCATCGGCAATATACATTCCAAGAATGGCATCTCCTGCGATTCCTGGCAGAACGGATAAAACCCCAAGTCCTACGGCTGTGTCGGTAAGCGTATTACCAATTTCTTGATTTGATGTTGCAATATTGTATTCAGCTATTGCTTCGCTGGTTGCGCAAAGTGAAAATAAATCTGATGCGTGAGCAAAAGACTGAATGTCAGTTTTTACTTCGTTGAAGTGTGTAAGAGTCATAAATCCTTGGTTGTATTTCTCTTCTGCGTTTGTAAGCTCTTTGCTGACAATTTCAATGTATGTATCTGAACGCATATATTCTTGAACTACTTCCTTTGGCTTTGTTTGAGAATTGTAACGTGCTGCATATATTGATGTTATTGCACAAGCGATAGGACAAAGAATAAATGGTGTGAGCATAGCACCAACAACTGGACGTTCGCGATATAATGTTTTAATACCGCGTCCAATAGCTTTAAAAATACCCTTAAAAACTCCCATAATATACCCCCTAAATTTAAATTATGTTTTCTTGATAATATTGTAACATATTGCGGGGGGGGGTGTCAATACACCTTTTCGGAGATTTTTAAAAAGCTTTTGAAAATAATTATGACATAATTTTTAAGTCCTTTATACATACTACCAATATGAAAAAAGAAAAAATAACAAAAACTGAAAAAGTTAAAAAAGACAAGAAAAAGAGAAAAGGTGGAATATTTTGGTTTCTTGGAGTGTCCGCAATGTCAGTTACACTTTTGATTGCCTGCCAGTTTTTCTTTGAAAATGTCCTTTCTGGGAATGAGAAGTTTTATGAAAACACCAGAATAAATGGCATTGATGTAAGCGGAATGAGCGTTGCAGAAGCAGAAAATGTTGTACTTACAAATATGCTTGACAACAAGAAAGAAATTGAAATTGAACTTTCTTGCAAGGGCAAAAGCTGGACTTTGAATGGAAACGATTTTGAAGTTTACAACAAGGTTCAGCCAGTTGTGGCACAGATGTCAAGGTATGGAAGAGACGGGAATTTCTTTCAAAATTTGTCAAGGTCAAAAAAAATTAAAAAGGAAGGCAAGGACTTTCAAGTTTCTTATACTTGTGTGCTTGCAAATATAAACGAAAAACTTGATGAAATTATTGCAGAAGTAGAACAACAAGCAAGAAGTGCCAGTCTTGTTTTTCAGCCAGAAGATGAAGAGCCTTTCAGTGTTGATGCAGGGCAGAGTGCAATTCTTGTCAATCGTGACAAACTTTATCAAGAAATCGACAATGCGCTTCTTGTTGGGACAAAGGCAAAAATTGAAATTCCTATTTTTGAAATTGAAGGGCAGTTCGATTTGCAAGAGCTTAAAGACAGTGTTATAAAGCGCTCAGAATTTGTCACTTCTTATGAAAAGAGCGGAAAGGACAGAAAGAACAATATAAGAAAAGCTCTTTCAAATTTCAATGGAATGATTGTTCAGCCTGGTGAGACAGTTTCTTTCAATGAAACCACAGGTGCAAGAACAGAAGAAAACGGATACAGCAATGCACATATCATCGTGGGCGGTGTTTATGTTGACGGTGTTGGTGGTGGAGTTTGTCAAGCTTCAACAACTCTTTACAATGCACTTTTGCTTGCTGATGTTGATGTGCTCAGTGTCAACCACCATTCTCTTCCAGCGTCTTATGTTCCACTTTCTTTGGATGCAATGGTGTCTGGGGATTATTCTGACCTTGTTTTCCAAAACAATTTGGAAAGTCCAATCTACATCAAAACTTCTTGCAATGATAAGAATATCAAAGTGGAGATTTATGGACAGAAGTTTGATGAAGGAGAAAGCCTTTCTGTAAGGTCTGAGCTTGTGAAAATTTTGCCACACGGCGGAGACAAGATTGTCAAGGACCAAAAAGGTGAGTACTCAAACAAGATTCTTTACAAGGGAGAATATTTGAGACTTAAATATCCAAGAGAAGGATATGAGAGCAAGGCGTATTTGCAACGATTTAAAGATGGTGAGCTTGTGGATGAAAAAGAAATCAGACACGACTTCTATCAAGCGCAAGACGGTATTGTTATGGAAGGGGTTGAAGATATAGGCGAAGGAATGACAATCCCAGCAAGTGATGTCAGACTTATAAAGCCACAAAAGGTGGCAAAAGAAAGCAACGAGACTGTTAAAAATAGATTGAAAAATACAAATCCAAGTGAGTATAACCCTTAATGTCAAGAACCGAAAAATATTAGAATAGAATAAGATATGAGAACCAAACAAGAAAAAAAGTTGACTTTAAAAAAGAAAATCATTCACACAAGTGTTGTTGTAATTGCCCTTGCAACAATACTTGTTTTGTCTTATTTCATTTTAGTTTGGACAGGGCTTTGGAAGTATGTCAACTCTGTTGATAAAATCAGAGAACTCATTTTGTCATTGGGCTTTTGGGGAAGATTTGCATTTGTGTTTTTGCAATTTTTGCAAGTCACATTCTTGCCTATTCCGTCCGCCGTTACAACTCTTGCTGGGGTCTTGGTTTATGGCCCACTTCAAGCATCACTTCTCAGTCTTTCAGGGATTATGCTTGGCAGTGTGCTTGCTTTTTGGCTTGGCAGAAAATTTGGACGAAAACTGGTCTGCTTTATGGTGGGAGATGAGACCTGCAAGAAATGGACACATTTTCTCACCAATGCAAAATACTCTTTTGTTGTGATGATGCTTCTGCCAATTTTTCCGGATGATATCCTTTGTTTAGTCGCAGGACTTACTGATATGTCGTGGCAGTTTTTTGTGATTACGAATTTGATTTCAAGACCACTTGCAATCTTCACAACTTGCTATCTTGGGAGCGGAAGCATAATCCCTTTTCACGGCTGGGGACTTGCAGTTTGGGGATTGTTTTTGGTGGGCGTTGCCCTTGCACTTTATCTCTCTTTCAAGTACAAACAAACCATTGAAAGCCTACTTAAAGCAAGATTTAAGAGCAGAAAAATCACTAATATTGAAGCGTCAAAAGAAAACCTTCCTAAAAAGAAAAGAAAGAGAAAATAACACAAAAAACAAAAACGTGTGTTATTTTTTTGTTAATTTCTGTTTAAAACTATGAAAACACCTTCTTTAATTTGCTTTGGAGACATCCGATTATCCAAGAGTATTTTTGTGCCGTCTATGCCAAATTTTTCTGAAATTGTTTTCAAATTTTCTCCCGCTTTAACTTGATAATATGGGAAAGAAATTTTTTTAAGACTCATAGAAGTTTCCTTTTAAGATTTGGAATATATTTTATCAAATGCTTGTAAATTTAATTGTATGAAATCTATTTTTAAAAATGTTGCACTTATCACTGTGTTTTCTGTTATGACAAGGCTTCTGGGTTTTTTGTTTAGAATCTTTTTGTCAAGAACAATCGGGGCACAAGCACTCGGACTTTATCAGGTGGCACTATCAATTTTTATGGTGCTTTTGACTGTTGTGTCAAGTGGTTTTACACTCATCATTTCAAGGATGACGGCAAGCTATCGTGTGGCATCTGACAAGAAGGCGATTGGCAGTCTTGTGACAACTTGTATATTTATTGGACTGGCTGTCAGCACCCTTTTGTGTGCAGTGATTTTGATTTTCAAAAATCTCTTTCAAAACATTTTCACCGACCAAAACTGTATGAATATCTTAATCATCCTTTTACCATCCTTGGTGTTCTCGTCCGTGTACAGTGTCTTTCGTGGAGCGATGTGGGGGACTGACAACTATTTTGGTTTGTGTGTGTCAGAACTTTTGGAACAAGTCGTCAAAATTGTGGTCTGTGTTTTGGTGCTTGCATCAGGGATGACCGCTCTCCAAAATGCTATGGCTGTTGCTTGGTCTTTCACTTTGTCTTGTTTGGTGTCGGCACTTTTTGTTATGCTTTTGTATTTTTTCTATGGTGGAAAAATGTCCAAGCCTACCAAGGTCTATAAAAAAGTTATACGCCAGTCCGCACCGATAACAGGCGTGAGAGTTTTAAGCAGTTTCACTCAGCCACTTGTTGCACTCATTCTTCCTGCAAGGCTGATTGCGTCAGGGTATACTTCAAGTCAGGCGATGAGTATCTACGGCGTTGCACTTGGTATGACTTTTCCGCTTCTGTTTTTGCCATCAGCACTCATTGGTTCTCTTGCCACAGCACTTGTTCCAGATATCTCAATGGCACTTGTGAAAAATGATGGAAAACATATTGAAAAGAGAGTTAAGTCTTCACTCAGTTTTGCACTGTTTGTTTCTTTCTTAATCGTGCCAGTGTTTATTGCCATCGGCGACAGAGTTGGACTTTTTCTTTATGACAATGCTCTCAGTGGAACGCTTTTGCAATATTCCGCTTGGATAATGATTCCTATGGGGGTTTCAAACATAGCATCCGCAATCTTAAACTCTGTTGGGCTTGAAGTGAAATCGTTTGTCAATTATGTGATTGGCGATGTGTTTATGTTTCTTGCAATCTTTATTTTGCCAAAGTATATTGGCATAAATGCTCTCATTGTTGGGATGGGGCTGTCAGCTGTCATTGCTTCCACATTAAATCTTTTGATGCTCAGAAGAAAACTTAAAATCAAAATCGGACTTCTGAAAAACCTTTCAACAATGCTTGTCTTGTCTCTTCCAACAGTTGCGCTCACGGCTTTTTTTAGTTCGCTTTTCTCTTATGTAATGCCAAATGTTATCAATATCTTCCTTTCTGCACTGATTGGAGTGAGTTGTTTTGTTCTGCTTTGTGTCGTATTTAATGTCATCAATTTCTCCGTTTATTTGATTGCTTTTAAAGAGAAATTTACAACGAAGTCAAAAAAAAGAACAAAAAATCGTATGATTTTTGCAAAAGTTAGGAAGAAAAAATAAAATCTGCTCATAATACGAGTATGTTAACGATAGTTGTTAGAGCAGTTATAATTTATTTGGTCGTGTTGTTTTTGTACAGGCTTATGGGTAAACGCCAGCTTGGACAAATGCAACCTTTTGAGCTTGTGCTTACGCTTATTATTGCCGACCTTGCCACAATACCTATGGCGGAAGTTTCTGTACCAGTGCTTCACGGAATTGTGCCAGTGCTTACTTTGGTAATTTTGCATTTCTTGCTGACTATACTAAGTTCGCTCAGCAATAAGTTTGCATCTTTTTTGAGCGGAAAACCTGTCATCGTAATCAATCCAGATGGCATAGACAGCAAGGCACTGAAAAACCTTAACATCTCAGTTGATGATGTTTTTGAAGCAATCAGGGGATGTGGATATTTCAGTGTTGAACAAGTGCAATATGCAATTATGGAGACCAATGGCAAGATGAGCGTTTTGCCAAAAAGCGAGTTTGCTCCTGTCACTGTTCAAGATATGAAGTTAAAGCCAGAAAAGAGTGCAATACCTGTCAATATCATAAATGAAGGTAAGGTGCTGAAAAACAATCTTGAAATTGCGAAAATTGACAATACAAAATTGAAAGAAATTCTTGAACAAACCAATGTGAAAAAAATTAAGGATGTCCTTCTTATGACAATTGATAAAAACGGCGCAATCTATCTTCAAAAGTATGGACAGAAGTATCAGACTTTTCAAACTGAACCACTTGGGCAGGTGAGCGAATGACAAAGGTTAGAATTTTTAAGTTGGTTTGTTTTATAGTGATTGTTTCACTTCTGATTTTCATTTGTGTTGCGGAAGATAAGTTGGTTGCTGATTCGCTTATGGAAGTGAAAGACTACTGTTATAAAATCGAAAAGGTTGCAGAAGAAAGTGGGAGTATCACAAGTGGAGAAGTAGCTTCACTCGTGGACAACCTTGAAACTTCTTGGAAGGAAAATGAAGGGAAACTTTGTTTTTTAGTGAATCACAAATCTGTGGAACAGTTGGGGGTTGAGATTGTAAGACTTAGAACATACATTGACGAAGAAGAAGAGATTGAGTTTTTCACATCTTTGGAAATAATAAAACATTATGTTGAAACTTTCCAACATTTTATGGGGGCAAGTGTTCATAATATTCTTTAAATTACAAAAAAAACAGGCTTCGTAGCCTGTTTTTTATGATTTTTTCTTATTTTTAAGTTTGTAAATTAAAATTGCAAGTAATGCAGCAAGTACCAGTGCTGCCAAGATAATACCCAAAATCAACCAAATATTGCTTTTTTCTTTATGCTTCACAGTGGTAAGTGTTCCAGTTGCGAAGGTGGCTTTTTGGGTCCCGTCAGAGTTGTAGATTATGCAAGATACTTTCCAATCACCTTCAATATTGTTTGTGTCTAGCAGGAAGGTTGAGCCTTCTTGCATCTGTGATGGAAGTGCTTCCCAGATGTATTTGTAGGCGATGTACTTTTCGTCTCTGATTTGTTTTGTCAAAACATATTCGGCACCTTTTTTGTCCTTTCCAAACACACTCCATTTGATGTATTTTGGATTTACATATTTAAAAATATCTTTGTCTGAAAATGAGATGTTGTAAACATTCATAAGTCCATTTGAGCTTGATACAGTGTAAGAAAGGCTGAGACCTTTTGTGGAAATTGTGTTGATGTCATCTGGAAGAACGGCGATGTAAAGCTCTCCGATTGAAATCTTGTGAGACTGACTTTCTGGTGAAGAGTCTTCAATGTAAGTGTAATTGAAATCAAACTTATAAATGCCGAAATCGTTTCCGTTGAATCTGTGCTGTGCACCAGCGGTGTCATAGTCACTGTCAAAATAATAGTACACATTTGAGATTGACGCATTGTTTGCAGTGATAGTCCCAGAAAGAAGTGTTTTTGGTTCTGCTTGTCCAATGGATGTTTGCAAGTTTTCTGTTTGAATTGTTGTGACCAAAAATTCATAATTTGTGAAGATGCTTTTTGAGTCCGTAAGGGATGAAGTGAAGTTGAAAGTTATGGAGTTGATGTCTCGCCAGTTGTAGCAATAATATTTCACTTCTCTGCCGTCAACAGTTATTGTTTTGTTCGCGTTTTGTGGCGAGCCACCATTTCTTGCAACCGCAGTTGATTTAAGTGTGAAGTAACCATTTCTATCCACAACATTATCAATAGCGAAAGAAGTGGTCAATTCGTCTGCTTTTGATGTGTTTGGCTTGCTGAAAAACATAGCCAGAAAAAATACTGCTGGCAGAAATGCAAGCAACAGCACAATATAGAAAATTTTTGCACTTTTGGTTTTCATTGTGATTATTTTATCATAATCTTTGGCATTTTAAAAATGAATTTCAAATAATTTGGACATAATTTCGAGTAGATGCGAATGTTGGTTGACAAAAATTGGGCAAAAATTTATAATAAATGTATGGAAAATTTAGTAATGGAAAGAGAAACTGACACTCTTGAAAATCAAATTGGTTTTGATTTTTTGGAAAGTAACGAAAGTCAGTTGGCTCTTAAAGAAGAGAAAAAAATTGAATGGGATGCAAGCAAAACGCTTGTGCTTATTTTGAATGCAAAAAATTCAAATCCAAACTTCTATCTTTGCGGAAAGAAGATGCTCGATTGGGTTAAACTTGCAACTTCTGGATGCAAACAGCAAGTCTTGGAAGAAGTCAGTGAAGAAGAGATTTTTTCTTTGGCAAAAAATTATGCAGATAAAGCAGACTTTGTGGCAGTTTTGTACAGTGACACTCCACTTCTTCAAAAGGCGACTTTCATTGAAATTATGAATCACTTTTGTGGAAACTCTATGAATTTTATGAAGCTTCCAAAAGGTTATGTTTTTAAGTCAGAATTTTTGAAAACTTCAAGAATGCTGATGTCAGCAGGGGTTCAAGAGTTTGGAGAACACGATTTTCAAGTTGTGGATGACGCGAAACAAATTTCTTTTGCATTTAAAGTGCTTAACGGAAGAATTCTCTCTTATCATAAAGAAAATGGAGTTGTCCTTTTTGGCGAAGAAACAATTTTCATTGATGCTGATGTTGAGATTGAAGGCGGAACTGTCATCTATCCAAACAACATCATAAAGGGGCAATCATATATTGGCAATGGCGTCATTTTGGAAAGCGGAAACTATGTGATTGACAGCATTATTTTGGATGGTGCTTTTGTTTGTCAAAGCTATGTGGAAAATGCCAAAATTGAAGAAGAAAAGGTTGTTGGACCTTTTGCAAGAATTATAAAGGGAAAAGTGTGATATGATTGCGGTGTTCGGACTTGGAAATCCAGAAGCAAAATACAACGGCACATACCATAATGTCGGCTTTGAAACAGTGGATGTTTTGGCAAAAAGGCTTGGAATAAGTGTTGATAAAAAAAAGTTTAAAGCCCTTGTTGGAGAAGGCTTTTTCAACGGTGAAAAGGTGCTTTTGGTCAAGCCACAAACCTATATGAATCTCAGCGGAGAATCAGTTGTGCTTGTCAAAGAGAAATTTGCTGATGCAAGAATTTTGGTTGTAGTGGATGACATCGACTTGCCAAGGGGAAATATTCGTTATCGAGAACACGGCTCAGCTGGCACTCACAATGGTCTTAGAAGCATTGTCTCATTCATTGGACAGGACTTTGAAAGAGTGAAGATTGGAGTTGGCAGAGACATTTCTCTTGACCTTGCAGATTATGTGCTTTCAAAGTTTGACAGAAAGGTTTTTCAGCCAATACTTGAAAAGGCTGCCGACGAAGTTTGCGCGAGAATTTAAGCTATGGAAAATGTTTTAAACTTTCTTCAAAAAAACGCTTTGCCTGACGAAAAAAAGTTGGGTGGTTTTTTTATTGGCGAAAAAGTTTTGTTTTGTGCAACAAAGAAAAAACTGGTCTATTTGTGTGCTGATTTTGTGACTGCAAGTAAAATTAAAAAGGGACTTTCTGACTGCGGAAAAAGAGTTGAGATTGTCTCTTGCGGCAGAGAAAATGAAGACGAAAAAGACGTCAATCTTTTCCCGTTTGCAAATGCAGTTTCTTCTTTTTTAAATGACAAAATTGATGTGCTTATTTTTCTGCCATCATCAATCACGACAAAGTTTGACTTGGACTTTTTGGATGAGAAAATCAGACTTGAAACAAATCAAGTCTTTCCTATTGAAAAATTGATTTCGTTGCTTGTTGATTTTGGTTTTGAAAGAGTGGATTATGTCACGACTGTTGGTCAGTTTGCAGTGCGTGGAGATGTGGTGGATGTCTTTGCTGTTGGGCAAGAATTTCCATACAGAATTGAATACTTTGATGATGAAATTGAAAAGATGATTTCTTTTGATTTTTCAAATATGAAAACTCAGGAAATTGTTAAAAAAGTTGCAATATCACCACTTTTTTTGAAGTTTGGAGCAAATTCTGTGTTTGATTTATGTGATTTTGTTGTGGTGGATGAGCCAAATAAAATTGAAAATGAATGCAGGATTTTGAGCAAAAGCAGAGAAGAACTTTCTTGGAATATTGAAGAAATTTTCTTTGATTTTGAGAAGGCTGACTTATCAAGTGCAGTAGTTTTTTCAAACACTGAAAACACAGATTTTGAGAATAAAACCATTGGGCAAAAAAGCTATGTGACTGACTTTTTGATGCTTAAAAATGATGTCATTATGTACGCTGATAATGGCATTGATGTAATGCTTTTTGGTGGAAGTTTCTTTGAAATTTTGCAAGAGTTTTTGGTGACCAATGGCATCAATTACAGAGTGTTTGATGGAAGAGTAGTTGATGGCGTTCACATCTATTTGTGCAGAGATTATTTTGCTTATTCATTCAGCTTTTTGCAAAGTGGAATTGTGGGCATTGGCACAGATGATATGTATCGTAGTCGAAAGGTTGATTACCGCTCTGGCAAAGATAATTTTTCTTATTTGCCAAAGGTCGGAGATTTTGTTGTTCATTCCTTTTACGGCATCGGGAAATGTAAAGATATTGTCAAGATGAAGTTGTCTCATTTTGAGAAAGACTACTTTGTTTTGGAGTACAAAAACGGCGCACTTTTATATCTGCCAACTGAGCAAGCAAACCTTGTGACAGCGTATGTTGGTGGAGACAGTCCAAAGCTTAACAGTCTCGGCTCTAATGAGTGGAATAAGCTTAAACAAAAAGTCAAAGAAGACTTGAAAGAAGTCGCGATTTCTCTTGCAAAGATTTACAAAGAAAGAGAAGAGAAAAAAGGCTTTGTTTTTGTCCGTGATGAAGAACTTGAAAAAGATTTTGGGGATGCTTTTGAGTTTGAACTTACCACAGACCAAGCACTTGCAATTTCTGAGATAGACAAAGATATGGAAAGCGACAAGATTATGGACAGGCTGGTGTGCGGTGATGTAGGGTTTGGGAAAACAGAAGTCGCACTGCGAGCTATGTTTAAGGCGATTTACAATGGAAAGCAAGTGGCTTTCTTGTGCCCAACCACAATCCTGAGCGAACAGCACTACCGCACTGCAATCAAAAGAATGGCTGGCTTTGGTGTGAGAATTGAAATTTTAAACCGTTTCAAGACAGATAAACAGACCACTGACATTTACAAAAGGGTCGCAGAAGGCAGAGTTGACCTTCTTATTGGCACGCACAAAATTCTCAATGAAAAGTTGAAATTTAAGGATTTGGGACTTCTTGTTTTGGATGAAGAACAACGCTTTGGTGTTAAGGACAAGGAGAAAATCAAGAAGTTTAAGACGGATATTGATGTGCTGACGCTGTCTGCAACGCCAATCCCAAGAACTCTTCATATGTCACTTTCTGGAATCCGTGATATAAGCGTTATTGCTTCGCCACCAAGAGAAAGACTGCCAATCCAGACTTATGTCACACCTTACAGTGACCAGCTTTTGCAGGATGTTATCTGCCGAGAACTTTCAAGAAATGGAAAGGCTTTGGTCTTGTTTAACAAGGTGGCGGAGATTTACAATTTTAGGGCGCACCTTGCTTCCCTTTTGCCACAAGCAAAGATTGGCGTTGCTCACGGGCAAATGATGGAGCAAGAACTTTCAAAAGTGATTGCAGATTTGTATGACGACAAGTTTAATGTGTTTATTTCCACAACTTTGATTGAAAATGGTGTTGATTTGCCAACGCTCAACACTCTTTTTGTTGTGGATTGTGACCATTTGGGACTGAGTCAGCTTTACCAAATCCGTGGGCGAATTGGACGCTCTGACAAACTTGCTTATGCCTATTTGACATATGACGGCGGAAGAGTAATCACAGAAGACGCTTACAAGAGACTTGAAGCCATAAAGGAATTTAGAGAGCTTGGAAGCGGGTTTAAGATTGCTGTGCGTGACCTTGAAATCCGTGGAGCTGGCAATATTTTGGGAAAAGAACAGCACGGTCATATGCAAAAAGTGGGTTATGACCTTTATGTCAAACTTTTGGAAGAAGTGACAAAAGAGATGGCTGGTGGCAGAGAGAATTCCGAAAAAGAAATCAAAATGGAACTTGCTTTGGATGCATTTATTTCGGATGACTATATTTCTTCTCAGGAAGAGAGAATTGTCTTCTACAACAAAATCAGCCAGATTTCAACTTCACAAGATTTCCGCATTGTGACTGAAAATCTTGTGGAAAGCTATGGCGACATTCCAGTTGAAGTGGAAAATTTGTGCAAAATAGCTTATCTTAAAAACCTTGCAAAAGATTTCAATGTTTGCAAAATCAGAATAAACACGCGTGACTGTTTGGTTTATTTCTACAAAACAGAGCAAATAATTGATGAAAGATTGTCGAAAGTTGTCAAGTTTTATGACACCTGTTTAAAATTTGAAGATTTACCTATTCTATCAGTGAATTCTTCTGGGAAGATTTCCGACAAACTCAACACTCTTATTGAGATTTTCTCAAATGCTTCTGGCTTTAAAAAAGATTGAGAATTTGCCGTCTTTTGCTTGAATTTTGTCTGATTATATTATATAATACTACGGTTAAGACACTAGATGTTTAAAGGCTTTGCCTTGTGACAAATATATTATTTGGAGATTGAGCGTGAAAAAGAAGATTTTATCCTTACTACTTGTCTTTGTGATGTGCCTGACTGTGCTTACAGGATGTTCACTCTGGGAAAGAAATGACAAAAACTATTTTGAAGCAACAGTTGCCACAATTTCTTACAAAGACGGCTCTGAGCAAAAAATTTCAAAGAGAGAATTGATTACTGCATTCAACAGCTATGGATACAACTATGTTCAAAACTATGGACAGTCAATGGAAGAAGCTGTTAAGACTACACTTGAAACAATTATTGAAAAATATCTGACAATCAAAGATGTTAAAGATACCTACAAGGCAAACGGTGAAGAACTTTTCAATGACAGAGAAAAATCATATCTTTGGGATTCAACATTTGATGCGATTTACTCAAATCTTAAAGGTTATCTTGAAGACTACAAAGATGACAGTTCAAGTTCAGACAGCAGTGAAAACTCAAATGTTTCAGTTTTCAAAGATTATCAGACAAAGATTGATTCTCTTGTGAAAGACGAAGATGGAAACTGGGTTATCAAGAAAAAGTCAACTGAGACAAGCGTTAAAGACACTTATCAAATTCATACAGACGAAAAAGGTGCGTATGATTTTGAATACTATGACAAAGCAAACAAAAAATATCCTTATCAAGAACTGATGTTTGACAACCTTTTCAAAATGACAGAAGAAAAGGCTTGGAAAGTGGCTTACAACAAGTACATCGCTGACATCAAAGAAAATTACTCTTACAAAAAATTTAAGGGTGACGAATGGTTTAAGTTTGAGCTCAACAGAGTTTATGAGATTTTAAGAGATAACTATATCGTTGAAAAATACGAAGCTCTTCACAACAGCGCAAACAAAGGCATTTCAAGTGTTACTGCAAATGATGTGCTTAAAGCATACACAAAAAGAGTAAAAACTGATTACACAAACTATATTTCACAGGGCAATCTCTCTGCATTTGAATCATCAATCCTTTCAGATGTTTCAAGTGTTGACTACATTGTTGGAAATAAAGACAACGAAAAAGCTGGAAATTATTTCTATCTTGCTCCAATCAAAATCAATGTTGAAGGGCTTTCTGCTCTTAAAACAAAGAGAGATAATGGACAAATCTCACAAGACACTTACAATACCGAAGTGGAAAAACTTTTTGACAGAAAAGTAAATAGGGTGACTGTCAGAAATGCAACAACTGGGGAAGCGGACGGAAAGATTTCAATCAACGAACTCTACTCTTTGATTGAAGATTCTCTCAGTGCAAAAGCAAATGAAAAGAGCCTGCGCAACCAGAAAATTGAAGAACTTAACGAAGAAATTTTGAATACTCCAAATGACGAAGAAGGACTTGCTAAGATTGCACAGTTGCAAGCAGAAATTGCTGAAATTCAGGACGAAATCGCTTCAATCGGAAGCAGTATGGCAAACATTTACAGAGACTATTTCTATCTTTACAATGATGACGACTCAAACAAGGGCAAAGATTACAATGCAGTGTTTGGTGTTGATGTAAATGGAAATGCAATCACTGGTGATGGCTATTCTGACGAAGTTGTGAAAGAAGCTATTGTCAAACTTTATAACAACGGAAATGCACAAGTTGGGGACTATTCTGAGATTGTGCAAACTGATGATGCTTTCTATATTTTCTTCTACGCTGGTGAAGTTAAGAATGTTTTTGCAGAAGTAAACAAAGACTTTGATGCTTCTTCTGAAAAAGACAACATCTTGAAACTTGCATCAACAAAAATCAATGTCTTTTCAAGTAAGACACTTCTTGATGTTTTGTTTGACGAACTTGATTCAAACAACTTCTCAGTGTTCCAAGAAATGGATATGAACAACCTTAGGAGCAAAACAAAATCAATTGTTATTCATAAAGAAAACATTAAGGACTTATATAAATAGTTATAATATAAACAAACAACTCTTGTTAAATTGACAAAGAGTTGTTTTTTTGTTAAAATCAACTAGTAATGAAGGACGAAGAAAAGGTTCAAGAAAAAATTGAAGAAGTCCAGATTGCCGGAAGAACCGAGAAGCAATCAGTTTTTTCTCGCCTTAAATCTCTTAGAATAGAAAAAAAGAGAATCCGTCAAGAAGAAGTTGAAAGAGGACTTTCAGCGGAAGAAAACCAAAAAGTTGAAGAAAAAATTGAAGAAGTAAACAAAGAGATTGATGAGTCTCACACTGCCACAACTCGTAAAAAGGTTTGGAAGATTCTGTTTTTTGTTTTGAACATTATTTTGGTTGTGGGTGTGTTGATTTGGGATATATTCACAAGCGGTGAAAACTTTTCTTTCGGTAAAGTTGAAAACGGTTGGTATCTTTTGATTGCATTCCTGTTTTTGCTTGTTATCGTTGTGCTGGATGTGCTTTCTGTTCACCGAATGATTTACAGAAAAACTCTTATGTCCAGATGGGCATTATCTTACAAGTCTATGGCGACTTGGAGATATTACAACGGTATTACACCAATTCCAAATGGTGGACAGACCTTTATGGTTGGCTATCTTTCAAGTAGGGATATCCCTGGTGCAGCGTCTTTGTCTATCCCTGTTTCAAAATTGCTTTTCCAAAATACAGCGTGGATTTTGATGACAATGGTGTGTCTGATTATCTCTTTCTCAAATGGGATAACCGGAATGGTGTCTGTCATTAGTGTTATTGTATTTTGCTTTACGCTGGTGATGCTTATTGTGATGTTCACCTTTTCAGCATCAAAGAAAGTGTGCGAGAAGGTTGCAGGATGGCTCATTAAAGTCCTTGTTAAATTGAGATTCTTGAAAGATTTTGATAGAAGTTTTTCAAAAGTTACTACTTTCATTGACGACTATCAAGCCACAATGAAAGACTATGTTAAAGCAAAGTTTGATATTGTTTATCAGTTCATTTTAAACGCAGCGAGATTTATTTTGCTGTACTCTATTCCTTTCTTTATTTGTTGTGCATTCAGTGGAGAATGCGATTCATCCATTTATGGAGACTTTTTCGTCTATACCGTGCTTGTGGATTTGGCGACTGCGTTCATCCCACTTCCTGGTGGTATCGTATTCAATGAAATCACTTTCGCGTGGCTGTTTAGGTCTTATTTGGGCGGAAGTGTGTTCTGGCCACTTTTGCTTTGGAGATTCTGTGACTATTATTTCTATCTTTTGCAGGGGCTCGGAATTTTCCTTTATGATACGTTTTATGGAAACAGAAAGTATCGCTGGGTGCAAAAAAGAAGAGCTTTACAGGCAGAAAGTCAGGAATTTAGAAAGGCTCAGATTGAGAATTTCAGAGCTGAGAGAACGCTCAGACGAAAAAAACAAGAGAAATTTAAAAGATAAAAGCATAAGTTTGGAGTTTAAGCAAAGACTAGTGGTATGAATAAGTCCACTATCGGATGGCTTTTTGCAGTCATTGCTTTGTCAATTTTGTTAGTTTTATCCGTTATACTTGGCACAAGCGGGTATTATTTTTCGTTGTCATTCATTCGCTCTCAATCAGATATTTCAATCGGAGAAACCGCAACAATCGAAGTACATCCAAATCAGGCAAGTGTGCTTTCATTCACTTTTGATGGCTCTTATTTGCCTATGGAGAAGTTGCCACAAAAGATTCAAATTAGTGCTGTAAATTCTGAAAAAGATTTGCTTGTCAGAGTGAAAACAAGGGTTTTTGGTGATGAAACCGACCAAAAATTGCAATTCTTTACAGATGACAGGTTTGATTTTGATGGTGAATATTATTATTTTAAAGAAATTTTGGGTGCAGGTGGGAAAACTCTTTTCTGTGAGTATATTCAAATCCCTGCTGAGAACAAATTGTCAAGCAAGGAAAAATATATCCTTTCAATTGTGGTGGAAACTGCTGAAAACACAGAAGAAAACCAACTTGAATGGCAATTTCAAAAGCAGTTCGTGTAATTTGTTGGACATTTTTGCTTTAAAGTTTTAAAATAACAGCATAAAGGAGATTTCATTATGGAAGAAAATAAACCATTTATGCCACCGCCACCACCTAAAATGCCACCATTTCCACCAAGAAATGACGGACAGCAAACTGGAACACCTTCAATGCCTGCTTCTGCAACTCAAACACCACCTGTGAAGCAAGAACCAGTTTTGGCGAATGAACAAAAGCAAACACTTGCAGACGAAAAGAAAGTGGAAGAGACTTCTTTGGCATCTGCACAGCAAGAACAAACCAAAGAGAACAAACCTGCTCAAAAGCCAAAGAAAGAGAGAAAAAAAGCAAGTCTTGCCACAATGCTCTATTGGGTTGGATTCTGCTTGGCTCTGGTTGGACTGGCACTTTGCATATATTTCTTAGTTAAATAGGAAAAGTCTTTATTTACAATTTTTTGTTTATATAAATATTTTTGTGAGAATAATCAGCTTATGAAAAAGTTGATTATTTTTCTTTTTATTATTGCGCTTGTGACGGGGAGTCTGACCTTCGCTGATAAGACGACGCAAATTTTTGATGTAAGCGGGGTGGAAGAAGTCTGCTTTGTCTCTGATGATGAGTTTGATGGAGAATTTGAACACGTGAGCTGTGGAGATAAAATCTTCAACTATTGCACATTTGAAGAAGCAAAGAAGAATTTGGCTCTGGTCAAACAAAGTGATTCAGTTCAGTTTTATACAGATGAAAGTGAGATTGACTCAATTTTGAAAAAGATTCATTTTGAAAAGCTTTCCAGTGAAGAAGTTGAAGGCATTCAAATAAGCTATGGATATTCTCCTTCCTATAAGAAGTTTGTATATGTTGATGGGAAGAAAGTTAATGTGCAGGTTGCAAAAACCGCTGACGGTGTGATAGTTGGATTTCCAATCATTCTCACTGGTTACTAAAAATTTTCAAAAAGTATGTTTAAAACGGCGTTTTGTGGAAATATTTGAGTTGTGGAGGTAAGAAAATGGAAATGAAAAAAGAATCAAAAGTTTTAAAATTTTTCAGAAGATTTGGGGTACTTACAGTGGCTTGCGTGTGTTGCATAGGAATTGCATTGGTGCTTGCACTTTCAGTTTCAAAGGGGGAAAATAAACCTGTTTCAACAGAAGCTGTAAAGTTTTCAGTGCCAATGGAAAATGCAGTGGTCGTTAAAGACTTTGCAGATGACCATTTGCAATTTAATGACAGCTTGAAACGTTGGGAAATTCACCTTTCAGTTGACATTACATCTGAAAACGATAATGTGTTCTCAGTTGCAAACGGAGTGGTTACTTCTGTAACATCAAATTCACTTGAAGGTTACACTATTGAGATTTCTCATAATGACGGCTTTGTAAGCGTTTATTCATCTTTGAGCGACAAGGTTGATGTTAAGGCTGGCGACAAAGTTCAAGCTGGACAAAAAATCGGAACAGCTTCATCATCTGCTTCAAACGAATCAAAGACAGGAAACCATTTGCATTTCACTCTTTTGAAAAACGGAGAAGAAATTGACCCAAACAACTTCATTGATTTGCAAAATAAATAATGTAAATTTTTAAAAAAAGTTGCATTAAATGACCTTAATGTGCTATTATGTAGTAACGGAGGTTGTTATGGTATTTGAGAAAGTTGCAGGAGTAATTGCAGAACAACTTGGAGTTTCAAAGGATATGGTCAAGATGGAATCAAACATTTTGGAAGATTTGGGTGCAGACTCTTTGGATGTTATTGAAATGTTGATGACATTGGAAGAAGAATATGGCATCACAATCCCTGACGAAAAAATCAATCAAGTTAAAACAGTTGGAGAGATTTGCTCTTTGATTGAAAACTGCAAGAAATAATTTTCTTTAAATGAATAAGCAAGGCTGTCAAAGCTTTGCTTATTTTTTTGTTTTGAAAATTCGACAAAAAGAAACATAATTT
This sequence comes from uncultured Lachnospiraceae bacterium, assembly GCA_964541365.1. Classification (GTDB taxonomy): domain Bacteria; phylum Bacillota; class Clostridia; order Christensenellales; family UBA1242; genus Caccovivens. The sequence continues at coordinate 23,737 of CAZIPJ010000009.1, forward strand.
GACAAACGCTTTCATAAGTATTTTTATGGAGGTGTTATGAAAGCATACATCAAAGAGCGAACGATGCAGGTTGCTCAGCATATTGTAGAAACCGAAGATACGGTCAGAAAAACAGCAGAAATCTATCACCTTAGCAAGAGCACGGTGCATAATGATATGGCAACAAGACTTAAAAAAATTGACAGACAGATGTTTCAGAAGGTGCAAAAAGTGATGCGGAAAAACTTTGCAGAAAAACATATAAGAGGTGGAAAATCCACAAAAGAAAAATATGAAAAAGTAAAATAAAAAAATATTTAATAAATTAAAAATGCATAAAAAATAATATTTTTATGTGTTTTTTTATTATTTTTTTAATTTTTTATTTAATTTCAAATAATTATTTTAAAATTCGATAATTAGGGCTTTTTACATTTTTTAATAATTTATTTTTGAATTTTTAAATATGATTTTTTAATTTATTTTTATGCTGAAAATAATTTCATAATTTTTTCGACAAAATTTGACTTTAAGATTATAATTTATTTATAATATATTATATAAAAATCTGTCACTTTGCAGATATTAAAAATGGAGGACACAATGAAGAAGTTTGCTTTGGTTATTCTTAGTGTTTTTGTAATATTGGCGGGGGTGCTTCTGTCGGCTTGCGACAAGAAGGTTTCTCTCTCTGTTTCCGATACAGAAGTGGTGCTTTACACCAACTATGAGAATGGAGAAAACAACAAATCCAAGGATATCGAAGTTGAACTTAAAAACTCAAACGCAGGAATCAATGTTGAAGTTGTGTATGGTCAAGACTGCATCAACTTGCAACGCTCAAATGTGTCTAGAAAAAAAGCAAACGGAAAATATGGATTTAAAATTCTAACCAAAGATGACAAAAACAGCGGGGTGGCACAACTTAAAGTTTCTGCCCTTGATGACTCAAAGCAATACAAATACATAAACATAACTGTCAACACAGTTGTTGAAGAATTAAAGACAGCTGGGCAAGCTGCGGAAGACGGCAAATCAAACTTGTTTGTTGTGAAAGGGATTGAAAAAGAACTTGTGTCAGATGACTATTTCGATTTGCTTCCAGTATATGCAAATATCACAGATATTGATTGGACATTTGAAAATGGCGAGAAGGAACTTTTTGTTGACGGAACTCTTGCAGCAAAGGTTGAAGGAAACTCACTTAAAGTTTTTGATTCTTACTCAATGAGAAGAATTAACATCCTTGCAACTTATCAACTTAACAGAGATATCAGCAGAGTTGTGACTTTGGAAGTTCTTGAAGATTCAACTATTCAAAACTATTCTGTTGAAGACAATGTTTTCTATCGCAATGGCAATCTTGAAACAACTGCGGCAACTGTTGCACTTAAAAGAAACAACTCAAACCTTTCAACTGCGGAAGGTGTTTTGGTGCTTGATGTAAGCGAAGAGAATGAACTTAGATTGAAGCCAGTTGTTTACAAAAGAGAAAACGGACAAGCTGTTTTGCTCGACAGTGCCGAATATGAAAAATATTTCATCTTTGACTATTCAGAAAGAGACAATGTGACTGGCGGAACAAAGACGTACAATTTCACTTTTGATGCGATTGACAACAACGCAAAAAATATCTTTGGTCAATTTGAAATTTATTTGCAAGTAGACTATGCAAAATACAACTACTCAGTTTCAACAACATCTGCCAGACTTGTTTTGGACATCGCTTACTCTGCAACTATTGTTGAACTTTCTGACGAAAAAGGATACAGCATCAACAACACTTTCCAAGATGTCTTTTCAAGTTACGAAAATACTCTCGGCTATCAAGTGAACACTGTGATTGGACCAACTGATGTCGCAATTGATGACAGATATTTCAGAATTACTATTGACACAAATCAAACAAGTTTGAAAAATCTTACATTGCCTTTGGTGAATCCAGTGGCTCAGGTCGCACAGTTCTTCACTGCGGATGGAACACCTTTGCAGTTTACTCAAAGTGCATCGCTTTCAAATATTTTTGTGACAGAACCAATTGAGACTGGAACAAAGCTCTATGTTAAAGGCTCAGATACATACGATGTGCTTGATGGTGTTGAATTCAAGTTTGAATCAAGAAGCAATGCGTCAGTAAACACTTCACTCTATTTCACTTTCTACAAAATCGCAGAAGACAAAAATCTGGGTGTTGTAAATTCTGATGGTTCTGCACTTGAAAATGTTCAATTCCTTTCTTCAAGTGTTTACTCTTCAAGAAAACTCGATTTTGCGGTTAAGATTTCTGGAATCTCAACAGTTTCTGGACTTGAACTTTGCAATGATGGTGTGAGTGGCTTTGAATATTCAAATCTTACACTTTTGTCAAAGAGCGAAGATAACGCAGATGAAAGTTTTGTTGTTGTGAGCTTCTCTGCAACACTTACTGCATACAACTTTGCTGATACTTCAACTTTCTGGTTTGAGCATATCACAGGCAAAAAGTCTGCTGAATTTAAAATTGAGACCTTTGTGCCAATTGAATCACTCACTATTCAAAACTCTGACAAGTCATCTGCAAATGTTTATATTGACAATTCACAAGCACAAAATTATGTTTTGGAAAATGAGAACATCTTAAATGACACATCAAGACAGAGTTATTCATTGTCAAAATTGATGCTTGAAGCTGGAACATCGCTTCCACTTTACACAGCTTTCCAAAATGCAACCTTGACAGAAAACGGAATCTCATACAGATTTATGTCTTTTGACAAGTTGAAAGTTTATTTGAGTATCTTGAACGGAATCACAGATTCTGCTGAACTTGACCGTTTGGCAAATGAGCTTCTTGCAAGTGGAGAACTTGACGCCATTGCAAACGCAAACGCATTTATGCATTTTGATACAGTGGATGCAGGCTACTTCTCAATTTCAAAAGATATGCTCACTGTTTCAAACAGACCATTCAAGGGTTTTGTTGCAGTGCTTGTTGAAGGTTATGATGAAGAACACAACACTGTTACTGTTGCAAGATTCTTTGCACTTGAAAGTTTCTATTCAGTGAGATTTCTTTCTTCAAATGTGAGAACAACTCTTCTTTACACAACTGAGACTCTTAGTTTGGGTGATATAAACAGGTCGATTGTTGATGTGACTCTTTCAATGCGTCAAGATGACAATATTCCAACTTATTCAAATTCTCTTGATTATTTCACATTTGTTTCTGGACTTCAAGATTTCTACCAAGTAACAGATTCAAAGACAATGTGGAAAAATGACTATTACACAATCTCAAATGTTATGATTTCAAACAATGGCAGAAATTTGACTTTCAGAATTACTGCAAACTCAACAAAGCTTCAAACTTCTGTTAAGGATGTGCTTAAAGTTGTTTATTTGGACGAACACGGTTTTGAAAAAACATCTGAAATCCAAATTGAAATCAGAAATGTTAAGCGTTTGGAGTCAGTGCAATGGGTAAACAAAACAGCAGACAATGAGATTTATCTTAACTTGACAACAACAAATACAAGTGAAAAGAATTTCACTATCTCAACTTCTGTTGAACCTAGTGACGCAAACGACATTGGATTGACTTCTTTGTATGTTGCATCAAGCGGTTCATCAAGCGACATCAAAATTTCAACTTCTTCAATCGGACAGATTTTCAATGTCAACATCAACACAAACAAGGGCGGAAGGGGATATTTGTATCTCTTGCCAAACGATATGGTAAAGAATGTTGACGGCTTCAATCACATCTTGGTTTACAAATACGTTGAAGAACCAGATGGAAGCTTGACTGAAATTCCAGTGTTTATTCCACTTTCATCTCTTGGGACAAGATATGATGAGCTTATTGCTGGAAGCGATGAAATTTCAAACTACTTCTTCAACGGGGAAGGAGAGAAAGTTTACTATCGCAATATCATTTTGAAAATATTGATTACGATTGCTGACGGAAGCAGTGAAGGTACGGCAATCAGAGTTTACAACCAAGGCGACTTGGAAGAAATTGACTATGCAAAATATTACAGAGTTATGAATGACATCACTCTTTCTGGTTGGAAGTCTTACAGCCAGTTTAGTGGAATGCTCTATGGAAACAGTGCAGATGTTACTTTGAAGTTTACAAACGGAAGCGAAAGCTTTGTAAACAACTTGACTGGAACAATTAAGGATTTGACTTTTGTGGGAGAAGCAACAGTTTCTGATTCTGCAAATGCTGGTTTTATTGCAAATGTTGTTGGGAAAACTGGTAAGATTGAAAACTGCGTGCTTGATGTTTATTATGCAAACGCAGAAGGCAGCTATTATGGAAGCAAACTCAACTCTTCTGCAATTCAAAACACAGGTGCTGTCGCTGGACAAAACGAAGGAACGATTTCAAACACTTATGCTTATGGAACATCAATCCGCGCGCTTTACAGCTCTTATGTTGGTGGGCTTGTTGGTGAGAACAATGGACATATTGAAAATTCTGGATTTGAATTCTACAAATTTGAAAACGATGAAGCAAGTTGCAACAGTATTGAGTCAACCAAGAATATTGGTGGAATTGTCGGCTTTGCTGGAAGCACAAGTGTTGTAACAAGAACCTATGTTTATGCTTACGCTTTGCCAATGGTGGAAGACGCTGAGAGCGCAGATGATGCTTATTCTACTTCAAACATTATCAAGACAGAAGGCTTTGTTGGTGTTTTGGCTGGCGGAAGCTCTAATGGGGCAAAATTTGTTGAATCATTTGGTTTCATCGGAGATGCAAGTGCTGCTTTTGCAAGCAGTGATTCTGACCAATATGTAACTCTTGAAAACAGCTATATCACATTCTTTGCGGAAGGTGTTGCTTGTACAAATATTTACAAGTTGGTCACTTACAGTTATGCAAATGCTGAGATAGAATTTGTCAACGGAACGCAGTCTGGTATGGTTAGTCTTACTGACGCAGATGATGAATTGCAGAATGCACAGCTTCAAGCATTGGGACTTGATGAAAATGTTTGGAATTTGCAAAAAACTGATGGCGAAATCAATTTTGGATATATTTATCTGCTAAATGTTGCACAAAGCACAGCAGTTGAACTTGATGATGTTCACGCCGTTGATGTGCAAGGTGACTACGATGGAAGACTGAGAGTTTTAAATTCTGGAAAGAAAGTAGTTGGCTCAAAAGAATATGAAACAGGAATCCTGTTTATGTTCAATCCAGTCAACACAATTTCAGATGTTCAAGAAAAAGCTATGCTTGAAAGACTTAACACAATCTCAATTTCAAGTTTGTTTGGTCTTTCTTCTGAACAGGCAAGAAGTTTGCTTTTGACAAGTGAAAGCAAAAATATTTCCATCTCTGCAAACTCAATCAAAATTTTAAACACCACAGCAAATGAGTTTGAAATCAATGTTCACTCAAAAATGGATTTCACACAAGTTAAAACATTCAAGTTTGTCATTATGAATGTTTTGCCTACGCTTTCAACAATGATTGACGGAATTTCAATCAAGGATGAACAAATTATCCTTTTGCAAACAGGTGCAAGCAGAACAGTGGTTTACAGCACATTAAGTTCAGTTTACCTTGACGGAAACACTCTCTATGCACTCAATAAAGATAATTTCACAATCAACCATACTTATATTGGTGCAAGTGATTCAAATGATTATGTTGGGGTGACAAGAAGCAGCAATTCTATTGTGCTTACTGGACTTAAAAAACACCAAGACGACAACAGAACAACAATCTACACAAACCTTTCACACAATGTACTTTCTGCAAATACTGATTACACAAATTATGCAAATGCAGTTAATGACAAGATTTCAAGAACTTTTGATGTCAGAGTTTACAATGGTGCAAAGAAACTTGAAATTGCAAACGCAAACAATCTGATTGTTCGTCCTTCTGAATATGCAACTTTTGAAGCACTTTTGGAAACAGACGAAGAAACAGATGACCTTGTGTTTGGTCTTAGTTATGGACAAGTTGAAGTTTCTGCCAAAGAAGAAGATAATCTTGTAAAATTTGATGTTGACAGCAACTTGTCACTTGAAATCTCTTGGACTAAGACTTCTTCAACTTCTGCAAACGGTGTAATTCAAAATAAATACAGAGTTTTGGTTAAGATTAGCGAAGACAAGAAGCACTTGATTGATGAAGAATACTCAGCACTGGTGCTTTCAGTCAATGCTTCAAGCCAATCAGGAAACACAACCTATTTAAGAAAAATAAATTTGAAAGTTGAGACTCAAAAACTTGAAGATTTCTCTATTTCAACTTATGCAGTTGAAAGAAGACAAATAAGAAACTCAATTCTATACCTGACACCTTCAAGCAATATTTTGAATACACTTTCACCAGCGTCAGACGCAATCGTTTCAGTTTCTGTGACTCCACAATTTGCAAAGATGACACACTTCACACTCACTTATGAAGTGTCAGGCAGTGCAGTCGGAACTGTTGGACTTTCAAAACTCGTTTACAATCCAATGTATGGTTATTATGTAAATTCAAACTCTGCAACAGTGACTGCAAATGGTGTAAGAGTCAACATCACAGACAGTGACAAAACTGGCGACGGATTGTTCTATTTCAGACTGTACATTTCAAGTTCGTTTGTTTCAACAAGTGGACTTAGACTTGTGACAACTTTCTATAATGGAAATGAAGTCTTGGCAACAGGAAGTCAGACTTTGACAGTTGACTATATGCAAGATGCAGTGGTTAGAGTTAATGATGCAACAACTTACCTTTTGGCAAAGGGTGAAAGTGCAACAGTGACTGTACGGGTTGGCATTGAGCAAACTCTTTATGATTTATACTTACAAAATAATGAAGCCAAGATTACTTTGACAACTCCAACAGTTGAAGTTGTTGGAAACTATAAAGTTTACACAGCGCAAATAAGTGCAGGTGTTGATGCAAAACTTGTTGGCGGACAAGACAGCGGAATCTTCTATGTCTGTGCATCAGTTGAAAGGATGTTGAACAACATTCAAGAGATTAAGACTTCTCGTGCAACTTTGTGTTTGGTTGATTTCTCAATCGACGCAAAAGGAATTTCTGTTGTAGGCAGTGGAAACAAGAGAAGCTATAATGGAAGAACTTATGATGTTTTCAATGCTTACATAAACGACAGCTCAGAGCTTCATTTCAATTATCCAGTTCTTCCAACAGAATACAACTACAACAAGAACGATTCTGATGAAGTTAAGGCTGTTGAAGCTTTGACAGCAAGAAGAGAACAATTCTTAAACTACAACTATTATTACGACGATAAGGTTGGCTATTACATCAACTATCTTCGTGATGATGAGACTGGACTTTACAACCCAATCACACTTAAACAACAACTTTGGTATGCAACAGATGAAACTCATTCGACTGCAATCTACAATGCAAACAGAAACACAATCACTCAAAACGATTATTTCAGCATTGATGAAGAAACATTGGTTGATGGCTCATCAAGAATAAACATTTCAGGTAAGCGTGCTGGTACTCAGCTTATGAAGCTTAGAACTGTAATCAACTATCAGGGCATTGAACTTGTAAACGATTATTACTTCTTGGTTGTGGTTGAAGTTTGGACAGATGAAGAGTCTCCAACTCAAATCTCAACTGCACAAGAGTTTATTGATTATGCAACAAACTCCGAAGAAGCTGCTGATTATATTTTGATGAATGATATCGTGCTTTCTGACTATACACCAATCAGCACTTCACTTCTCAACAGTTTGGACGGAAATGGATTTACAATTCATATCAACAGTTTCAAGATGACTGACGAAAATTCACTCCGTCTTGCACTTTTCACAACAGTTACACAAAATACCACACTTAAAAACGTTAGAGTAAATATCTACAATGGTGGACAAATTTCTGTTAATATCAAGCAGTACACAAGTGTTGAAATTGCTGGCTTTGCGCTTACAAATGAAGGTGTAATATACAACTGTGAAGTGGTTTCTTACTATGATGAAAAGTATCAAATCGCTAAAAATACAGGCAACTCTGGCTTGGTTGTTAAGTACACAAACGGTGCAAATTCTTCTCCAATCGCTCTTACATATTCTATGAATGTTGAAAGCAGGGTTTCTGGCTTTGTGCTTGAAAACAATGCGTCAATTATGAACAGCCGTGTGGGCGGAGAATCATTTAAACATATCACTCAAATTGACGGAACAAACTATTTGCAATCCAAAGAACTTGAAGTTTTCTATTTGGAAGGACAAGGAGAAGTTTCTGGATTTGTTAATTCAAATACAGGCTACATCAGTGCATCTTTTGTAAAGAACATCCAAATTGACAACATTATGCAATATGATTCATCAATCACCGCTGGCTTTGTTGTTTCAAACAATCAGAGCATCCAAAACAGCTATGTTGAAGGACTTGGCGGTGCTATGGAAGAAGCAACTGATGAAGGACAAGAACCAAAAGAGATTGTTTACAACAACTTGACCAATATCTCATCTCTTGGTGTGATTGCTGGTTTCGTTTATGAAAATAACAGCCTTGTTAAAAATTCATACTCAAATATCGCAATTGAAAATTCAAAAACAAAAGGCTCTATGGTTGCTGGTTTCGTTTATAGAAACAACGCAGGAGCTCAAATTACACTCTGTTATTCCGCTTGTCAGATTGCAAAGAGTGATATTACTCAGATGCAGTTCTCTGGTGTGGATGACTTTACAAATTCTCTCAACTACGGAGAAATTTCACTCAGCTATTTCTATAATGACAGTCGTGTTGATGACACAATCCAATCAAAAGTTTCAACAAGTGCAATTGCAGTGTTTGATGTTGCTCAGAAAAACTCATTCTATGGATTTAGCTTCTCTTCCGAAGCAGGTGCTTACAACGGAATTTGGGAAATGAGAGATAATGGAAAAATTACTCTTGTCGGAGCAAATCAAATTGCTGTTTCAAATCGTTATGCATCTACAAATGGAAAAGTTACAAGCGTATTTTACAGCAGAAGTATCAGAGATGTTGACACAATGAAATATGTTGACCTTTCTTACGGAAGTGAAACAAACCCAATCATTTTGAGAAACGCTTCTGATTTTGCAAAAGCAACAGGAAAAGCAACTACAACTGAAATTTCATCTTATAAAGAGTATTACACAGAAAATGCCGACGGAACTGGGGAAGTTACTGGAAGGTATAGAATTGTAAACAATATTGATATGAACGATATTGCACAAGATGCCGAAGATGACGGTTCTGTTAAACTTACTACAACTAGAAAGACTTTCAGGGGCTTGCTTGATGGAAATGGCTTCACAATTTCAAACATCAGCCTTGGAAGCAGTATCGCTTATGAAAACTTTGGACTTTTTGCAAGACTTGATGGTGCAGTGATTATGAACCTTGACCTTACAGTTGAGTCTGTTCACGATGCACAAGCAAACATCGTTGGTGTGCTTGCAGGTACCGCAGTTGATACAAGAATGCTTGCAATCACACTTTCTCCATCGCAGGCAAATGCAAGTGGTGAAAGTACCGCAGTACAAGGTCACAACGTTGTTGGTGGTGTCGTTGGAATGTTGTTTGGAGAAAGCTATCTCAGTGATATCAGCGTTTCAAATGTGGATGTTTCTTCCGAAGGTTATAAAGAAGGAAAAGACATTCACTACAATAATAAATATATTGAAGGCAATGGTGATTCAATCAAGAGCCTTAGAGAACTTGTTGCAGATTTGGATAACGGCGTTTCATTGAACAATGGAAATGTTGAAAATCTCTCTTATGCTGGTGCAATTGCTGGATATATTGACACTTATACAAGCAGAGATGAAGGTTTTGTAAGTTATTCAACTTCAAGAGAAGTTGGCGATTATGATGTCGTAACCGTTCGAGTTTCTGACTCAGTAAATATTTACGCAGAAGTCGCTGGCGGACTTTTCGGTTATGTTGGAAAGTCAACTCTTATTTATGATGCAACCTTGACATTAAATCAAAATATGAGTCTTTCAACTCAGGGCGTAAATCCATCTTACATAATTTCAAAGAATATGTTTGCTGGTGGATTGGTTGGCGAAAACTATGGCGGTTTGTTTGCCGTTTCTGCCACATATGAAAAGACTCTCCAAAATACAATTGAAGAAAATGAACATAGATATTATGCACAAAGCGCAGGCGTTGAGAAAGGTCAACAGTCTATCTTCTCTTATACTCCAAATGATGATGGATTCTCTACAAGAACAAATAAACCACTCTTTGTGGGCGGACTTGTTGGGTTTATGGGTGGCGGATACATCTATGTCGGCGTAAGCAAGCTTAATGTAATTGCTCATTCAGACGGAACAGTTGTCGGTGGCGTGGTTGGACTTTCTGGACTTTCTTCAAGCAAATATGACCTTAACTTTACAACAGAAAAGAAATCAATCAATGCTTTGTATTACGAAGTTTATGCATCTGGCGATGTGTATGCTGATAATGGAATTTCATCTGGTATTATTGGTGCAGTTGAAGCTGATAATAGTTCTTCTGCTGTTGTTGCAATGAAAAATGTTATGGCTATGAACTACCGCTCATTCTCTGGTAAATCCTTAATGGGTGACAAGAATGCCCCAGTTGAAAATGTCGCTTCATACATTAGTGACAGACATTATATGCTGGTCGGCGGAATCTACAAAGGCAATACAATGTTGGATTTGACATCAAGATTGTCATCTGATTTCCTGATTATAAACTCAACAAACGACATTGTATTAAACTTGAAAGACGGCTCATCAATGAGTGCATCAATGGGAGCGTTCACTGTTGGCGGATATAAAGAGTTGATGCTTGGAAATGTGACTGCAATTTTAAGTGAATTTGGATTTACAACTCCTGCTTCAAATATTTATGTCAGAGATGGCGTGACTCTTATGGATGACGCAATTGTAAAAACTCAGCATATTGGTCACGGTGACCTTGCATCAATGACAAGTGCTTATGCAAGAATGAAAAACTACTTCATCTCAAATGGTTGGGATGAGAAATATTGGTCTCATACACAAGATAGGCTCTTCCCAGACATTGTGCTTCTTCCAAAAACAAACATTCTC
>CAZIPJ010000010.1:0-34084 GCA_964541365.1 uncultured Lachnospiraceae bacterium
GTTTATGCGGCACAACCACCACTTTACAAGGTTAGCAAAGGAAAAGAAGAATACTACTTCTACACAGACGAAGATTTGAATAAGTGGTTTGAAGAAAATGGAAGAAAAGGTATCACCCTTCAAAGATATAAAGGTCTTGGTGAAATGAATCCAGACCAACTTTGGGAAACAACAATGAACCCAGAAAACAGAATACTTCTGCAAATCACAATGGAAGACGCCATTGAAGCAGACAGACTGTTCAGCGAACTTATGGGTGAAGACCCAGACCTTAGAAGAAAGTTCATCGAAGAAAATGCAACTTTGGTTAAGGATTTGGACGTATAGCTTTTCTTTTAAAAAATAAAAGCTAGCAAAAGAAAATTAAGATTTTTTACTAAATTTAAGCAATAAACAAAAAAAATAAAAAGGGCTTAAAGCCCACGGGGAAAATTATGAGTAAGAAAGATGAAGAAAGTAAATTGAATTTAAAAGAACTCTTGGCAAAGGAAACCATTAAACCTATTGAAGTGGTTGGCGAGCTTAAAAAATCATTTATCGCATACGCAATGGCGGTCAATGTAAGCCGTGCCATTCCTGATGTCAGAGACGGTCTTAAACCAGTCCACAGAAGAATTTTGTATTCTATGGGCGAGCTTAACAATTTCTTTGACAAGCCACACAAAAAGTCAGCCAGAATTGTCGGTGAAGTTATGGGTAAATACCACCCACACGGAGACAGTTCTGTTTATGACGCTCTTGTTCGTCTTGCACAAGACTTCTCAATTCGTTATCCCCTTGTGGACGGACACGGAAACTTTGGTTCTGTGGACGGAGACCCACCAGCTGCACAACGTTACACAGAAGCAAGACTTTCAAAGATTGCTGCTTTGATGCTTGAAGACATCGACAAAGAGACCGTAGATTTCTATCCAAACTTTGACGATACTTTGATGCAACCTTCTGTGCTTCCTGCAAGATTTCCAAACCTTTTGGTAAATGGTGCAGACGGTATTGCTGTTGGTATGGCAACAAACATCCCACCACACAACTTGACAGAAGTTATCAACGGTGTTCAGGCACTTATTGACAACCCTGACATCGACATTGACGAACTTATCAAAATCATCCCTGCCCCTGACTATCCAACAGGCGGAATTATTATGGGAAGAACTGCAATCAAGCACGCATACAAAACTGGTCGTGGCGGGATACTCGTTCGTGGTAAGGCAGAGATTGAAGAAACATCAAGTGGAAGAGAAAGAATCGTTATTACCGAACTTCCATACCAAGTTAACAAAGCTCGTTTCATCACACAGATTGCTGACCTTGTAAAGAATAAGAAACTCGACGGTATCAGTGACCTTAAAGAAGAAAGTGACAGAGAAGGACTTCGTGTCGTTGTTGATGTCAAGAAAGACGCAAACGCACAAGTTGTTTTGAACTCACTTTACAAACATACAATGCTTCAACAAAACTCAGGAATCATTATGCTTGCCCTTGTAAATGGTGAGCCAAAAGTTTTGAACCTGAAAGAGATGCTCTACTACTATCTTGAACACCAAAAAGAAGTTGTTGTCAGAAAAACACGCTTCGACCTTAGAAAAGCGGAAGAAAGAGAACACATTGTCAAAGGTTTGGTTATTGCTCTTGCAAGCATTGATGAAGTTATCAAAGTGATTAAGACTTCAAAAGACAGACAAGACGCACTTGCAAACTTGACATCAAACTTCGAACTTGACGAAATCCAAGCGAATGCAATTCTTGATATGAGACTTGCCAAACTTACAAGCTTGGAAGTTGAGAAACTTAACGAAGAACTTGCTGCTCTTGATGCTGCAATCGCCGATTACAAAGATATTTTAAACAGACCTGAAAGAGTTGCTCAGATTGTCAGAGACAACTTGGAAGAAGTTAAAAATCAATATGGAGACGCTCGTAAGACTGAAATCAGTTTGGATATGGGTGGAATTGATGTTGAAGATTTGATTCCAAGAGAAAATGTGATTATCTCAATGACTCATATGGGTTATATCAAGCGTATGTCAGTGGACGAATACAAGGCACAACACCGTGGTGGCGTTGGCATAACCGCCCACAAGACAAAGGACGAAGACTTTGTTGAAAAGATGTTTATTACATCCAGCCACGACAGCCTTTTGTTCTTCACAAATCTTGGAAAGGTTTACATTGCAAAAGCTTATGAAATCCCAGAAGCACAAAGACAAGCCAAAGGCAGAGCAATCATCAACTTGCTTCAACTCTCACTCGGCGAAAAAGTTAACACCATCATCCCAGTCAGAGCAGAAGGTGAATCAAAAGACTTCAATTTGATTATGGCAACAAGAACTGGACTTATTAAGAAAACTGTTCTTTCAGAATATGACAACATCAGAAAAGTTGGAAAAATCGCAATCAAGCTTGTTGAAGGAGACGAACTTATCGGTGTTGACATCACAAATGGTAGAGATGACATCCTGATTGCAACCAATGAAGGAAAGTGCATCAGATTCAATGAAACAGATGTTCGTGCTGTTGGAAGAGACAGCCAAGGCGTAAGAAGTATCAAACTTTCAAGTGGCGACTATGTTGTTGATATGGCAATCGTTCATAAAAACTCAAATATGCTCACCATTTCTGAAAATGGATTTGGAAAACTTACACCAGAAGACGAATTTAGACTTCAACAGCGTGGTGGTTCTGGCGTTAAGGCCGGCATCTTCAACGAAAAGACAGGCAAGCTCGTTGCCCTTAAACAAATCGATGAAGACTGTGACCTTTTGCTCATTGCAGACAGCGGAATCATCATCAGAACACCAGTTTCTGACATCAGCACATTCTCAAGAGTCAGCCAAGGTGTAAAGATTATGAAACTTAAAAATGATGCAAAAATTACTGGCGTTGCAATAACAGAAAAAGAAGACGAAGATGAGATTTCTGATAGTGAAGAAAATTCACAAGCGTCTTCAACTGATGAAACAACAGAAAATGAATAACAACACTGTGAAGAAGATTTTTTGAAATCTTCTTCCTTGCTGTAATCCCCTTTCACTTAGAAGGAGAAGGATATGGATAAAAAGATTTTTGATTTTGAAAAACAGTATCTTGAAGATGTTTCAAGTCAAATAGACAGACTTAAAGCAAGAGACACGAAAAAAATCAAACAAAATGAAGAAAGCATTAAAGGCTTTAAGCAATATTTCTCAGAAAATTTCTATGATATCCGTCACGGAAATGGGCGTGAAATTGTTGGCGAAGATGAGTTTGCCAATGTTAATCTTTCAATCGAAAACTGTGAACAACAAAATGTTTCACTCAAAAAAGAAATATCAAGACTTACAAAACAAAAGAAAAATCCATATTTCGGAAGATTCGACTTCAAAAGTGATGATGAAAATGAAAAGTCATCTTATTACATCGGACTTGGACTGATTCAAAACGAAACAAATCAAAATTTGGTGCTTGACTGGCGTGCAGATATATGCTCCCTTTATTATGACGACAAAGTTGGAAAAACATCTTATTCTTGTACAGATGGAGATATAAACGGTCAAGTCAGCCTTAAAAGACAATTCAAAATTGACAATGGAGAGCTGAAATATTATCTCGACAGCAATATGGTCATTGATGATGATATCCTTATGGAACAACTCTCACAAAACTCAACTTCAAAGATGCACGACATCGTCTCAACAATTCAAAAAGAGCAGAATGTGCTTATTCGTGACGAAGATTTCAAAAACACCATCGTGCAAGGCGTTGCAGGTTCTGGAAAAACTTCTATTGCAATGCATAGGGTTTCGTACCTGCTTTATAAATATAGAAATACCCTGAAAAGCGAAGATATATTGATTTTGTCACCATCTGAGCTTTTTGCAGACTACATAAACGATGTCTTGCCAGCACTTGGCGAAGAAAAGCCATACACCACGACATTTTCAAGTTTGGCAAAAAGACTTTTGGAACTTCCTTTCGAATCAAGAGAAGCAATGCTTGACAGAGTAATTTCAAAACAAAACCAAAAAGACTTTGAAAATATCGCAGTTAAATCAAGTTTTGAATTTTTGACAGAACTCAAAAATTTCTTGTACAATGACATTTGCAATCTGTTCGTTCCAAATTCAATGGCATTTGGTGATGTAATTATTCAAAGCGATGAAATGAAAGAGATTTTCTTCAACAAACTCAAACATATCTCAATCCATAAAAGAATTGATGTTATTGCTGAGAGTATTGCTGAAAAGTTTAAAGTTCCTGCATCTGCAAAGGAAGATTTAATAAAGCGTGCAAAGAAGCTTCTCTATGATAAGTTTGTCACAACCGATGTTGTAAAAATTTACAACTTGTTTTTAAGAAATATTGGACTTGATGAAATTGAAAGCATTGGTGCTTATGATATTGCCCCAATCCTTTTGATTAAAGAAAATCTTTTCTCACTCAAAGACACTTTCCAAGCAAGATATGTCATCGTTGATGAAATGCAGGACTATACTCCTTGCCACTTCTATCTTTTTGAAAAGATTTGGGATTGTGCAAAACTATATCTTGGAGACATTTATCAAAGCATTGACAGGACTTTGACTTCAACCTATCTTCAAAATCTTGCAAGCCTTACAAAATCAACTATCAAATATTTGGATAAATCTTACAGAAGCACAATGCAGATTTCTGTATTCTCCCAAAGAATACTTGGCAAACATATTGCTGACAATGTAAACAGAAATGGTGATGAAGTGGAATTTATTAAAGCTAAGGATTGCACCACTGCTCTTGAAAAGATAATCGAGAATAGAAAAAACAGTGAAAGTGGAAAGAAACAAACTATTGCAATCATATGCAAGACAAAAGAGCAAATCAAACAGCTCCAAAAAGAAAGTGGAGTTATAAAGAAATTCAAAGTTTTGGATAATGACACAACAGTAACAAATTCAAAATACATCATAACCACCCCAGCGCAAGCAAAAGGCGTCGAATTTGACTGTGTGCTTATTCCTTATGCAAACAGCAAAACCTATCAAAACGAACTGGATAAAAATCTGCTTTATGTTGCATCCACAAGAGCGCTTCACAACTTGTATTTTGTAAGTGATGACTCTCCAAGCAAGTTTTTGCTTAAAAAGGCATCATCCAACAAATAAATATCTATACAAACCAAATGAATATAAATTCATTTTAACAAAATAAAATGCAAGCTTAAATGGTTAAGAATACAAAAATATTCAAGTTTATGCAAAATTTAAAATATGACAATTTGGAACAATTTATATATTGTAAAAGTTATCAACATTTAAACACCCCAAAATCAACCCTTTTTAATAAAACTTGTCCACAAAATTGTGGAAATGTGGATAACTTGCCCATTTTATCCCCAATTTTGTAAAGTTTTTTATGGTTGAATATTCATAAATACAAATGTATAATTATAAATTTGTGGATAAGTGGAGCAGAAATGTGCATAAATTTATGCAAATCAGTTGACTTTTTTGTTTGACTTTGATATGAATTTACGCTAAAATGAGTAATTAAATAAGGAGAATTAATGGATACAAAGAAGATAATCACTCCAAGAAAACTTCAAGGCTTTTGGGAACTAATGCCAAAAGAACAGATGTTTTTTTCAAGCCTTTTAAATAAAGTAGAAAAAGTGTTCCAAGACAACTGTTTTGTTCCACTTGACACACCAGTTTTGGAATATAGCGAAACACTTCTTGCAAAAAGCGGTGGAGACACAGACAAAGAAATCTATCGTTTCAGCAAGGGCTCAACAGATATGTGTATGAGATATGACCTTACTGTTCCCCTTGCAAGATTTGTTGCAATGCACAAAAATGAGCTCAGTTTCCCTTTCAAAAGATACCAAATAGGAAAAGTCTATCGTGGAGAAAGACCACAAAAAGGGCGTTTTAGAGAGTTCTACCACTGCGACGCCGACATAATTGGAGACGGAGAGCTTTCTGTCACCGCCGACGCAGAGTGCATCTGTTTATTTGAAAAATGCTATAAGGCACTTGATTTGGATGTAACTGTTGAAGTGTCAAACAGAAAAATACTCAGTGGATACATTCAAGAAATCAATAAAGAAGACAAAACGATTGATATTTTGATTGTTATGGACAAGACTGAAAAACTTCCAATGGAAGAGATTGTCGCCCAGCTCAAAGAAATTGGACTAAACGATAAAGAAAGAAATGATTTGATTTCAATCATAAAAACTAAAGGCACTATTGAAGACGTTACAAAAAAACTTAAACAAATCTCTCAAAATCAACTTTTCTTGGAAGGAGTTGAAGAACTTAACACCACAGCAAAGATAATTGTTGCAATGGGTGCTGAAAAAATTCTTTTCAACCTTGCAATCATTCGTGGACACAACTATTACACCGGCACAGTATTTGAAAGCTTTGTAAAAGGAAGTAGAATTGCTCTTGGTGGCGGCGGAAGATTTGAAAATCTTTGTAGTTATTTTTCTGATAAAAAAATGCCTGGCGTTGGTATGAGCGTTGGCATCACAAGACTTTTTGACTTGCTTAAAAATGATGGATATTTTGATGTAAATCAATTGAGCGAAATCGACTGCGCCGTCATTAACTTTGATGACACATTGCTTGAAAGTTTGAATGTTGTCAAAACTCTCAGAGAAAATGGGATAAAAGCAGACTGTTTCTATGAAAACAAATCTTTCAAATCAAAAATGAAAGAAGCAAACAGAAGACAGGTTAAATTTGTAATTATTGTTGGCGAAAATGAAGTCAAAACAAATATGTTTACTTTGAAAAATATGGAAACAGGAGAACAAATCACAGCTTCAATTTCTGAAATTGTTGACAAAATCAAATAAGTAGCAAAAATAAAGGATGTATTATGAAAAAGAAAAAAATTTTGGTCACGTCTGCCCTGTTGTATGTCAATGGGCTTCCACATCTTGGCCACGTGGTTGGATGTTGGCTCCCTGGGGATGTGTTTACAAGATATCACAAAACAAAAGGAAATGATGTTGTTTATGTAAGTGGAACTGACGACCACGGAACAACAAGCTACATCTCAGCAAAAGAAGCTGGAATGGAAACATCTGAATATATCTCTATGATGAACGCAAAGATGAAAGAGATTGCAAAAAGACTTTCAATCAACTTTGATATGTTCAGCGGAACAAATACAAAAGTTCATAAAGAAATTACAACAGATTTCTTCAACGAGATTTACAAAAACGGTTTCACAGAAGTTCAAAAAACAAATATGCTTTTCTGCGAACACGACAAGGTCGCTCTTGCAGATAGATTTGTTTATGGCGTGTGTCCTTACTGTGGCTACGACAAAGCATATGGAGACCAATGTGACAAGTGCGGAATGACTTACGAACTTGATATGCTCAAAAATCCAAAGTGTTCTTTCTGCGGTAAAGATGCTGTCAAAAAAGAAACAAAACACATCTATATCAGTCTTGACAAAATTCAGCCACAGCTTCAAAAATGGGTGGAAACAAAGAAAGATGTATGGCGCCCACACGTTTATGCAATGACAAACAAATGGTTTAAAGAAGGCTTGAAACCACGTTGCATAACAAGAGACATCCCTTGGGGAATTAAAGTCCCACTTAAAGATTTTGAAGATAAAGTTTTTTACGTTTGGTTTGATGCACCAATCGGCTACATCTCAATCACCAAAGAACTTGGTGGAGATAAGATGGTGAAAGACAGATGGCAAAACCCAGACTGCGAAATCTACAACTTCATTGGTAAAGACAACATTGATTTTCACGCAATCTTCTTCCCAAGTATGGAACTTGCTTGCAAAAAGTATAACCTTGCAACAAATGTGGTCGGCTTCAATTTCCTAAACTTTGAAGGACAAAAATTCTCAAAATCTAAGAAAGTCGGAATCTTTGGAAACGCTCTTCTCCACAGCGACATCGACATTGACGCTCTGAGAGCATATTTGGTGTCAATTTTTCCTGAAAACAAAGACAGCGATTTCTCTTACGAAGGCTTTAAACTCAACACAAATGCTGAGCTTGTAGGAAAATATGGAAACTTCTTCAACAGAACACTCAATATGATAAATAAAAACTTTGAAGGTGCTATTGGAATTGATTTTGAAGACATAAAGGACTCTCTTGACGATAATGACAAAGAAATGGTTGACGCCATTAAGACTCTTCCAAGTCAAATCGGCGAGCTTTTTGAAAAGACAGAATTTAGAGCAGCTTACAAAGAAATTATGAGATTTGCAAGCATTGGAAACACCTATCTTGAAAGAACTGCTCCTTGGAGCTTGATTAAGAATGGTGACATTGCCGGAGCAAAGAAAGTGCTTTATCTATGCTTGAATATGGCAAAAGCACTTGCAATTGTTGCAAGTCCAATTATGCCTAACCGTACAGCAGAAATCTGGACAGAGCAACTTGATTTTGATGGTCAACCAGATATGCCAGAAAACTGGGCAAAAGCAAGCGAAATCAACATCAGCAAAACACACAAAGTTAATTTGCCAAAACCACTGTTTGCAAGACTTGATGATGAAACAATCGAGAAATATAAGGCCGAGTTTCAAGCAAATATTTAATTAAAATTAAACAAAAAAAAGACTGAGTATTATCAGTCTTTTTTATTATGCATAAATTCCGCCAACAGTGTTTATATATTGAGTGCGGTAGTATCTGTTTGTATAAAGAGTTCTGCCCCCACAAACACCTGTGCTTGCACCCTTATAAGAACTTTTAAGTTCATAAGCTGTTGTCTGGTAACTGTCAACATCATTTCTTGAATACAAGTTGAGTGAGATGTCAACGCCTGACATTTTAAGGTTCAAACCAGTTATGCTGTCGATGCAAGAATATGTCTTATCAATCACAGCCCCCTTATCGTCATAAGTGTATCCATTGTACTTTGTTGCGCCCAAATTCAGATTGATGTTTTCAGCACCGTCGCCAAGAAGGTTTGCACCATTCAAAGTAATAACAGTATTTTCACAATTTGCATCTGTTGTAAATCCAATAAGTGCTTCTTCAAGAGTTGGGTTAACATTGATATTCTTTATGATATTAACAATCATATTAGGGAGATTGATTCCCAAGAATGTCTCTTTCATACCTAATGAATCAAGAATAATAGGCGTCAGATTTGGTATAATTTCATCTTTTGCATATGAATTTCTGCTGACAGAATCTTCAACGACTTTCTCCCAAGGTCTCCAAAGCAATCCTGAATCATATTCCTTTTTCTTTGAGAATCTGTGGAATATCAAGACTCCATCTTGATATTCATAAGTGATTAGTCTCTTATCAAACGAACCATTAAACACCATATCGGCAATTGCATTTGTGTCAAGAATGACCTGAGCGAAGATATATGGATTGTTGATGTCTTCAATACTGATATACAAATCAAGTGCCATATCAAGCTTAACAACGCCACCAAGGTTGACTGCAATGTCACCATTGAATGTAAAGTTCTTAGTATTAACAGTTGTCACAAGGGTATCAATAAGTTTTGAGACATCGCTGAAATCAATATGCTCTGATGCAGTATCATAGTTGAAACTTTCTTCACTGAAATCTTCGATATCAACAGTAAGTTCAACATTCTTTCCGCCAAATTCAAAGTTTTCAATTTTGATTTGTCTAAGCATTGTCACAACAACGCCGTCTTGCAATTCTTCTCTCAAAACCAATGATACTTTTGCTGGTGCAACATTTTCGTTCAATTTCAATTCAACTGATAATGTTGTAGTTGCAAGTCCGAGTTCTCCAACCACTTTTTCAAGCTTAATAAGCCCCAACATCTTTGTGATGCTTTCAACTGAATTAAGTGCAACATCAGCCTTTGAAACTTCTCCACCAATGTCAGTTTCTCCAAGTCCCAAAAGGGATTGAACATAAGAGAAGTCTGTTGAACAGTAATCAATGTTCCAAGCTTGCTTCATACTATCACTCAAATTAAGATTTGCAAACTTAACGAGCATAGAAATGATTTCACTCATATTTGTATTTGAAATCTTTGCTTTAAACTTGTTTCCTTTTTCGATGTTGTTTCCGTGAGTGTATGTGAGATACAATCCTTCGTCAACGTTTGAGTAAAGCAAATCAACAAGGTGCTGAACGCCATTTGTGATAATGTCAAGGTTTCCTTGAACTTTCAAACTCTTTCCGCCAAACAAGTCAAGTTTTGCTTCTTGCTCATCTCCAAGGTCTGCAACGGAAACGACAACATCTCCGCCAAGTTTCATTTCTGATGTTTCATCTGAAACTGTTCCACTCAAAGCAATTTGATAATTGAGTGACATTCCATAATCATAAACTGTGTCAACCAAAGTCAAAACAGTTGAGTAAGAATTAAAGTCTGAGAGTTCACTTACTCCATAGTTTGACATAACTTTGTTTATATCTTGATAATTTCTGTTTTCAATTGCAAAAACTCTGTCAATGCTTTCTGCAAATCTTCCAACGCTGATATTTGTAAAGTATGCACCAAAGTTGAGTTCCTTTGTGATTGAGTCTTCAATTACGAGCTTGTTTCCGCTTTCATCTGTTCCAGCGTCAAGCCAAGCGTCGCTATAATCATCGTAAACCAATGTATTAGGGTCATAGATGTTTGCACCAATCACCAATTTTGTTGGCACGATTGTATTGTTGTAATTTGTGATGAATGCTTGAAGAACGATATCTTCAAATCTAGACTGCTCTCCATACCAAAGTGCATCATTGATATTTATTTGAAGTCCATTTCCGTTTTCTGTAATCCAAGAGCCATAAATTTGGTCAATTGCTGGCAAAATTACTCTCAGTGCAGTCATACTTTCTGAAAGAGCAGAAGTTCCAAATGAAACACCAAACTTGCTTTCAATGAAACTCATAACATCATTGATTGAAGTCTCATTCAAATCTGCATAGATTTGCAAACCGTTGATATCAATATACAAAGTTCTTCCAATTAAATAAATGTAACTATTAAGTCCAAGTGATGTTGTATGAATTGAAAGTGCAGGAACAAATCCACCAAGATTTGCAGGATTAAGTTCATCCTTAACAACAAGCGCAACTATTTCACCATAGAAAGTTGTTTTGCTGTATCTGATTGCGATATCACTGCTGAATCCATAAACATCTGTCACAACTTCCAAACTGTCAAGTGCACCAGCGACAAAGTCTTCACTGTACTCTTTGTATTCTTCTTCATCAAAAGTTTTAATTGTGCTTTGTTCAACATCATTCAAAGTAATATGTGCTGTCAAAATTTCATAAATAGAAACATTTGCAGCTTCAAGTTTGTTGTCTTTAAATGTCACATTTGCAAGCAAGATTTCTGACAAAGACGAACCATTTTTATTTGATACCGACAAGCGAATATCATCTTGATTTCCTGACAAATCAACAACAAGGTTTTCTTTCCAATCTTGTGCAGTATAAGAAGAGAGCATTGTCAACAATTCTTCAAATACTCCAAAGTTGATTTCAACACCAAGTGTGTCAGATGTAAGTTTTGAAAGAGTGTCTTGAAGTTCTTTACTTTCATCGCTTCCATTATTTTCAGGCACTGGGAATTTAAGTTTCATATTTCCATAAGAGAAATATACATTGTTATTTTCAATTCTTATATTTGCAAGTTCCCCAGCTGCAAGTACATCAGCAATTTCAATAACTCCATCCGAATATTTAAATGTTCCAACGAAGTCAAGTCCGTTATAACTTACTGTAAAGTCAAATTCAAAGATTCCCTTTTCAATGTAATTCAGCAAGTTTTCAGCTTTCATCAAAATAGGATTTAAATCTTGACATCCTGTTGGGAGTTCAATTTGCTTTTCTCCGATGTGGAAGTCAATATTAGCAGAAACATTGTCATATGCCACACTGACAGCTGAGAGAATCTTCGCTTCGTTTGACAACTCAACAACAAGTCCATTATCCCAAGCCATAACAAAGCTATCATCAGTCGTATTTGTTTCGCTTGGAAGCAGCACATCAATATTCTCTGAATTTGAAAGAAGGTTCTTTAAGAATGTTTTTACTTCTTCTTGCAGTTCAATATCTTCAACATTGACACCGATGTATTCATCCAAAATCTCTGAAACCAATTCTGAAACTGATTTTGAAGTTTTACTTTCGATTATTTCAACGAGCTTATCTTTCCAAGTTAAAACGTCACTGAGTTTTGCAAATACCCCGAAATCCCCTGCTTTCACGTAGATTTGCTCATCACTATAAACAACACAAACATCAATATCTTCAACCTTTGTTTCAACTGAAACTTTTGCTGTCTCACTATTATCTACAATAAGTTTTCCAGCATATTTCTGCCCAGCGACATCAACTGTGATATCTGCTTCAACAATTTTGTTTGTAAACAAATTCTGAGCATATACAGCATAGTCAGTCAATCCGCCCATATCAATAACGTTCTCACTGGCAGGAGTTTGAATTTTATCCAAGATGTTCTCACTGTTCATTTCAACTTTTGGAGCAGAAAGAGAGAGCACATTTGAGCCAATGTTTATTCCGTTGACAGTTGCAGATTGCATAACACATTGTTCATCACACACAATCATCGCTTCAACCAAATTCATAGCAATAATTGAAATCTTAACTTGCCCATCCGCTTTCTTTGTTGAAATGCTAAGCTGACTGAGCAAAGCCGACATATCAATATCGTTGAAATCAATTCCGAGCTTCTTTTGAAGTTCATCAAGAAAACTTAAATCAATTTGAAGTTTCTGAGAAATAAAACCAACAACGCCAGACAGGTCAAGTTCTCCCTGCTCTGTTGAACTAATAAATCTATAAGTGCTGTCACCTATTGAAACATAAACTTCTGGTGCTACATAAGCAACGCCAACATTATAAAGTTTACCATTCAAGTTTAAATCTGCATCAACACAGAGTTCTTTCGTTGCCATATCCAAAGCAACATCTGCACTTAATGACAATTTTGTTTTTGAGCTTTCAAATGTAAACTGCAAATCTTCCAGATAGATGCTTCTCATTGATGTCATATTGCTCACAAAATCAGAGAAAGATGTATCAATTTCACCTACTGCCCCACCTGTTGGAAGCACACCGTTAATTGTCTTAACTCCACCGAAGAGTTCAACATATCCAAAGAAAACGGCCAAGACGACGAAAAAGTAGAAGGTAAACGCCTTGAACATTCTTGGTATTAAACTTTTCTTCTTAATTGGGTTATCCATCACAAAACCTCCTCTATTGTAGGGATTTTGTCAAGGTCGAAATAGAATCTTTCCGTAAACACGTCATTAACTGTTTGCCAATCGAAGATAGTATTGACAACATACTTTTCGTCATATTTGATAGAAACGAAATCAAAGTTTGAATCAACTTCAACAACCATTTCCATTGATTTCCAAGCAGGCAAGATTGTTTTCTTCTGTGCTTCTGATGTCAAGATGCCATAACTAGTATAGAAAATTTCGTATGAATAGTGAATGGCAGCATAATAAAGATAATTGCCGCTGAGTTTAATAGTAAATGTGTAATTTCCATTGCTAGCTTTGCTAACCTTTGATGCTGCACCCTGTGGGCAAGTTTTTGATGAAATTACATAAGTGATGTTGTTGAGTGGATGATTATTAAATTTCTTAGTATAGTCTGCCACACTGTATATTTCATTGTCGTCATCGTCCCAAACACCTTTTGTCTTGTTTGTTCCTGGTGCAAAACTTCCTTTTGTGTTTCGTGTAACAATATCACTTCCAACAGTATGTTTCACTCTTGTAACAACATTGATAGTACCTGGGCTGACATTATCAAAAATATATTGGCCGTCTCGAAGCAGTTTCTCACTATGCAAGCCCTGCTTTTTAACTGATAATGCATCACCATTAGTAACCTTATAGTAAGCGTCTTTTTGCTTGAAATTGTATTCAGCGATTTGGTAGAGTTCAACCGCAGAAAAAGAATCTGGTCTTGAAGATGCGGACTTTTTAACCAGTTTCAAAACATCTTCATCAGAATCCCTAAGTTCCGCTTCGGTTGTATTGAGAACCAAGTTGGCAGGCAAGCTGTCAACATACAGTTTTCCCACAGCCACTCCTGTAACAAGAGCAACCATAAAAATCACCAATATACCAAAAATTGTCTTAAATTTTTTAGAACTCACAGACAACTCCAAACAAACGACTTTTAACTTGCATAAAGCGAAAATTCTCACTATAAATTATGCTGCTTTCAGTATAACACAAACCGCAAAAAACGTCAATGAAAAATAGTTAAAAGTTTTTAATTATTTTATGCGACAAAATTTGCGATTAAAACCAAACAAAAAAAGAGCTTAAAATTCAGCTCTTTCTCTTTAAAACAGCGACAGTTTCCATATTGACACAGCAAGGAAACATATTAAAAATTTTCACCATTTCAACATCGTAAAACTCACCCAAAACCTTCAAATCTCTCACCAGTGTTGCAAAATTGCAAGAGACATAAATCACACTGTCCAACCCACCAGCAACAATCGCATCAAGCACCCTTTTGTCACACCCTTCTCTTGCAGGGTCAAGCACTATAACATCAATCCTATCTTTAAGCAAAACAGTCTTCAAGCAGTCTTCAACCTTTCCGCAAATATTTTCAGTTTTATAGCCATCACACATTGCGCAGAGTCTTTCTGCCGCTTGGTGAGAAGCTTTCTGGTACTCGATTCCATACACAAACTTGGCTCTTTGAGCAATAAGATATGTCAAAAAACCTTGTCCCGAATAGGCATTGACAACTCTCTTATTTTCACAAAATTTTTCAACAAATTCATACAACTTTTCGGCAATTTCATCGTTAATTTGGTTAAAGGATGACACATCAATCGCAATCTCAATCTCCCCAAATTTCTTAATCAATTTCCCATCACCAAAGATGTGAAAAACCTTTGTTGAATTACTTTCAAGCACATCTCCAAAGGCAAAAAACACCGAAAAACCATCAAAAACGCCCAAATTTTTGACATTTTTCATTGTTTTTTCAAAGTTTTTTGGAAAAAGAAAGCAAATCGCGACTTTTTCTTCCACTTGTTTCAGATACACCGAACTAAGCCCAGTAAGTTTATTTTCTGCCACAAATTTCTTCAAAACTGGCAAAATTTGGTTTATTTTTTCGGACGCAATTTCACATCTTTCCACTTCAAAAAAATCTCTTGTTTTCGCCTTAAAAAATCCAAGTTTCCCATCTCTGACTTCAAGTTTAATCTTGTTACGATAGCCAAATCTTCTTTCAGCTTCCACAAAGTCAACGTCTCCAACATAGCCAGCTTTTGAAAGTTCTTTTTTCAAAATCCCAATCTTTATTTTCTTCTCTTCATCACTATCACAATGTTGAAAATCACAACCACCACAAACAGAAAAGTGCTGACATTTTGCATCTATACGCTTCTCGCTTTGCTTAATTATTCCATCAATTTTACCAATCAAAAAACTGCTGTGACGTTTAACAATCTTGACTCTTACCTTCTCGTTTTTGAGCGTCTTAGGCACAAAAACAATCTGGTTGTTGATTCTTCCAACACCAGCACCTTCATAACTTATGTCATATATATCGACAACATTTTCATCCATAAAAATATTATATCACACAAAAAACACTAAACAAAGAGAATTTAATAAAGTCATCAATGAACATCTTAGACAGAAAAGCCAACATTTTAAGTTCAAAAGAGCAAATTCTTGACAAAAGAAGTTTTGAAATATATAATATAAGAGTTAAGCAGAAGTGGCGGAATGGCAGACGCGCAGGTTTCAGGTACCTGTGGTGGCAACACCTTGTGGGTTCAACTCCCATCTTCTGCACCAGCCACTGTGTGGCTTTTTATTTTTTAGAAAATCCCTCATATACAAATTTTAAAACAAACTACAAAACCGTTAAAGAAATATATTCTTTAAGCTTTCAAGCAACATCATTTAAACCCAACAAAAAAACAGGTCAAACTGACCTGTTTTTATTGATTAAAGTCCGAAACCATATCCATCTGCAACTCGTCGAGTATCATTTTCATTTCTAGAAACCTTGTAACCTTGGTTTTCAGATTTTGTGTAGTCAATTGCAGCATCAACACCCTTTATTGAAAGGACTGCAGCAGTTGCAAGGTCGATGTCACCTCTTCTTGTTACTGTGTTTCCTGTCATTTCTGTAAAGTCTGTACCATCTTGTTCAATGTACTCAGCTGTATAAGAAGTTATAGCACCAACTTTGTATATGAGAGCTTCATTTCCCTTAGTTTTGGTCTTAACAAATACTGTTTCGTATTCAGTAAGGTCTGCATCTGGAAGAACTGTTGCAAACATATCAGAAGCTTTTTTGTATACTTCAACTTCTTTGTTTTTCTCTGCGGCTTTGATATCTTTTGACAAATTGTCAAGATTTTCTGAAACAGGCACTGTCAACAATGTGCTGTCATCTTCTGTCTTGATATATGCCACGCCATCTTTTACTGATACAACATTTGCATCTTTTCCTGCAATGCTGGTTGCTGCATCCTTAGCTGCTTCAAGTTTTGCACTTGTGTTGTCAGCTGCGGCACCTGCAACCGCACCATTTTTATTGAGTTCTGCAACTCTATCTTCAAAGCCCTTCTTATAAGCATCTACGATACTCTTGTCAAATTCACCTTCAGGCATAATTGGAGTAGCTTTTCCGTCTTTCCAAACCAAATCTGCCGCACCATTTTTGAAAGCTTCTTCTGCAACCTGTGCACCCACTTGTTGATAATATCCAATTTGAGTAGCAGCAGTGTATTCTCTATAGAACTCATCCTTAATTGTCTTTCTATATTCTTCAAGGTCATTTTGGGTAAGGGTTACAGTCACATCTTTTCCACTATCATAGTAGGTATAAGACATACCTTCTTGTTGTACGTATGTGTTTGCATCATTCCAATTTGCACTTAAAACCGCAGCAATTCCAGATTTATCCAATTCAGGCTTTGCATTAGGCCCAGCTGAAACCCAACGAAGCAATGTTTCCCCTGCATTTTCAGTTTTCCCAACTGTTTTACCGTGTTCAACTGCTTTTGAAGTCTCATCAGGCAAGTTTTTGAGAGCAGATTTCTTTGCATTTTCTTCATTCTTATTTACTGTTGTAATGGTAGTACCTTCCAAAGTTTTTACTTTATTTTCATTTGCCAAAGAAAGACCCACTCCAAGACCCACAGCCGCAGCAGTTCCAGCAGCCAAGAGTGTTGTAACGAGATGTCTTTTTGCTGTACGTTTTGAATATTTTTCGCGTCCCTTAACCTGACTGGTTCCAAGTCCAGGATGGAAAGCATTCAAAGCTTCCGCAAGGTCTTCTGTACTGTCATTTAATGTGTATTTTTTATCTTGGCCAAGCCCAACGCTGCCCCATCCAAAACTAAAATCACTTTGTTCATAAGGCCAAATAACAGCTATTGAGTCACCTTTTTTATTGTAAATATCCTTAACGCCAAAGGCAGATACTTTTCCAACTTCACCAACTTCTTTGTCACCAACTTTGATGATGCCATCTTCAGTTTCTGTGTACTCAACCCCACCGAATTTATCTTTAGTCACAAGAGCCATAAATTCATCTGGTGTAAGTTTAAGCTCTACCATTTCTGCTGTTGTTTTACCTTCAACAACATACAAAGCGGCATTATCTTTAACTGTGTGATGTTTGTAAACCAAAAGACAATCGTGAGATTTTCCATCTTCTGCATCTTTGTCTTTGTGTGAAATATCAAGACCAACCACTTTAAATGGGTCCTGAGAAGCTTCAATGCTTGTCACATATTGATTTCTGATAGTCAAAGATGATGCTGTTTGGATTCTGTCTCCAATATTTACGCTATTTTCTAAAGCTTCAATAGCAGGAACTTTGTCATCAACAAATTCAATAGCAAATGTCTCCTGCTTTTTTGTCTCTGGATTTGTCTTTTGAACAATACGTTTTACCTGTTTTGCTTCATAGTCTTTAAAATTATTCTTTGTAATCAAAGAAGTTGATTTTTCAATCACTTTATCAACATAATAAAGAAGATAAGTACGCTTTGCTTTATCAGATGGCAAAACCATTTTTTCTGGGTCTTTTGCACTTGGCACCAATTTTGGAACAAGAATGAGAGTCCCTTTCTTCTTTTCTGCACCGATTACTTCAACTGAAATATAGCCTGAAGCAAATGCACCGCCATACTCGCTTTGAACTGGATTATTGTTAGAATATA
The DNA here is from genome assembly GCA_964541365.1 of uncultured Lachnospiraceae bacterium. Lineage (GTDB taxonomy): Bacteria > Bacillota > Clostridia > Christensenellales > UBA1242 > Caccovivens. Next base: position 18,147 of record CAZIPJ010000010.1, read on the forward strand.
ATGCTCTCATATTCCCCACATTTGCTTTTGGTGCAATAAATGTATCAAATGCAATTTGAGCATTTTTCGCGTCTTCAACTTCACCTGCTCTAAAAGAAAAACCGTCAGTTCTCAACGTTGTCTTAACTTCGTATTTACCATCAACGAGTTCGATACCGGTAGCCATATTTGCTTCTTTAGCATCCGCCTTGTAAGCATATACAACGCGAACTGACACATCTCCAGAAGGACCAGTAGCAGTTGTCTCAGCAAATACAAATCTTCCAAAAAGTTTTTCTTCCATAATAGGTTGGTCCTTATCATCAACCATAACTGCTTCGGTATCAAAAATAGGATTCCCCTCTAAATCAGAAGCTTCAGTTCCATCTTCATTATGTCTTCTAACTTGTTCAGTAACAATGTCGCCAGTCTTCTTATCTGTTTTTGGAACTTGCACATAGAGAAGATTTCCATTCTCATCTTTACTTTGAACTTGTCCCTTAACATCCAATCTTCCAAGTCCTGTCTCAGGATTGTATTCTGGAACATCATCTGCGAAGAGCTTATTAAAATCAGTGCTGCCTTGTACAAGCCTAGTAGATGTAACTTCAGTAACTTCTCTACCTTTACCATATTTTAATTTCATACCACACCTCCTGTGTCTTTTGATGTAAACATTATACCCCAAAAAGTTTCAACTGTCAATACCCTTTTGGACAAAATTTTGCAATTTAGGCAGTTTTCAGACGAAAAAACGCACTTTTTCTAATCAGAAAGGGTCTCTTCATCGAGATAAGTTGCCATATAATCGGCAATATGGAACAAAAGAGCCAATGGAAATTTTTGAAAAACATCCCTTAAAACATATGGATTTTCCTTTGCACGTGGGTCAAATGCACCCATATGCCAGTTGATTGCCATCGCTTCTTCTCTTGAAAGCTTCATAAAGCCGGAAATCATATAGACTGACTTTTCTCCGTGTCCATAAGGCAGTGGGTCGTCCGCCTTATAGAAAGGTTTTTGCACCCATTGCCCATCAATTTTGACATTTCTCGTCTCAATTTTATAGAAGTTTGTTTTGCAAATGTCGTGTAAAAGTCCAACAACGGCAACACTTTCGGCAGAAATTACGCGCTCCCAGTTTTCTCCAAACTCCTTTTGCACCAGTGACAAAAATCTTTTGTAAACATTTATATGGTGTAAACAAAGCCCGCCTGCAAAATTTGAGTGAAATCTTGAAGATGCTGGTGCGGTGAAAAAGTCAGACCTTTCCAAATAATTTAAAATTTCTTCTGCCCCGTCTCTTTCTATATTATCATAAAATAGTTCTAAGTATTCTTGTTTTATTCTTTCGATATCCATATTTATTCTCCCGTCGCATAATATAGTTTAACAATAAAGAATGCCAAACACCAAATAATAAAGTGCGTTTTCAGCCTGCATTTGTCCATTTTTGATATAAAAATCGACATCATTCAACATTTCATAGATATTTTTAAGTTGCAACTTTGAAAAGTTTTTTGAAAGTTGTTTTGATTTTGTTACGGCGTATTCCTTAACTCCCAACAAATCCGCCAAGTCCTTATCTGTGCCATCAGAGACAGCAACAAAGAAAAGTCTTCTGAAATGGTTGAGCACCAAAGAGAAAGTTTTTGTATCTTTTGGCATCAAGTTCAAAAGAGTGAGAGCCTTGTCAGCATCTCTTTTTGAAAGTGCATCAGTAAGCTCAAAAACTGTAAACTCTGTTTGTTTGCATACCAATTTTTCAATTGTCTTTTCAGTAATCTCAATATCTTCGCAAGAAATCAACTTTTCAAGCTCATTTTTAATAAGAGAATAATAATTGCAGCACGCTTCAATAAGTTTTTGACAGGCATCCGCTGTGATGAGCTTGTCACCTTTTTTAAGTTCACTTGTGATGATTTCTTTCAAACTTTGGTCGTCAAGTCTTTTTGCACTAATCTTCTCACTAATGAGAAAATCAAATTTGTTGAAAAAGTCAAAAATGACAAGGCAAGTGCTTTCAACAGGATTTTTTAAGTACTCTTTCAACTTTTTCTTGAAGTTTTCGTTTACATTGCTTATGTTTTTCAGCAAAACAATTTTCTTTTCGCTGCCAATAGGCAATGTCTCGCAAGTGTCAATAACCAAATCTGCATTGAAAGAATCATCATCGAAAGTGTTGAAATTGAAATCTTCCAACTGCAAATTTGATGCACTTTTAATCATTTCCAGTGCCTTGTCATACAAGAGCACATCTTCTCCCTGGACAAGATAACAGCTTTCTATTTTTTTATTTAATCTCGATTTTAATGTTTTCAATCCAAACACCTCCCCACAATTTGTTTATTTTTAAGCGTAAATTTCATATTCCCATTCCGCTGAAAACTTGAAAACAAGCCTTTTTCATCTTGAAAACCGACCACCTTGTCAGTTTTTGTGAAGCTTTTTGCATATTTGCTATTCTTGCCAACAACAACCAAATCAAATTCTTCCTTACCGATTTCTTCAAAGTTTTCAGCCGCAGTGTATCTGTCTCGCGTGACAAAAATCTTCAAGCCATCAAAACTTATCTCAAGTCCAACCATCTTGCCTTGAACAGAGCGATATCTAAAAACAAAATCTCCAACCCTTCCCGCTTCGTCAAGAGAAACCAAGGACTCTTCTTCATAACTTTCGCCATTGCCCGTCCGAATAATACTCGGGATTGAGAGTTCTCGGACCGTGTCTATTTTCACTTTGGAATTTTGCAACACAAAAACAGCCGACACTTTGTCAACCTTTTGTTTCTCTATAAGCCTTTTTGAAAAACTTTCATATCCCGCATCTATTATAACACTCTCGTTTGACTTATTCGTAAGTAGTATAACACTGTTTGAATAATTGTAGCAAACGCTGATGCTTGTTTCATTTTTTCGTCCAAAGTCCGCCATAACCACTGACACACTTGACAAGCAAAGAAGCACACAACAAGTCAATATTTTCTTCTTTGTGCTTGCAAGGAAAAACCTACTTAGTCCAAGGACAAGCAAGAAACCAAATGCCACGGCAAAAATATTCAATGGTTTAAATTCTGTGCTAAACGCTGTCCCGCTGAAAAATTCTGCAAGTTTACATACGACAACAAATCCGAAATCACACATTTTAAGAAGAAACGCCATAAACGGCATAACAAGCGTAATCAGTGTAAACACAAACAAAAGCGGATACACGACTGAAAATATAGGAACAATAAACAAATTTGCAAACACTGACAGAAAGTTTGTGATTCCACCGAGCTGCAACGCAAATGGAAAAATTCCTACTTGCGCGGCCAAAGAGACTGCAAATCCGTCAGCGACTTTCTTTGGCAAAAACTTTGAAAACAATTTTGAAAAAAGTGGAAAAAGAGCAAAAATGGAAAACACGCAAAAGAAGCTCATCAAAAAGCCAATGTCCAGTGCAAACATAGGACGGACCAACAAAATGATAATCCCTGCTAGTCCAAGACTGTTTAAGCTATCGTATCTTTTTCCAAAAGTTGAAGCGAGCGACAAAACCAGCCCCATAATTCCTGCACGCAATATTGATGGCGTAAAGCCACACAAAAACGCATAAAGGACAACGAATACAGCACATACTGCCAAATTGAGCCAACCACGGACTCTGCACTTTTTAAGCACAAAACTTAATAAGGCAATAAGGAAACTTATATGAAGTCCTGATACGGTCAGCAAATGTACCACGCCCGAACTTTTGAATGTAAGTTTTACGCTGTCCGCAACTTCCGATTTATCTCCAAACAGCACTGCATAAGCAATAGCACCGTTTTTCATCCCAGAGAAGTTCGACTTAACTTTTAACCTAATTTTTTCGTCAACAGTCAGTTTGTTTTTCAAAATGCTGATTTGCGATGTGGATATTTCACTCTTATACCCAATGTTGTTTCTGTAATAGTAACTTTGAAACTGCCCAAGCTCAAACATTTTAACATTTGAAACTTCACCGCTGAAAGAGATTACATCGCCGATTTTGAAATCATCCACTTCTTGAAAATTGATTCTGGCATAAATATTTTTTGCTTTCTTGCCATTTATTTTCACATCTTTCAAAACAACATTGCAAGCATTACCATAATCCAAATAATCAATATTGTCACTCACGCGTGCAACGACTTGGCACTGCTCATAATATGTTTTTGAAGCGCAGGTTGCCATACCAAGAAAATACCAACCAATGCCAATTCCAAACACCGCCAGCAGGAGCAAGAAATAAACAATTTTTCTTCTCAAAAGGCAGTAAATAACGATTGCGAACAAGACTACACATACAAGAAGAATATAAGAAAGATTGCCGTCAAAAATAAACTTGGCACAAGCAATTGCAAGTGTCAAAATCAGAAAAGAATAAAAAAGCGCTCTCCAATTTAAAAGTTTCTTCGTCCGTACTTCCATATTTATATATTAAGAATATCACAAATCCCACATTTTGCAAAGAAAAAAGAAATCAAAACGATTTCTTTATGACTAAATCTACACACTTTATATCTCAGTGTTTGTTCCATCAACAATTTCCAAGATGTATTTTGCACGCCTTGCTGGAATAGGCGAAACCTGCTCTGACACATTTTTGTCAATTTTAAGCACTTTTGCTTTTTCTTTTTTGTTGTCAATCCCATAAGGCACAACAACCAAATCCCCAACTTCAAGAAGTGGTAAATTTGAAATATACCACGCTAATTTACCATCACTCAAAATTTCAACTTTCGCAAAAGTGAAATATTTTTTATCTCTGACAACCCCGCCAGCACAAGAATGAATCATATCCTCTCCTTAATATCACAAAAATTTAATTTTCTTTTAAGAACAGCAAATCTTCAATCGCTTTTGGTTATTATTTACTCAAAATTTGCATTATTCGCTATCTCGTCCACAATTACTTTCATCGCAATTTGCTTGTAGTCAAGTAATGTCAACAATAGCAAAACAAAATCAGCTCCTGTATCAATATGAAGATTGTAAGCGTCTAGAACAACAGCAACACTATCCAACCATTCCAAATATTTCTTTTCAACATTTTTATTTCCAAATCCAAATACTTTTTTTGTCAAGCCAAATAACCCAAGACTACGTATATTATTCGTGGTATCTAATAATTTTTGAGATTTCCCAATGTTTACAATTCTTTTGTAACTCTTATCGTCAAATACGTTGTTTACAAAATCTCTATAAGATTCATTATTCATATAAATTTTCTCGTGTATTGCCAAATGGCGACCAATAAAATTTGATATATTTTTTACTGTTTTACTAAGTATATCTTTACACATCTCAACGTGTTCGTCGGTAATAGACTCAGCAACCTTCTTCGACAACTCGACAATTTGCTCAACTATTGCATTTTCCATACTTTCTCCTTTGCTAATTCCAGCATAACATGATTATCACATCAAAACAAAAATTTTCTATTATTAAAGTTTTTCTGTCAGCGCTTTATATTTTTCTTCAAATACCAATGGAATAAGTGCCGTAACAACCGCATCCACATCAACATTATTTCTTGACAAAACCCCATTAGACAAATAGCCAGTTATCCCTTGCCCTTGCTTGTTATTTTCGCTTTTCGTAAGTCCTTCAATAACAACATTTAAAGATTTCCCATCTCTGACATAGCGATACATCTCTCGATTCAAACGAATACCCAAAGACTTTCCTGTTGACTCTTTTCCTTTTGCATTTTCCACAATGGCATAAGTAACCACAAAAGGCAGTCCATTTTCATCCAAAGAGAACCCACCTTCCACCGAGCAAAGATAATCGTATTTAATGCCATTTACTTTTGCATATTCTTTTAGACACTTGTTTCTATTTTCACAACCCCTTAAAATCTCAAAACCAATAGGCTTGCTTGGGACTCCTGATTTTGCGTCAGCGCCAATAAATTCCACTTCCCTAAACCCAAGTGTTTCAAATGCAATTTTCACCGCTTCAATTTTTGAAGGATTTAAACTCCCAATCAAAACAATCATTTTCTTTCTCCGACTTCAATTTTTCAACAACTGCAAAAATTTGTCATCACTTGCAGCGATGTGCTCGCCTGCTTTGTCAACAATCAAAGCGCCTGCTTTTTCGCAGATTTTAAGAACCGGATAATAATTCCAAATTTTGTCCCCATTGTAAACCGCGCCATTGAGTTTGCCTGACGCAACCCAAGCGAATGCAACCGCAATGCTTCCATAGTCTCTCAAAATCAAGCCGTGTTTTTTCATTGCCACAATCTTTTCAATTCTCTTAGTCCCAGTTGCAGCCACAAGTCCCTTTTCAATAGGACAGGTCTTAACAGAGAGTTTCTTCCCGTTAAGGTATGACTGCGTCTCGTCACAAAAATACAGTTCATTCAAGAATGGAAGATAAACAACAGAAGCCGTATTTACTCCGTCTCTGATTATTGCCATCTGAATTGCAAAAATCGGCATACCTTTTGACACATTGACAGAGCCATCGATTCCATTGATAACCACACAGTTTTTTGAAAGTTTTCCTTTTGGACAAACTTCTTCACTTATGATGTCAAACTTTGGATAGTTTTCTTTCACTTTTTTAACGATATAGTTTTCAATATTAAGTTCAAGTGATGTCACAACATCGCTATCACCTTTCTGCATAACTTCAAAATCTGAAACAAGCATATTTGTCGCTTGCTTGATTGTTTTGAGCGCAAAATCGCAATCCTTATTCATATTTTCTTCTCCCACAACATTAAAAACATCTTTCTTGATTTTAAACTCAAAATTTTCTTGGCTTTCAAGCACCAAATCAAATTTTGAGCTGTCCAAAAGAGACTTTGTTTCAAGTGCCTTTCGTCTCTCCTTACACTTTTTAACAACCTGCTCAAAAGTTTGGTTTTCTTCTCCATTTCTTGCACGAGAAATTCGTCTCTCTGCTTCAAGCTCCACATCGCAGTTAATGTAAACAAACAGGCTGTCTCTTTTCTTCTGCAAAAACTGTGTTCCAACTCCTTCCACAATATTTACATCTGCTTTTCCACTTAGAAGTACATAGTCTTCTTCGTTTTCCGCGCCTTTTGGAATATGATAAAAGTCAAGCTTATTTTGCAAATTATAGATTGTAGATTTTAAACTGTTCAAGCAATAACTCTTCACAAAGGATGTCGTGTAAGAGCCAACATTTTCAAAACCGCTTCCATCCACATATTTCACCGGCGCACTTTTTCTGACTGTGGAATTTGTGACAAAATCATCTGTGTCAAGCAGGTTTGCGCAAAATTCATTTTCTTCAAATTTCTTCTTTAAATTCTTTGCAAAGGTAGACTTTCCACTTCCACCATTTCCAGAAATAAAAACAAACTTGCAATTTGTCTTCAAGCAAAAATCAAATATTGAATTTATAACATCGTCATACTTTTGCATACCGCCACTTGTTTCCTTCTTATTTTTATTCTATCAAAAAATATTAAAATCTCAAAGCAAATACCGCTCACAAATCAAGTGTATTTTTTGAAATAAAAAAAAGGAGATTCTTCTCTCCTTTTCTTAGTAGACAATTCAATTTTAAAATGCTTTGAAAATTGTGTGTGCAAAAAGTAGACAAATAAGTATACAAAGCACCAAAACTTCCACCATAAACAAAATTCTAAGCCAGACTTGTGGAATTTTTCTTGAAAGAGTTATGCTGGTGAAAGCAAAAGCTCCACCAAATGCACCACAAAGTGCACCAAAAAGAGTACTAAGTCCAAATCCAAGCATCCCCAATGACGCTCCAACGACAACAATAATCAAACTTGCGACAAAACTGAGAATTGAAAGCACGGCTTCATACCAATAAGGCTTTCTGACAAGTTCGATTTTCTCCCCAAACATTGAAATTGAAGTCCCAATGGCTTGATTCCCGTTTACAACAAATTGCTCGGTTATTTCTTCTTTCTTATATTCGAAAGTTGCTCTACCTGTCTTTTTCAAAGGCGTGCCGTCATAGATGATTGTTCTTTTGCCCGTCCAAAAGTTTTCTTCAAATGAAAGGGGTTTATTTCTTGTTTTTTCATTATTAATCTCTATTTTCATCTCATACCCCCTACGCATCCAATTCGTATGCGTTATAGAAACGATAGTACTCTTTTCCATCAACCACTACAATCTTATCATACCTAATATCGCTAAACGAATCATTTGTTTTCTCAAAAGCAATATTTTCTGTTTCACTTAAAGTTTTCAACACAAAAATCTCCTTCGCCGTGGCAAGCATCCCACCACAGAGCTGGTCTGCCCAGACAACCCAATTTTTAGTTGTGAGAGTTTTTAATATATATGAACTGTCAATATAGAAACTTATAGCGGTTTTATAATAAGGCTGATGATAAGGGCAATTTCCAATCTCTTCGACAGAGCTTGAAATGTGAACTTCTTTAAGATTTGGTGCATAAAACGCCCTATATATAACTTTCTTCAAAGTTTGTGATGTGTAAATTTTTTCAACCGATTCGCAACCTTCAAAAGTTGAATATAAATTTGTAATTGGCTTATCTCCATAGTATTGTGGAATGACAATAACCTTGTCGTTTCCGTTATACTTTGTAAGCTCAACATAGTCATCATATTCGACCAAAGTATATTCAAAAAGTTCTTTCCATTTTGCATAAACTGTGCAACTGAATCCGCTGACTTCTGTAACAGGCTCGCCAGAGAAATCTCTCTGCAAATACCAGCCTAGGAAAGTGTAATCGTGTTGTGTTGGTGCATACAACTGCACCACTTCATTATCATCAAATGTCTCTTTGTTGTTTGGATTGTTTGTTCCACCGTTGAGCACATAGGTTATTGTTGAATCTTCATCTTCCATATAAACTTTGATATCTTGGGCAAAAGCATAATTTGACAAACTTTTTCCATTGGCATCTGTCAAATAAACCTTCTCTCCGCCAACATAACAATAATAAGCTTTCTTGTTTGTCTCATCACCATAAGGCAAAACAAAACTCTTGTCATAGGTCACTTCAACTTTCTTTACAACTTTATCATCTTCACTCACCAACTTGATTGGTTGTGGCACAGGGAAAACTGCTCCGACTTTGTAATTGTTACTATACCTATATCCATCCAAACAAGTCAAAGTCAATCTATACAAGTGTCCTGCGACAACATTGACCGTACCACTCCAAGTATAGTTTTCTTTTCCGTTTATTGTCGTGAGCAACTCACCTGTTTCTTCATCAAAAATTTCATATTTATATGCTTCACACGAATTTCCATACCCATATTTAGAGACAGATACTTCAAGTTCTCCGTCTGCCAAGGCATAGAAAACATTACTTACACTTTTTTGATTCGCACTAAGTTGCAAAATATGAGAATGGTTTGGATGGTTAATTGGAGAACTATAACTGCCCACAGAATCAGAGTACATTTCATAACTGCACATAAACGGAACATTATCTCCCAGTGTAAAGCCAGCATACAGAGTGAAATCTTCTGTCATTTTGGCATTAAAATCATAAAGCTCTGTGCATTCTTCGTCCAAATACCAACCCGTAAACAAATAACCAGCTTTTTTTGGAATTCTCTTTGGATAAGTGAGTTGATTGTCTTTTGTCACAACTTGTGGAGCAATAGTTGCAGCGCCAAATGTCTCAAAAGTAACCGTTATTTCTTTTCCAACAACATAATCTTGAAGATAAATATTATATTTGTTTGCCGTCCAAATTGGTTTCAAAACCACATCATAATCAAAATTCCACACAATTGGTTTGCCATAATCGCGCCAAATATTATATCCATTTGCCTGCCCCTGCCACTGTTTCAATGTATACCCATCACGAGTTGCATTCGGCAAAACAATTTCGCTGTCAAATTCCACACTCATTTGTGAAATTTCCACACTCTCCCCTTCATCCACTGAAAAAGTAATTAAAATGGTGTGTGGAGTAAATTTTGCATAAAGTTTCAAATCGCCAACTGAATTTGCTTTAATTTCTTCAATTTTGTTTGAAAAGCTTGCGTCTGTGTACCAACCATCAAAGTCGTATCCAGTCTTAGATGCAGGAAGTAGCGTGATAGTTGGAGAAAAATAAGTGTACTCAGTCACATTGTTGACAGGTTTTGCACCAAAGTATTCATACTCAACAGAATAATTTGCAACTTCCCACTCAGCAGTTAAGGTGCAATCTTGAAGCTTCTTCCAAGCCCCATCTTCAATTTTGTTGTTGTCTTCATCAAACCAACCAACAAGGCTATAACCCGTGTATTCGGGCACTGGCAGAGTAACATTTTCATCGTAATTAACCTTAACTTTTGAAGCAGAATTCAATTGCCCACCGTTTGGGACAAAAGTTACATTAAATTGGAAAGGTATCAACTTCGCATACACTTTTGTATTGCTTTTGATAGGTTTTGAAAAATTAAACAACTTTTTGAAATCTTCATCAGCATACCAATTTTCAAAGGTATAACCTTCAATTTGAAAGTCGAATTCGTCCACACATTTTGCGTAGTCAACATTTAAAGTTCTAACACATTCTTCATTTGCATAGAAACTCACATTATGTGGTCTGCCATATTCATAAAATTCTTCCAAAGTTAAATTTTTGTTTTTCTTAATGCTTTTAATGCTGTTGCTTGGAAGAACAGTATTAAATAATGAATCTTTTTTTGTTGTGATTCCGATAAGTTTTCCACTTTTATTCAGTACTGCCCAACCACTCTTGATGCTCACCAAATCACTGCTAATTTGAAAATATGACTGCCTGTTGCCAGAAATTGATTTTTCCAAAACAAAGCCTTCACTTAAAAAACTCTTGGGTGACGATGAAGTGTAACCAACAGAATAAATTTCATCGTCCAATTTCACTCTGTTTGAATTTGCAAATCTTATAGGCTTTGTCTTCTTTTTGTCTACTTTGAAAATCACGATTCCCTTTTCTTCGTCAAAGCCAACAATTTTTGAGATATTGTAACACTTTTTATCTGAAAGAGTTACGACAGCATTCTTGTAATATTTAAGTAAAGAATAGTTTGTCACAGCAGTACCTTTTCCGTCGATGAAAAATCCTGTACCAGAATTACCATCACTTGTAACAATTGAGAAAACTGATGACTCCACCTTTTTATAGACAGCACTGCCTGACAAAGCTATTGGGACCAACCCAACAATTAGTGCAAAAATCAAAATAAGTGCTCCCAGTCCACCACAAACATAGCCCCAAAACCATTTCTTTAACGAACTTCTAAAATCCGCAGTTTTTTCAACTTCTTTATGTAGTTCTTCTTTCTTTGCTTCTGAATTTGTTTGAGTATCCCCTTCAAGCAACTGAATAAGCTCAGCAAAAGAAATGCCAAAAATTTCGGCCATATTATGGAGCGTGTTTAGGTCTGGTTGAGACAAATCGTTCTCCCATTTGGAAACTGCTTGATAAGAAATATTCAATCTCTTGCCAAGTTCTTGCTGAGTCATATTGCGTTCTTTACGCAGTTTTGCAAGCACCTGTCCATACTTTCTCACTTTTGGAAATCCCCCTATGCACTCATTATATCACGCAAACTCAAATTATGATATATATTTTGCTCAACTTTCAGTTGAATTACTTTATTTATGGTTGAAATTTACAATTTTTATTGCATAACAATATTTCTAAACAAGTTTATAATTTGTCCACTTAATTAAAAGTGAAAAATTTACAGTAAAAAACTGTTGACAAATTGAGTTTGTCGTCTTAAAATAAAAATGTTAAAAGGAGAAAACAATGTTCATTTCATTTATTTGGTGGCGTTCTTAATTTCGCATTCGCAAAAACCAGTGTTTTGTGAGTGCTTTTTGATGCGTCACAAAACATATAGATGATTTGGCATTTTCATAATAAATCAAAAAGCCCGTTGGTATGTTTTGTAAGAAAAACTACAACGGGCAATTTTAATTTTTAAGGAGAATTTATTATGAAAAAAGTTATGCTTACAGGCGTACGACCAAGCGGAAACCTGACACTCGGAAATTATCTTGGAGCAATCAAAAATTTTGTGGATAGACAAGGAACCTACGAAAGTTACATTTTTATTGCGGACTTGCACGCAATCACAAGTTATATCCCACCCGAAAAATTGAAAAACGCAGTTCAAAATTGCGTAGCAATGTATCTGGCTTGCGGAGTTAATCCTGATGTAACAACAATCTTCAAACAGAGCGATGTGTTGCAACACGGCACACTTGGCTTTATTATGACCTTCCAAACAAAAATGGGAGAACTTTCACGTATGACGCAGTTTAAATATAAGTCACAGACATCCGGCAAAGAAGGCGTGGACACAGGACTTTTTGTCTATCCAACACTTATGGTAGCAGACATCTTGCTTTACAACACTGCAATTGTGCCAGTTGGAAAAGACCAACAACAGCACGTGGAACTGACTCGTGACCTAGCAGAGAGATTCAATAAAAGATATGGACAGGTCTTCAATATGCCAGATGTGTATGTTGCACCAGTCGCAAACAAAGTGCTAAATCTTCAAAATCCACTTGAAAAAATGAACAAGTCAGACAGTGGTGACAATAAAGGTACAATCTTCCTTCTTGATGATATTGAAGTTGCAAAAAAGAAGATTATGTCAGCAAAAACAGACAGCCTAAACAAAGTTCACTTTGATGAAGAAAATCAACCAGGGATTTCAAACTTGATGAGCATCTTGTCAAAAATCACTGACGAAAGTTTTGAAAGCATTGAAAACCGATTTATAGGAAAAGGCTATGGAGAGTTTAAAAAAGAAGTTGCCAGCGTTGTGGCAACTCTCCTTTCTGATATCCAAACAAAATACAAAAAATTTAATAATGAAAGCTTACTCAAACAAATCCTTTCTGATGGAGCAAAGAAAGCCGAACCCGTCGCATCCGCCACACTCACCCGCACCACCACAGCCCTTGGTTTGAAATAATGTCCCATAAAATATTTTTGATTAATGTATTTGGTGCGGATAACAGGAGTTGAACCTGCACCCTTTCGGACTGGAACCTAAATCCAGCGTGTCTGCCATTCCACCATATCCGCATATCAAAGATATTATCACACTTTTTATCTTTTTTCAAGCAAAGCAACACTAGTGATGATTTCTTTTTGAATTTGAATGATTTTATGTTATATCCAAGCTGATTAAAAAAAGAAGAGCGAAAACTCTCCTTTTTTTTCTTATCTTATGCTTTCATTTCATAGAAAGCTTTATACGCTCTGAATGTTTCGTAGACATCAACCTTGCTGACAATTTCCCAAGGAGCGTGCATATTAAGCACTGGCACACCAGCATCAATAACATTCATTCCATATTTTGCCATAATGTATGCGATTGTTCCGCCACCGCCTTGGTCAACTTTTCCCATTTCAGTTGCTTGATATACAACCTTTGCATCATCAAGACATTTTCTAAGTTTTGCGATAAACTCTGGATTTGCATCATTTGCGCCAGACTTACCACGTGCCCCAGTAAACTTGTTGAAACTGATTCCCTTTGCAAAATGCGCGTCGGTTTCAACATTGTATGCGCTTGTATAAGTTGGGTCAACCGCAGCAGTTACATCGCTTGAAAGAGTGTTGGAATTTGTCAAGGCTCTGCGAAGTGCGAGTTCGTTGTAATGTCCACAAAGATTCATAATCTCAGCAATAGTGTTTTCAAAGAACTTACTCTCCATACCTGTTGCACCAACGCTTCCAATCTCTTCTTTATCAACAAGAAGATTGCAAACTGTGTACTGTGGGTTCTTTGTTTCAAGAAGTGCTCTAAGCCCAGTGTAAGCACAAACCTTGTCATCGTGTCCGTAACCAATAATCATACTTGCATCAAGTCCGCAGTCACGAGCCTTTCCAGCTGGCACAACTTCAATTTCCGCAGAGAAAAAGTCGTCTTCTGTGATGTTTTTTGTTTTCAAAATGTTCAATATTGCAGTTTTAAATCTATCTTTTTCAGCTTTTGAATCGCCAATATTTCCGCCCAAAAGATTCAAATCTTCACCTTTAACATCTTTTGGCGTAGCATTTCTGTCAAGGTGTGGCAAAAGGTCAGAAACAGCAAAAACTGGGTCATCTCCTTCTCCGCAAACAACATCAATTTGTGCACCGTCCTTTTTAAACACAACACCGTGCAAAGCAAGTGGTTGAGCAAGCCATTGATATTTTTTGATTCCACCATAATAATGAGTGTCAAGCATACAAAATCCTTGACTTTCATAGAGTGGTTTTGCTTTAAGGTCAAGCCTTGGAGAGTCAATGTGTGCCCCAACGATGTTGACACCTTTTTCAAAAGGCTCTTTTCCAATCACGCAAAGCATAACATTTTTGTCCATATTAACAGCATAGACCTTGTCGCCTGCTTTAAGTTTCTTTCCCTTTTCAAGCAAAGTTCTCAAATTTTTAAAACCATTCTTTTCAGCTTCTTTCACTGCGTATCTAACGCATTCTCTTTCAGTTTTGCAACTGCTCAAAAATTCTTTGTAACCTGTACAAAAATCTTCAACGCTCTTTCTCTTTTCGCCAGCATAACTTTCCCACAAATTTGTTTTCATAATTGCCCCCTATATATATTTATTATACAGTATCAAAACAAAAAAGAAAAATGCTTAAAGCACTTTTATTTCACTATTTTGAATATTTTTCTTTTAGCAATGTTAAAGACATCAAAATTTTGTCTATAAGAATTTTTCCAAAAAACTATTGAAAACGAAATTTTAATATGTTAAAATAAAGGAAAGGAGACAAAAATGACACCAATCAAAACAATTGACCTTTGGAACGACCACAAACCTTCTCAATCAGTTGACCCATTTGTGGAAGATTATCTCAATGAAGAAACGCACTCTCTCGCCTACGACAAAGTCATTCTCTGCCCAAATCTTGTCGGGAATTATCAAATGATTAACAGCATAACTGGAAAACTTGATGCTTCAATAAGTCCAAGATTTAATGGTGGAATTATTTTTCTCAAAAACGGCAAACCAAAAAGATTGTATTTATGTCAAACAAACGCAATTGTTTCACACGAGATTGGACACGATTACGGTGTACAAGACATAGTTGCTGCTCTTCAATCTCCTGCTAAAATTAAAAAAACGGGAAAGACTTTGTCGGAGCTTTTACAACAAAATGGTGTTGAAGTCGTGGTTGACCATAGTGTGAAATCCAAATTTACATCATCAAAACTCTATGTTCCCAAAAACGACCCTGTGCTTGAAAGCGCAGACTCTATGGGTATTTTGACACTTCCAACTTTCTTGGATGACACCGCACACTGGGAAGCAGTTTCTTTCAATCCTGACCTTGTTCTCAATCTCGGTGTAATTGCAGAAGATTTTGAAATCAACATAGAGCATAAGGGCTTTGTTTTAGGAATAAAAACAAACGCAGCTGGACTAAGAGATTCACAGAATGGCAGAAAAATATATGGCATCGCACTGCAAACAGGAAATGCCCAAGAATACAAAAAAATGGTGAAGCATTGCGAAAGCTTTTGCAAGGAAGTTGGAAATACCCCAACAAAAGAAACTTTGAGTCTCAACCTTGATGTATCACTTCTTGATAGAGAGAAATAAAAAAAGCACATAACAAAGGTTATGTGCTTTTTCTCTCAGGAAAGCTCGGAATTTATTCAAAATAATTTGCAGCAGTAAATATTTCTTTAAACATAATTTGTTTTTTTTAAATTTTTCTTGACAATCTTCGCACATCGTGATAAACTGTTAGAGCATTTGCAGGTGTAGTTCAGTGGTAGAACACTAGCCTTCCAAGCTGGTTGCGAGGGTCCGATTCCCTTCACCTGCTCCATTTGCTTCCATAGCTCAGCTGGATAGAGCAGTGCCCTTCTAAGGCAAAGGTCGAAGGTTCGAATCCTTCCGGGAGCACCACACTTGTTGCTACAATACGGCTTAACAAGTTTGATGTGGTGGTCTTAGTTCAGTTGTTAGAACGCCAGATTGTGGCTCTGGAGGGCAAGAGTTCGA
>CAZIPJ010000011.1:0-31380 GCA_964541365.1 uncultured Lachnospiraceae bacterium
CACTTGACAGCAATTTTGACGAAAGAAACACCGAAATCGAACACGCTTTGGATATTCTTTCCATATATCTTAACAAAAAGATATAAAACTCATATTGGAGAATTTGTTTATGGTTAAATTTTATAATTCGCTTACAAGAAGAAAAGAAGTTTTCACTCCACTCGATAAAAATAATGTAAAAATGTATGCCTGCGGAATCACTCCATCGGCAGAAGCACATATCGGTCACCTTTATCAAGCTCTTATCTATGACATAATGAGAAAGTTCTTGGAAAAGGAAGGCTTCAATGTCACCTACGCAAGAAACTATACTGATGTTGACGACAAAATCATCGCAAAGTCAAATGAACTCAATATTCCTGCAAACAAATATGCAGAAAAAATGATTGCAAACATAAACAGTGAAATGAAAGCGTTTCAAATTGGCGAGCCAAACATTTGGCTCTATGCAACCAAAAACATTGACAATATGATTGACTTCATTTCAAAGCTTATTGAAAAGGGGCACGCATATTCCACCCCAAAAGGCGATGTTTATTTTTCTGTTGAAACTTTCAAAGGCTATGGAAAACTTTCTGGCAGAAGCACAGAAGACGCTCTTGACGGCGTAAGAGTTGAAAACGATGAAGATAAGCGCGCTCCACTTGATTTTGCACTTTGGAAATCCGCAAAAGAAGGCGAGCCTTTCTGGCAGTCCCCTTGGGGAAAAGGAAGACCAGGCTGGCATATCGAATGTTCTGTTATGAACTATGCAACCTTTGGTGACCAGCTGGATATTCACGGTGGCGGTAGAGACCTGCTTTTCCCACATCACGAAAACGAAATCGCACAATCTGAAAGCTTGACAGAAAAACCTTTTGCAAAATATTGGGTACACAACGGGCTTATTCGTGTAAACGGACAAAAGATGAGCAAAAGTCTTGGAAACTCACTTCTTATGAGTGATTTGAGAAAACAATATCACATTGAAGCAATCAAATTTGCACTTCTTCAAAATTCTTACCACACAGATATAAACATCACAGACAATCTGTTCTCTGACGCCGAAAAGCACTTGTTAGGCTTTTACAAAATTTTGCAGTCTGCAATAGAAACCTTTGGAGAGCTTTCAGGCTCAGAAAAATCAGTTGGTGAAAATTTTGATAATGCAATGAGAGACGACTTAAACACTGCAAAAGCAATCTCTTACCTTTTTGGTATTTTCAAAACTGCAAAAGAAAAGGTTGCAAAAAAAGATGCAAGCGTAATTGCAACTTTAAATGGTGTTGTCAAAACTTACAACCTGCTTGGACTTTTCAAATCAGAACCAAAAGAATACATTGCATTTGTTGAAAACAAAGCATCAAGTGATGTCCCAGCAAAAGTTAAGGAATTGTGCGAAAAGCGCTGGCAAGCAAAGAAAGATAGAGACTTCGCCCTTGCAGATTCTTTAAGAGCCGAGATTTCAGAACTTGGCTATGAAGTCAAAGACACAAGAGAAGGATATGAAATATTAAAAAAGGGTCTGTAACCCTTTTTTTATTATAATTTATGACCAAGAAAAAGGGCTACAAGCCCCATTAGAAAGGACTACGAGTCCATTAAAGAGAGCTCTCAGCTCTGAATTTATTTCTTGCAATTGCAGCAGCATAAACCGCATTCACTTTCTTAACAAGAAGCCCAGCACAGTAATTCATAGTTGCACCTGTTGTGATTACATCATCAACAATCAAAACTGTGTCATTCTTATCAAGCTTAACATCTGTCAATTTATAAACGCCTTTGATATTTTCATATCTTTCTTTGAAAGAAGAAAACTTTTGAGTTTTGCCATCAACCACTCTGACAAACATCTTCTCCGCTTCAACATCAATAAGCTTTGCAAGTTCTTTCGCCAAGAGTTCAGCTTGGTCGAAACCACGCTTTCTCTTCTTCTTATCTGACAGCGGAACATAAGTCAAACGAGTGACAACAACTTCTTCTCTTTTCAAATCTTCGGCAATGAAACGAGCATAAGTCTTTGCCAAATATCTCTTGTTGGAATCTTTATAACCAAGAATAGAATTTCTAACTTTTCCAGAATAAACAAATGGACAGATTGCTTTCTTAAAATTTCTTTTGTTCTTCTGACAGAAATCACAAACCATTGCTTCATTATCGATTGGCTCACTGCAAATCAAACAACGATTCTTGTTGTTAAACTCAATCACCTTTTCACATTCATCACAATAAGGTTTGTGTTCAAAGTCCGGAACATCATTTTCACAAAACAGACATTTCATATCTGTTGGAAAGACCAAATTCTCAAACACTCTCCCTACTTTCCCGAAAAACTTTTTCATCTTCTGTCCAAAGCTCATTTTTTTCTCCATAGTGTTCATCTATTAAATTATACAAAATTCACACCATAACTTTATTTATTTCAACAATAAAATTTCGTCACCTGAAATATCAAGTGCCTTACACAAGATTTTAAGCATATCATAACTAGGATTACATTTCCCGTGCATCCATTCTGAAACTTGGCTTGCTTTAATTCCCACAAGCTTAGCAACTTGTGATTGATTCAAGTTTCTGTCAACCATAATATCTTTTAATATATCTCTAAATTCCATTTCAGTTTTCATACATCTATAAACTCATCCTTGAAATATGGGACATCAAAAAATTCTGTCAAAGTCATTCCAAAGCTTTGAGCAATTAGAAAAACAGTTGAAAGTCTAATATCTTTTGTTTTATGTTTAAAAATTGACTGAATAGTACTTTTCTCTAAACAAGTCTCCTTGATTAACCTATATTGAGATTTTCCTGTTTTGTTTAATAATTCAATCGTTCTTTTCGCAACAGCTTGCACCATATCCATAAAACTCTCTCCTTGATAATCATCATATCAAAAGGGTGTTTATAAAAAAGGTATTTTATACAATGCCTAATATAAAGTAGATAATTATTTAAGAATAAAATTTATTAATTATTTCCAAAAAACACTTGACAAAAAGAGACAATATATATTAAACTTACATCGTGTCAATTTTGTGGCCCCGTGGTCAAGCGGTTAAGACACCGCCCTTTCACGGCGGTATCATGGGTTCGAATCCCGTCGGGGTCACCAAAATAACTTGCATCAGCAAGTTTTTTTTATTCCCCGACAGAGATTGCTTTCGCAATCTTGTTCGCTCTGCTCACATTCAAACCCAGTTGACTTCGTCACGCTCACTCTTGCAAGCAAGTTCGCGTTCCTTGTCATCACGGGTTCTCACCCGCTCATTACACGCCATAATTCCCGTCGGGGTCACCAACACCTGAAAGCCATTTAGGCTTTCTTTTTTTTCGTCTATTCACCATTATATTAAAAATTGAGTATTGAAAAATCAAATCATTAATGTTATAATCCTTATATGACAACACAATCAACAAAAGAATTAACAAAAGCCCAAAAGAAAAAAGTAGATAAAATATGGGCAATGACTGTATATGGATTGAAACATAAGCTGGTTTTTCCATACATAGACGAACTTTTTGACGCTTTAAGACCATTTCATTACAGTGCCATACCGGCATCAATAATGCTCTTCACAATTGATTTGTGCAATGGATATTGCTATGACAGAGCAAGACTTATGCAACTTGCTTTCAACGATGCCAAAGTAATTCACGCCGACATCGAACAATTAAGAATCACTGCTGGGGAAGAATTTGCCGAACACGCCATCGTTGAAACAAAAGAGTTTGGCGGTGGAAAGACTTGGATTGTTGACCCATCTATTGGTCTTGTATATGAGAAAAATTTCTATTTCAAAATTGAAAAACCTAAAATCAACAAAGTCTTTGAGAAAAAAGAGCTTATGGAGTCTCCAATTATAAAAGAGATTATTGCAAGCGACTTTGAAGAAGAAAAATTTATTCTTCCTGCCGTTCTCCCACAAATTGAGTACGCAATAAAACACAGTGATTATATCGGAACAATTGTGTACAGAGAGAAACTGGAAGAAGAACTTGAAAAATTTAAAAAAGCAATCAATTTCAATGGAATCAATGCAGAAGTGATTGAAGATATAAAGTTGATGAAAACAAACCCACAAAAACTTGATGAAAAGTTTGGCATTGTCAGAGACAAATATGGAAGAGAGATGTCAAGAAATGGAATCCCTGACCCAAACTACAAGCCACTTGAACAAGTGATTGCAGATAATGAATACTACAAATCAATTGAAAATGATGAAGAAAAACTTGCCGATTTTTGGCAAAAACTTCAAAAGGAATCAATTGAAGAAATGCAAATAAGAGATGCAAAGATTTCAGAAAGGGCAAAAAAACGACTTGAAGAAATTCTTTTGAATCCAACTGCGGACTTTTATGAGCAAATGTCGGGCAGAACTGGGAAAATAGACGAAAAAAAGGATGAAGGCAAAAAATAAAACATAAATAAAAAGACAACCAATTGTGGTTGCCTTTTTTTATTCATCTATTTCATCTCTCTCATAATGTTTGCAAATGCTTGGAAAAGCAAAATTGTGCTGGAAACCGCCCTGCCCTGCACACGATAAACCGAACCGGCCTTAGAAATCAACCCCAAATCTTCAAGTTTTGAAAGATGATTGTAAAGTTTTCCAGTTGTGGAAAATTTAAATCTTTCCATAAGCTCTGTTGCAGTCATTTGCTCGTTTAATAAACTCCTTAAAATCGCCAGTCTGTCGGCGTTTGCAAAAGCTGACATAACATTTGCCATTTGGTCAACATCAACCACATCCAAAACCGATTGGATTGAATTTCTGTCCGCACCAAATCGAGAAGATGTGTGTCCATCTTTACTTACAAAATTCCCAACGTAAGCCAATCTGCCAACTTCCACTTCTGATGGATGAATTGTGTTTTGTCTTACAAAAGTATCATTTCCACTTGGTCTAATTCTGTTTTCTCCACTTTTTTCAGTTGAATTCACCTTTGCTTCAAGTGCCAGCAATCTTTCTTCCAATTCTTTAAGTTTCATAAACATTTCTCCCTTTATTACGTTTTTACGTAATTACATAATATCATACTAATTTAACAATGTCAATAAAAAAGCAAGAAATTTTTCTTGCTTATTTTTGTACTATAAACTCGCCAGCACAATCAAACATATTCTCGGTACGGTTGAGCAGTTCCGGTAAGTTTTCTTCTGTCAGTGGATGAGTAAGGCCATCGTTTCCAAACTCAATAGTGTATGATGGAACATCCAACTTGTCACAAACCCAATCTTTGTATCCCCCGCAAGAGAAGAAGCTTCTCTGCAAATCATAGCCAAGATGTGCTGACAGTGCCAAGCCGATTTTTTCATCTCTTTGCAATGATACTTCGCTTTGCGTGTCAAAACCATAATAAATCACTTCGCCTTTTGTGTGATAAGAAAGCGTCAGTTTCGGTCTGACAATTTTTGTAAATCTTGTCAAAATTCTCGTCTCCGCTTCACTTTCTGCACGCTCACCCACAAAATTTTCAAAGTGCGGCAATTTTAGATTTGATTTTCCCTGTCCCCAAAGTGCATCAAAATTTGTGTTTAAATCCACCAAATTTGCATTCGCCTTAAATAATTGATGTTCATAATTCTTGCTTTCACAAAATTCTCTTTGCCTGTCTGGCAGTGCTGAAAAGCCATCAAGCACAACCGCCACTCCGTCAGGATTTGCACATAAAACAAAATAAACCCCAAAAGCAAGTGGTTGCTTTTGAAGTCTAGTTGCCTGTTCCACAGCCAAAAGGCTTGTCACATATTCTCTTGCGTGAATACCTGCCTGCACAACAATTTGTGCACCATTTTCTTGCCCTATATGACACGCAAGCACTTGTTTGCCAAGAGTTGTCTTTCCAAGAGAGAAAGTCTTTAAATCACCTTTTTTTAGCCAATTTTCAAAATCACGAAATTTCATACAATCTTTTATATGAAAGAACTATTTCATTCGCCAAAAATTATTATTTGATGTTTCCGTCCTTGTCCATAAACTTTGTTCCTTTGGCAATTTCAATCTTATAATCTTGTTTCTTTATTTTTTCTCCCCAAACGATGGAAAGTTCAATCGTGTTGTCTTCTTTTGAGACTTCTGGGTAAATTGTGAAAAATCTTTGTGGCTCACCGTTGATTTTTTCAAGAAAATTGCCCATTGAATATCTGACATCGTTCATTTTAAGTGAAGCAGTTTCCAAATTCAATGCAGTGTCTGGTGCGGTGATTTTAAGTCCAATTCTGCAACCTTCATCAAAACCGAGTGTGTCGTTTGCATCCGAATATTGCACAACTTCACCATCTCCACCTAGTTTAACCTTTCTAGTGTCCTTGTTGTAAACAAAGCTGAGCGTTCCGCCAACTCTTGCGTCATCACGAGTAATTTTTGCACTTTCGACTTCTTTCTTTCCGCATCCAAAACTCATAAGCGAGAGCGCAACAAATGACATAACTATAAAAATCTTCAATTTCTTTTTCATAGTCGTATTGTGTGTATTTCATTATTTATTATTCTATTTTTTAACTAATTTGTTCTTCTTCAAATCAGTCTTGGTGGATGTTTTCTCATTTGCTTCAATCTGAACTTTCAAAACATCCGCTCTTTTTATGCTGTATTTTGAGAAGATGAAGATTGCACAAGTGAGAGCGATTGCACTGCCAAAGAAGACAATTCTGCCAAGACCTGCTTGCACTGCCAAGGATTGAACGGACTTTGAAGAGTCAAATTTGACAATATCCAAAAGCAGTCCAATAAAAAGAAGTGCGATTGAGTTTGAGAAGTTGTAAGTGAAAGTGTAGTAACCCGTGTATCTTCCTGCGTTGTTTTCACCAGTTTTGTATTGTTCCATTGTCACAACATCTGCATACATTGAGTGTGGCAAAGAGTAAAGCGCCCCTGCACCGATTCCGCAAGTGAAAAGACTTGGCGCAACAAACCAAAAGATGAAGTCTACGGTGCAATAAAGTCTAAACAAGAATGTCACACTGACGAGAGCTATTCCAAACAGAATTACAGACAGCGCAAAAATCAGCGTCTGCTTTTTATCGTATTTTTTTACAACATTCACCCAGATAAGTTGTGAAGCGATTGCTCCGCCAAAAAGGCAAATCATCAATATTGAAATTTGTGTGCTTGAAAAATGATAACAGAAAGTGAAAAGGTGCATCCCCACCGATGAAATAAAGACCATTGCAATAAGACAAACTGAATACCCAAGCATCACAATTCGGAAATCTTTTTTCTTGAAAGTGTCGGCATAGCCAGCAAGAATCTGAGAAAATTTTGCACCCTTTTTGCCTTTTTCTTTCTTTTCTTCCTTCAAGCCTTCGTCATAATGTGGCATAGAGCGGACTCTTTTCAAACACCCAAACACTGTGGCAAGTCCACATACAAGCACAATCGCAGAGTTTACGACAGCGATGTAGATATAGCCTTTCTGGGAAAATTGGTTGCTTCCTGCTGGCATAAAAAGATACATCAAAACACTTGGTAAAATCATCCCCAAAATGCTGAACACAGTTTTGACGCTTTGTGCTTTTGTTTGGTCGTTGTAGTCAGGTGCAATGTCAATACAAAGCGCTGAGTATGGCGTTGCAAAGAAAGTGTTGAAAGTCTCTTGCAACAGCAAAAACACCAAAATCCACACCATCACAAGTGCGTTGTTGTTTGAAAAAGGACAGCACCACAAAAGAATGTTGTTTACTGCAAGCGCAAAAGTTGCAAAGAGCATATGCCCAAGACGCCTGCCAAAAAATTTGCTTCTTGTTCTGTCAGAAAGAAAGCCGATGAGCGGGTCAGAAAGCCCGTCCCACAGCGATGTGATTGCAATAGTGATTCCCACCAGAAACCCTGGAAGACCAAGCACACTTGTCCCAAAAAACATAATAAAACTTGACACAGTTTGTCCCATAGAGCCATAGCCAAGGTTTCCTGTGCCATAAAAAAATTTTGTTTTGAAATCAAGATACTTCTTGTTCACATTCTTCTTTTTCACAAAGTATGTATATGATTGAAAATCTCACAGCAAAACCAAAATAAATAAATCTGCCTTCCACAAATTTTAAATTCAAAGAAAAAAGGGCTATCAGCCCTTCTTTTTTTCTTTTTTATCCTTTTTCTTCTTGCCCTTGTTGTCCACAGGAGCAGCAATTGGCTCTCCGTTTTCATCAACCTGTGCTGGTCTGTTTCCAGATGGAACTCTTGGTCTTACGGCAACTTCCGCAATTTCAAAACGGTTTTTGTTGAGTGGCACAAGTTCTTTGCAATATCTGTCAACAATATGCAAAATATGTTCTCTTTCTTTTTCATAGTTTGGACTTAACTCAAAGTCAAGAGAGAAGTTTTTAACCTTTGCTTTCTTGCCTGTTCTCGCATCTTTAACTTTCCAAGTTTCAAAAGACATTTCAACTTCATAGCCAGTCCCGCTGACGATTTTGTATAAGTTGCCAGTTATCTCTGTCACGATGTATGCAGTGGAGTGTTTAACGATGTCCACAACATTGATTGCAAAAAGGTTGTTGAAAGCATTTTTGATTGCATCTGCAATTTGAACTGGGAAGTCGCTTGGAACATCCTTAGGCTCGCACTCTCCCAAAAACGCCTTCTTTTCACGATTGCTTACTTGATTTACATCACTGACTCTGATGAGTGAGAAATAAGTTCTTTCTTTAAGATTGATTTTTCTAATCATAAGTCCGGCGCCAGTCAAAAGATTTTTGTCCGTGTCATAAACGGTTTCCATCTTTTTAAGCTTTCCTTTGTAAATAATTGAATAGAATCCAAGGTTTTTTGAAATCTTGGAAAGAGTCATCTTTTCATTGTCAATCAAGATATCGTAGTTAAATCTTTTAGTTGCGTATTTATTGGGAGTCCCCCTATCACCAAGAAACATTTTCTCTCCTTATATACCTATATTCTAAACAAAAACCAAAAAAAATGCAAATGTTTAACAATATAAAATTGGGCAATAGTTATTTAACGCTAGGTTCAAGCAAAGTAATGCTGAGCGCCCACAAATAAAGGAGTTTTTATGGATTTTAATGAAAGCACAACAAAAACAAACTTGGCAAGGTCGTTTGCCGCAGAGTGTCAAGCTGGTGCAAGATACCAATTTATGTCAAAACTTGCCCTGCAAAATCAGATGCAGTTTCTCTCTGACACGATGAAAACTTTGGCAAAGAACGAGATGGCACACGCAAAGGTATTTTATGATTACATTTTGCAAAACAGCAAAGGGAATGTCAGAAATATCCCAATTGAAGCGGGTTTCCCTTTTGAGATGCCAGAACTTGCCACAAGCCTTTTGGAAGAGAGCAAAAACGAGACTTCCGAAGCAGAGAACATCTATCCTTCTTTTGCCAGAATTGCAAGAGACGAAGGTTTCACTGACATCGCCCGCTCTTTTGAAGCAATCGCAAAGATTGAGTCATCTCACGCACAAATTTTGGCTTACCTTGCAAAACTTTACAAACAGAATCGCCTTTATAAACGTGAAAAACCAACCGAGTGGAAATGCTCAACTTGCGGTTTTGTAGAGATTTCGAAAGATGCTTTCAAAACCTGTCCAGTTTGCTCAATGCCACAAGGTTATGTCATCATTGATATAGAAAAAGAACTGCCAATCTGACAGTTCTTTCTTTTTTTAATTTCTTAGTCATTGAAAACGGCTTTGAAACTTTTTCCAAATTTGAATTTAGGCACTTTGCAAGCAGCAACCTTAACAGTTTCCTTTGTCAATGGGTTAATTTTTGTAGTTGCAGCTTTCTTAGAAAGTTCGAAAGAACCAAATCCTGGGATTTGAATTTTTTCTCCACTCTTCAAAACGCTTACGATTGTGTCAACAACTGCATCAAAAACAATCCCTGCATCCTTTTGTGTGCAATTTGCTTTTTCGGCAACTGCTTTAACGAATTCACCTTTGTTCATAATATCTCCTTAAAATTTATTGTCTTGCATTCATAATGCTGTTTCAATAATAACATAAAACGCCCAAATTACCAAACGATTTGAAGACAAAACACAAAAATCACCTTTATCTTGCAAAGAACTTTTCAATCTCTGAGAAGTAGTATTTAATCACTTGCAAAACTCTCTTTCCAAAATTATGGTTTTTCACAACAATTTCCACTCTTCCAACAATCTGGGACTTGTCAAAAAATCCGTTATGCCTTGAATCTTCGCTATATCCACGGTTGTCACCCATACAGAAATATTTTCCCTTTGGTACTTTAACATAGACCATACCACTGTTTGAAATAAAGAAATCATCACTACCACTTTGAATTTTGTCAAGGTTTCCATCCAAAAACTTCAAGAAGAAATCTCTTTCATAAAACGTTTTGCAGAGCTCACTTACATCTTCCATATTTGAAGAGACAAAAGTGGACAAATCTTTTCTTCCAGTCCAGTTTTCATAACTGTATATTGAATATCCATTCAAGCCCTTGCTTTCATCAAGCCTTGCATCTTCGTCATTGAAATTTTTAAGGTCTGTACCTTTTGCGATACGATAATAATACAAATTTGTAACCCCATACTCGTCTGTGTGAAGTGCAATTGAAACATAATCTTCTCCCACAGCCATAACACGCTTAACCACATCTTCTGGTTTTTTCTTTGCAACAATGACATCGAAAACCTTAATTTTTGAAATGCAATCCACATAAACCGCATCTTCCGAGTTAGTTCCGTCATCAAGTTTAAGCGAACTGTTTAAGTTGTTTTTCATAGATGCGCCATACACAGCATAGTATTTGTGCGTTGAAATGAAAGCAGTGTACCAAATGAAGAAGATTGCAAAGAAAATCAATAAAACATAAATAGTTATTTGCACAGAAAGAGAAAGAGCAATATTTTTCGTCTCTTTTTTTTCTTTTTTCTTTGTGTATTGAATAAATTCGTCATTAAAGTTTGGCACTATTTTCTCCCAAAACCTGCGTTTTTAACAGTTTTTATTCAGTTTCTGCTGTTTTTCTTCAAACTCTTTGTCTTGAATTGCCTTTGCAAAAAGACACCCGCAATAATGCTGTCTGTAAAGCGAAAGTTCGCTTGCAATCTCAACACTACGCTTATAGCCATCTTTCTTCTTGAAACTCTCTTCCAAGAATGGAAGCTCAACCCTTTCAGATATTTTCTTCCCGACAGCATTGACTGTCTCAGTCTTTTTGTAAGGACTTACCGTCAGCGTCGTTGAAAACATATCAAAGCCGTGTTCTTTTGCAAACTGTGCAGTTTTTTCAAGTCTAAACCAAAAGCACTTCTCGCACCTTGCCCCGCCTTCTCTTTCTTTTTCAAACCCTTTCACCGCACTGCGCCAAAGAGCGTTGTCATAGTCACAATCGACAAAAGGAATACCAAAATGAAGACAAACTTTCTTTTGCTCCTGTTTTCTCTTTTCATACTCTTCTCGTGGCTCTATGTTTGGATTGCAATAAAAGATTGTCACATCATAATCGTTTTTCAATCTCTCAATACAAACAGTCGAACAAGGTCCACAGCACGAATGTAACAACAACTTTTTCATAGCCTTTATTTTACTTGCAAAATTAAGCTTTGTCAAGGCAACAGTGTTGCTTTTTAATTTTTTATAACTTAAAAACAGGTTTCCGTTATAAGACATTTCCAAAAGAATTCTTCAATTTTGTTCAAATTGTCAACTGATATCTTTTATTGCGTACATCATCATATCATTGACAGAGTTTGACTTCAAGAAGTAAATCAAAATCTTTCCATCTCTTCGAGAGTCAATCATCCCTTGGTCTTTAAGCGTTTTAAGCTGATGAGAGATTGTTGTTTGATTTTGCCCCAAAACTTTGGCAAGGTCATTTACACAAAGCTCTCTGATTGAAAGTGCAGACAAAATTCTGATTCTGGTTTGGTCAGAAAAGTTCTGAAAATACAATGCCAATTTATTTGTGCATTCTTCATCCGGCAGAAGTTCTCTCACTTCATATTTGCTTCTCTCTGAAATCATCAACAGTTTTGCGTTATCCATATAAACCCCTTTATGTAATTTGCTGTAACATATTTTTTGAGCGGTGCATAAACATTACCAGCAATCAAAAATATTTTGCCAAACCAAAGAGAAATCTGCAAAAAGAATTTTGTCACTTTTGCAAGAAAAAAAGATTTTTTTGTGAAAAAGGAGATTTTATTATGACACAAGAATTTTTATGGGTTTTTCTTATTTCGGTTTTAAGCTCTCAAAATGACACCAACCTTGCCACCAACACAAACATTTTGCTCTTACTCTTACTCGGACTTTCAAATACAAACAACTTCAACAATAATGTAAACAACCTTGGTTGCAATCGTTGCTTTGGCTCAAACAATTTCTTCAATAATTTTTAATTAAAAAATATTCAAATTAAAATTATTTTTATTTCTTTTTTCATCTCAAAAATTAAATAAAAATTATTTTCTCAAAATTTCTAAAAATTCCATAAATAAAGGCAGAAAAAGTATTTAAAAATTTTTTATATTTTTTTGTCGAAAACATTTGGAATTTTTTTTATATTATGATATTATTCTTTTGTAATCAAAAAGGAAGAATATTTATTCGAACTTTTGAGAAACTAAATTTTAGATGGAGGAGGAAAAGAGAATGAACTTTTTGAATGCTATGTTAGGAAAACTGGACGGCATCTCAGGATGGCCTGACATCGTTGACAAAGCAGGCACACAGTTTGGATGGGTATCAAGTCTTTTGAATGTCCTTTCAACAGTTCTTTGGGTTCTTCTTGCAATCGTTGGTGCTGCTGGTGGTATCTACGCTCTCTATGTTGGTATCAAAATGGCAAGAGCTGACTCTGCAGAAGCAAGAGACGAAAACAAAAAGAGACTCATCAACATTGTTGTATCAATCGTTGTAGTTATCGTTTTGATTTTGTTCTTCAACATTTTCTTGCCAATGATTCTCAATGCTTTCGGTGTATTTGATAAGAAAGCCGGAGAAAAAGACCCAGACCCAAATGCTGGTGGCAATATGTTGACAATCATCAACACAGCAAAAACATTCCTTCATATGTAATATACAAAAATAAAGGCATCACAAATTGTGGTGTCTTTTTTGTTGCCAAACTTATTTAATTAAATTCAATAAAAAAAGAGCATCAAAGCTCTTCTTTTTATTGTAAATTATTTAGCATTTCTGTCCTTTCTTTCAAAATCATTGCATCAATAAATTCGTCAAGGTCCCCATTCAAAACGCCAGCCAAATCATAAGAAGACAAGTTTGTTCTGTGGTCAGTCACCCTACCCTGTGGATAGTTGTAAGTGCGGATTCTTTCGTTTCTGTTTCCACGGCCAACTTGGTTCTTTCTGTTTGCATCATACTGACTGTTTCTTTCTTCTTCATAATAGTCATAAATTTTTGCTTTCAAGATTGCCATAGCCTTTTCTTTGTTTTTAAGCTGTGACCTTTCATCTTGGCAAGTAACAACGATGTTGAGTGGAAGATATGTCATACGAATTGCAGTTTCAACCTTGTTGACATTTTGTCCGCCTGCACCGCCTGAATGATAGACATCAATTCTCAAATCTTTATCCAAAATTTCAATATCAATATCTTCAACTTCTGGCAAGCACGCAACAGTTGATGTTGATGTGTGGATTCTGCCTTGGCTTTCTGTTTCAGGGACTCTCTGCACTCTATGTACACCACTCTCATATTTCATACGAGAATAAGCACCCTTTCCCTTCACAAGCAAAGTTGCTTCCTTAATTCCGCCAATCTCAGTCTCTGACATCTCAATATATTCCACTTTCCAACGCTTTCTCTCTGCATAATGGCTGTACATTCTGCAAAGTTCAAGACAGAAGAGTGCTGACTCTTCCCCACCAGCAGCAGAACGAATTTCAATAATCGCATTGCTGTCGTCATTTTCATCCTTTGGCAAAAGCAAGATTTTAATTTCTTCTTCCTTCTCAGCAATCTTCTCTTTCAAGTCTTCAATCTCTGCTTGGAAGAGCGCTTTCATCTCTGCATCAGTTTCACTTTTCAAATCGGCTTGACAGCTGTCATAGCCATCAACCAAAGTTTTAAGTTCCACATACGCATTTGCAACTTCTTCAAGATTGCTTCTTTCCTTAACCAATTTTTTCCATTCTCTGTTGTCGGCAATGATTTCAGGACGAGAAATAAGGTCAGTCAATTCATCAAATCTGACCTTTGATTTCTCAGTTTTTGCCAACATTTCCTTACCTAATCCTTCCACTTACAATCCTTTCAATTTTGTTATAGTCTTTTGTTGTTTTTATTTCTTCAAATCCATATTCTTTAAGAAGTTTTCTCACATCACCAGCTTGACCTTTCCCGACTTCAAAGAAAATCAGTCCATTGCTGTTCAATCTCTTCTCAGCTTTTGAAATGATTTCTCGATAAAAATCAAGTCCGTCTTCCCCACCATCAAGAGCAAGTGCTGGGTCGCACTCTCTGACATTTTTGTCAAGTTTTGAAATCTCTGATGTTGGAATATATGGTGGATTCGAGACGATTATATCAAATTTTCGCTTTCTTTTCAAGTCTTGGAACAGATTTGAATGCAAAAATTCAACATCAACGCCGTTTTTCTTTGCATTTTGCTCTGCCACCGCAAGTGCCATTTTGCTGACATCAACTGCCGTAACTTTTGCGTCACAGTTTTTTGCAACCGCAACTGCAATTGCCCCAGACCCAGTGCCAAGGTCAAGAATCGTGCATTTTTTGAAAGTTTTTTCTGCTTTCAAAACTTGTTCCACCAAAAGTTCGGTTTCCATTCTTGGTGTGAGAACTTTTTTGTTGACATCAAACCTAAGTCCATAAAATTCTGTAAAGCCAAAGATGTTGTCAACGCTCTCTCCCTTTGCACGCCTTTCTGTCGCTTTCATAATATCTTCATATTGCTTGTCAGTGACAAATGGCACAAGTTTCATTTCTGCTCTGTTTTTTCCAAGCACAGTGGCAATGAGCCATTCCGCATCACTTTTGTCATTCACTCCCGCCACCGCAAGCTTGTTTTTAACTTCTGTCAAAACAACTGAAAGTGATTTTTTGCTTTCATCTTCCATAAACTCTCTTCCTTTTTGAAGCGCACTCATCTCTTGTTTTGCAATTGACACCGTTTCAAAATGAGTTCTTGTTGGCTTTGCAATGAGCATCCAAAAAGTCAACCATTTCAAAAAATTCAACTCTTTAACATTCTCCACAATAAGCGATAGCTCATAGCACACCATAATAGCACTCAAAAAAAGTGCGATATGGAACAAGAAGTTGAACCCTATGCCAAAACCTGCACCAACTAATGTTATCACAATTAAGTCAGAAAGGAAAACAAAAATCAGGAAATTGCAAAAATTTGAAACACCCACATCTCCTTTCCACCACATTTTAAGAGAGTAAAACTTTGAATCCTTTTTCACAGCCTTTTTGCCAGAATCAATATCTCCCGCTCTGTTGAAGCGAAGTAAATCCAAAACTCCCGGCAGAAAGCGTAACGAAAATACTAGTCCGCAAAAGAGCGCAACTTTGAGCGCCATCATAACAGCATTTCGTTCCAAGGTTCTTCCACGCTCGTCAACAAGCAAAAAAGCAAGCTTATTGGTCGCATAACCCAAAAGCAATTCTGCCAGTCCTATTCCAAGCGCGGCTATAAAAACTATCAAAACAACTAATTTCACATAATACTTTTTGGTATCCTTAACTTTCTCTGATTTCCCAGATAAATCAGAGCTCAAAACAAAAGCATTAAAAAACGCAAAAAGCCCACAGAAAAAATACTGCAAACCCCTGACAAAAGGCAAGTGCCAAAAAATAATTTTGTTTTTTTTCTTAAAACTTTTAAGTTTCTTTTGTCCTGTCTCATCCGTGATTGCGACAACCTGCTTCTCATCGCAAGACAAACAAACTCCATTTAGCATTGGAAAAATCACACTATTCATACGTTCTTTATTGCCATCTTGCAAGCAAAATATATCTTGACTTAGACATTTGTTGGTGTTATAATAGATATATATTAGGGGGAAGAATATGTTTAACGGTTACACAGACGATAAAGGAATTATTCAAACTGGTGCTTTTAAAGGCTGGCTAATGCTTGACAAGCATCAAGAAAATAAGCTTGGAAAATCGGTTTATCAAGTTTGTCATCCATCAGGTGCAATTGACGCAATGTGTTTTGATGTTGAAATTACCTATCCACCAGTCAACGAACCAAAAGCTCGTTTCAAAGCTTTCGTTGAATTTTGTGTAAATGTTGCAGCAGTTTCAGAAGTCTGCCACTTGATGACCGATATGGTTAAGCAAAAGTCCGACGCTCTTATCAAACATATTGAAAGTGCTAAAAATGTCAATGAGTTGTCTTTGAAAGAAAGATTATCAAATGCAAACAAAATCTCTTGGGCAAAAAATGACAACATTGATTCAAAAGATATTCCATTTTACTGTCTTACATATGATTTTTTGCAAGACTGGCAAGAAGAAATCTCTGACAAATTCTTCGGAGAACTCGAAGCTCTTCAAGGAAAATACAACACCCCAGAAGGTATAGTCGCTTTGAGACGATATGGCGTTGATGTTGCAAGCGAATATCAAAAAGTCATTTCTACAAATCTAAGCACAGAAAAATCTAAGCCAATCGCTGATGAAATTTCAAAATTTGATACAAAAATGAAAGAGAATGAATTGCTCGTGTCAGGTGTAATTTCAAAATCTGGAGATGGAAAATAAGCGTCTATGACGCTTTTTTTATTTCGAGCCAACCATATTTATTCTCACACTATTTAAAACAAACAAAAAAATGGCGGTACACTACCGTCATTTTTTAATAAACAAAATTTAATCTTACAGATTGTATTTTTTCTTGAAGTTTTCAACTGTTCCGCTGGCATCAACCACTTTCTTCTTCCCTGTATAGAATGGGTGACATTTGTTGCAAATATCAATTTTGAGAGTGTCTCCCTTTACACAAGAACCAGTTTTGAAAGTGTTTCCACAAGCACATACAACAGTCACTTCGTGATAATCTGGATGTATTTCTTTTTGCATAAAACTCATTCTCCTTTTAAATTAGTCTCCAACATATGGAAGAAGTGCCACATTTCTTGCTCTCTTGATTGCATTTGAAAGTTCTCTTTGGTGATAAGAGCAAACACCTGTTTGGCGTCTTGGCAAAATTTTGCCTTTTTCAGTGATGTATTTTCTGATTTTAGCTACATCTTTATAGTCGATAGTCTTTTCTCCGGCAACACAGAAAGCACAAACTTTCTTCTTTGCAGGTTTACGAAATTTCTTAACAACTTTTTCTTCGCTTTTTACTGCTACTTCGCTCATTTTATTCTCCTTTATGGCACACGATGTGTGCTTTTAATTTTTGGTGCATTATGCACTCTCTAAAAACAGTCCCTGACTGCTAGAATGGAAGGCTGTCATCATCAATTTCTTCAAGTTCAGCAGTTTCTTTTTTCTGTGTGTTTCTGCTTTCACTTGGAACATATGAAGAACCTTCATCTGAATCATTTGAATTTCTTGAACTGATGAATTCAACTTCATCAGCAACAACATCAGTTGTGTATCTCTTTGAACCGTCTGGTGCATCATAACTTGAAGTTTGGATTCTTCCAATTACTGCACACTTTGAGCCCTTCTTCAAATATTTGTGGCAATTTTCTGCTTGATTTCTCCAAACAGTGATGTTGATGAAATCAGCTTCTCTTTCGCCATCAGAATTTGCAAATCTTCTTGTAACAGCGAGTGCAAATCTGCAAACTGAAACCCCACCATTTGTTGTTTGAAGTTCTGGGTCTCTTGTCAAATTTCCAATTAACATAACTTTATTCATAATTTTCTCCTTGTGCCCGTGGCACTTTTTATTTTGATGTCAATGACACACTCTGGTGTCAAATCACCAAACTATTTTCTTACAAACATATGACGGCAAATTCCATCTGTGATGTTCATAAGTTTGCTCATTGCGTCAACTTCTGCTGGGTCCATATTCATATTGAAAATAACATAGAATCCTTCGTTTTTGAAGTTGATTGGATAAGCAAGTTTCTTCATACCGATTTTTTCAATGCCTTCAAGATTTCCATTGTGAGATTCAACATATTCTTTAAATTTAGCAATAAGTTGTTCTCTCTTTTCTTCTGAGACATCGCTTTCCACGATAAACATAAGCTCGTACTTATTCATCTTCTTACCTCCTTTTGGCCTAATGGCTCTCCGAACAAGAC
The DNA here is from genome assembly GCA_964541365.1 of uncultured Lachnospiraceae bacterium. GTDB lineage: Bacteria > Bacillota > Clostridia > Christensenellales > UBA1242 > Caccovivens. The sequence continues at coordinate 18,168 of CAZIPJ010000011.1, forward strand.
CGTCAAAGAGCAAGGACAGCAATTTTTTACTGCACAAATAAAATAACATAATAATACCAACTTGTCAAGTAAATATTATAATGTCACTTAATAAAAACTATAAATCGCCCAACTTTTTTAGCAATCCATCTGAAATAAACTTTTCAAAAATAGTCAAAAAAAGAAGAGCCTACGCTCTTCTCTTATTACACTCTTCCGCCGTCAGTATTTTTTCCGCCACCAGATTTTTTGTCGTCAACTGGCGTCTTGACTGGTTCTTCTTTATAAAGATATTCTGGTTCAGCACCATATCCATACCAAAGTTTGACAGCTGTTTTTCCAACAGCCATAGATGTTTTTATTGGAAATGCACTTCTGCCAGCTTCCCAGCCAATTCCAACTTGCATTGCAACATCTCTAAGCACTCCATAAGCATCATATTCAACACCCAAGTCGCAATCTCCACGAAGGGAAAGTTTTTCATCAACTCTCTCTTCCAAAGCAACTCTAAATTCTTCTCTCTTTTCTTCTGGCACTGCATTCAACAGTGCAGCCACCATTGCCAACTCGCTTACGCTTGACTCTCCATTGTCTTGTTTTGCAAGTCCATTCAAATGTGCTGACCACCATTTTGCTGCAACTTCACTAGATTTATATTTTGCCATTTTCCTATCTCCTTTTACCTTATTATTGTACCGCAAATCATTCAACTTGTCAATATTGACTTTGTATAAAACTGGTAAAATGCAAAACAGTGATTTTCACTGCACAAATAAAATAATATGAGCATACTTTTGCCATACATTTTATTTTGCCATAAGCTAATTTTATCTTCTTAGACTCAGGTCATCAATGGAAAGAAAAAAGTCTGCACTAACACAAAAAAACAAACATAACTTCCTAAGGATATCTAAACTAGGCTCAATATTATCGGTCTCATACTTAGCAACAGTGGACTTATCCAAAAATAACTTATTAGCTAGTTCAATCTGAGTCACATTACTTTCTTCTCTGATTTCCTTTAATCTTTTTCCAAAAGTATCCATAATTACCCCACTTTCACTTTACATTCTGACAGAAAATCAGTACAGTTTGTTTAATTCTGATTATTAATCAGAATAAAGGGAAGAAATATGAGACCAAAATATTTAGAAAAAATTATACAAGAAGTGAGACATAAGGTAGATATAAAGAAAGTTGAAGAGCTGAATATTTTTGACATTCATTTTGGAATTTGTTTATACATCAGAAACAAATACTTATGGACTCATCCAGAAACAGTAGAAGAACTGAAAAAGTATTTCAATTCAGACGATGTTGATACACTATCTCATAAAATTTTGGATGAAATAAAAAAAGAAGACTTATCTCAGTCTTCCAATCCCAATAGATAACCTGCCGTAACGCCAAAAAACTTCGTAAAAACTATTAACATTGAAATACTAGGCTCAATTTTATTAGTCTCATACTTTGCAATAGTAGATTTATCAATTTTTACTTCTTCTGCGAGTTGTATTTGTGTTAACTTTTTTTCAATACGTAGACTTTTAAGCCTACTACCAAATGTTTCTTTTTCCATATGATATATTTTCTCAAATCATAATGAAAAAATCCTTAGTTCTGATTATTAGTCAGAGCATTTACAATAAAAAAAGCGTCGATGACGCTTATTTTCCGCCTTTTCCTGCTTTTCCACGGACATTTCTTGTTGAAATCACATCTTCTGGCTCGCCAGTGTAAATTGTGACAGTTTCTTTTTTGTCTGTATGGACTGTGGCATTTGTTTTTGAAATCCACATAGTTGTATTTTTTGGAAATCCGTGTGTAAACATCCCTGTTTCTTTTGCAACTTTGTCCAAAACTCCTTCCGGTTTGTCGTGGGTAATAAGAGTAAATTGGTCGCACAGGTCAAGCATTGCATCAATTTCCATTGTCAGGCTCTTTTTAAATCTTCCCACAAAAATTGCAAGGCAAAAGTCTTGTAACGTCATATCAACACCATAGGGAAACAATGGTTCTCTAAGGTTTTTAAAAAGTTCATTTGTCCACCAGTCTGCCACCTGTTCTGATACTTTATATTTAGCTTTTGCCATAATAGTTTTCTCCTTTTTTACTACCAGCATATTTTGAATTGGTGCAAGGATGCGTCTTACTTCCCACCCCGCTAAGTTTCATTCTCTCGTCATATATCGTTTTGGATATTCCACCGTTAGGATTAAACCTAAGTTCAACTTTTCCTGCTTCAACAAGCACTTCAACATTTTTTTTGAATAGACTGCTTTTACCAGCCACTATTCCACATCTCCTTGCAACAATTGCAAGAATTAACTCTGCTCCATTTTCATCAGTACTAAGCACACAACATTTCTTAGTTGGGTCAGAGACTTCTCTAATTATTTCTATGAGAAGTTTTTCTTTAAAAACTTCAATCTTTTCCTTTGATGGCTCTGCCGCTCTCACTTTCGCCATAAAACAAGTTTTAAGGTCTTGATAGTACCCTTCCATACCTTTCAGTTCTTCCGGTTTGTCAAGTTTATATTTTTCAACAAATTGAGCAATACTTCTGTCAACATTTTCATCACTGTAATATATAGAATCAACATCCAACTGTTCCGCCCAGTACTCAACTGCCTTTTCGGCCGCATTCCTAATGCTTAGGTATTCTGAATCTTCCACTTTTTTCTCCGATAATTTCCTTGAAACATTTTATCACAGCAAGCACCCCAAGTCAATACCCTTTTTGACTCAATTTTAGGTTTAATTTTAAACTTTGTTAAATAAAAAAAGGGGTTGCATCCCCTTTATTCATCTTTGCCACAGCAGTTTTTATATTTCTTCCCGCTTCCGCAAGGACAAGGCTCATTTCTTCCAACTTTTTTGTCAGACTTCTTAACAGTTTTTTGTTTCTCATTTGTCTGAGTTTTTGCTGGGTCATAAACCTTTGCTTCCGTCATCTTTGGTTGTGGTTTTGGTGCTGGTGCATTGACTTCAATTCTTGTGTTGAGAAGAAGCACAACAACTGTCTGTCTGATTCGGTCAATCATTTCATCAAACATATCATACGCTTCTGCTTTATATTCGTTGATTGGGTCTTTACCGCCAAAGCCACGAGCGAAGATTTCGTTCTTCATAGTTTGCATATCGTCAATATGATTCATCCAGTTTGAGTCAACAACTTTCAAAAGCACAAATTTCTCGATGTTTTCAAATTCAATTCCAAATTGCTCTGCTTCAACAATTCTTTCATTGTAACGCTTTTTCACAAGGTCAAGCACCGCATTTTCAAGGTCTTCACGGTCAAACCCTTCACAGAAATCTTCTGTGATTGTGTTTGAATCTCGTTCAAGAAGTCCTTTTTCAAGTTCTTGATTGATTTTTTCAAAATCCCATTCAAAATATGGTTTTTCATCATCAACACACTTATCACAGAATTTTGAAATAACTTTTGTGAACATATTGAAAATTTGGTCACGCACTTCAATTCCGTCCAAGACTTTGTTTCTTTCACCATACATAACTTCTCTTTGAGCGTTCATAACATCGTCAAATTGAAGAACTGTTTTTCTTACTCCAAAGTTTTGTATTTCAATTTTCTTTTGTGCATTTTCAATCTGTTTTGAAATAATTTTGAGTTGGATTGGTGTATCTTCTTGAAGCTTGAAGAACATCGCAATATTTTTAAGTCTATCCCCACCGAAACGACGAATCAAATCGTCTTCAAGTGAAAGGAAGAACACGCTTGAACCTGGGTCCCCCTGACGAGAAGCACGTCCACGAAGCTGATTGTCAATACGTCTTGATTCGTGTCTTTCTGTTCCAATGATATGAAGTCCGCCAGCGGCTTTGACTTCTTCTTTTTCAGCATCAGTAACTTTTTTATACTGCTCATAAAGTGCGTTGTAACGCTCTCTGGCTTTTTGCATTTCTGGGTCATCAAGAGTGTTGAAAGCAGTTGCATAAGAAATTTGTTCATCAGAGAAATTCTCATCCTGCATCTTCTTTTTTGCCATAAATTCAGCATTCCCGCCTAGCAAAATATCCGTTCCACGACCAGCCATATTTGTTGCAATTGTCACTGCACCTTTACGCCCTGCCTGTGCCACAATCTGGCTTTCTTGTTCGTGATTCTTAGCGTTCAAAACTGTGTGCTTGATTCCCGCTTCTTTAAGCGCTTTTGAAATCATCTCACTCTTTTCAATTGTGATTGTACCAATCAAGATTGGTTGTCCAAATTCGTGACGGCGTTTGATTTCTTCGATAATCGCCTTAATTTTTCCACGCTCAGTTGTGAAAATGATGTCTGGCTCGTCAAGTCTGATATTTGGTCTGTTTGTTGGGATTGTAACAACGTCAAGGCTGTAAATTGTTCTAAATTCACCTTCTTCGGTTTTGGCTGTTCCTGTCATACCAGAAAGTTTTTTATAGATACGGAAATAATTTTGGAAAGTCACTGTTGCCAATGTCTTGTTTTCATCTTTAATCTCAACGCCTTCTTTTGCTTCAATAGCTTGGTGAAGACCGTCGTTATATCTTCTTCCTGGCATCAAACGCCCAGTAAATTCGTCAACGATAACAACTTCGCCCTTGTCGTCCACGATGTAGTTTTCATCCCTAAACATAATGAAGTTTGCTTTGAGAGCATTGTTGATGTAATGGTTGAGTTCCAAATTGTCAACATCTGACAAGTTGTCCAAAGCGTAAAATCTTTCAGCCTTTGCAACACCGCTGTCAGTCAAGTTGAGTTGTTTGGTTTTTTCATCCTTTTCATAATCTTCTTCTTTCAAAGTTTTGGCAAACTTTTGCGCCTTGATGTAATTGTCGCTTGACTTCATCCCCTTGCCTGAGATAATGAGTGGAGTTCTTGCTTCATCAATCAAAATTGAGTCCACTTCATCCACGATGGCAAAGTTGTGACCGCGTTGAAGACGTTGTTCTGCTTGAATTGCCATATTGTCACGCAAATAGTCAAAGCCGTATTCATTGTTTGTCCCGTAAGTGATATCGCACTTGTATGCTGCTCTCTTTGATTTTTCATCCATTCCTGAAACAATAACGCCGACAGTCAGCCCCAAAAATTTGTAAACTTTTCCCATCCACTCTGCGTCACGTTTTGCCAAATATTCATTGACAGTGACAACGTGCACGCCAAGTCCAGTAAGTGCGTTGAGATAAGCAGGCAAAGTTGCAACCAATGTTTTCCCTTCACCAGTGTTCATCTCAGCGATACGTCCTTGGTGAAGTGCAATTCCGCCCAAAATTTGCACATAGAAATGTCTCATTTTCAAGACTCTGTCAGACGCTTCACGACAAACTGCGTAAGCTTCTGGCAAAAGAGCCATCAAAGTCTCGCCTTTTGCATATCTATCCTTAAAATCCTGCGTGCAAGCACGAAGTTCTTCATCTGAATAAGCCTTGTATTTTTCTTCCAAAGCAACAACTTTGTCAGCAATCTTCTTCAATTTTCTTACTTGCGATTTGTTTTCATTTCCAAAAAGTCCCATTAAAATCTCCTTACAACAAAAAACTGGCTATGCTTCACCAAAAAACTCAATTTTGTCTTGAAACATCCATTTTAAACACCCAAAAGTGCAAACTTCTGCAATTCAGAAGAGCAAACTTCTGATAATTATGAACAATAATAGCAAAAATAATAAAAAAACACAACTTTTTGCTGGCAAAAAATCTCGTCACTTATTAAGCAAAAAACCAAAATTTCAAAATACCTATTTTTACAACAATAATTGACACTGAAACAATAATATGTTATAATTTAAAAAACAAAGGAGTGTTTATGAAAGGAGTTACATACATCGACCACAAAGGTCCTAATAATTTGTTTACAGGTATCGTTGCTGGAAACAATATCAATGGGACCAATCTTGGGACAATTTTTAATGTTGAATGCGATGTTGTCAAAGGAGAAACCACCACCAAAGGTAATGTAACATTATATGTTACTCCTGACACATTTAATGCTGATGGCTCATTAGCAACAAAAGGCAGAACTTATATCCAAGTTAGAGATGGAAGTTCATCAAAACTTGTTGAAGTTGAAAGTGTTTCCCACGAAGAAATTGAAGTTCACACAGTTTCTGACACCACAACTACTTCTAGACTTCTTACAGTGAAGAAAACTGTTGTAGTTTTGAACGGTGTAGACGGTGAAAAATACACAACCCCTGTTGAAGTTGTCAACAATGGACAAGCTGCAATCGCAATTGAAACTCTTACTAACAGAAACGCAACAAGTAGAAAAACACTGCAACAAATGAAAGACGAGTCCAAAGAGACAACTGTTGCAAATTTGCCAGACACCAATGAATCCATCTTTGAAGCTGGTCTCAGTATTCCATCAACAACAAATCCTACAAGAGTCCTTGGAGAAGATAATCCAAACATTTGCTATTCAAGAATAAGAGTAGGAGACCCAAGAGTTGACAGATTCTCTACAACAAGATATCAAAACAGAGATGATATTGAAGAAATTGGAATCGAATACTATCTGACATTCAAACACTCACGTGTTGGCCCACCAGGTGAAAAGCCAATTGATATAAGCGATAGAATTGCTGTCACAACTGATTATCACGGTCAAAATTATGTGACAATGACTATCAATGGAAGAGAAAAAAATTACTCTCTTTTGGGAATGGGCACAGAAAGACCACCTGTCAAAGAAGGAGAAACTTCATACACAGAAAACGAAGTTGTTTATATTGATGTAATCAACGAACAAAACAAAAAAGAGAGAATCTATCTCCCAGCTGAAAAAGGCAAAAATAAAGATTTTATTGAAAATCTTCAAAATACAATTCAAAACAAAAACGAACTTCACAAGATGGATGAAGTCACGACCCCACCACCAACAGTAGAACTTTCAAACAAGTTGATGAATAAGGTCTTTGATGAAGACAGAATTCCACTTGGACCTTTGTCATACCAGAAGGATGACATAACCTATCTATACATTCCACACGGACGCACTCAAGATGATTATTTAAGATTTATGCAAAAAGAAGGCAAAGTTGGACTTTATGTAAATCTTAATGGCGTTGAGAGAAACTCAACCCCACCTTCAACATATCCAAATGGGACAACCTTTGAAGTTGTCGACTTTATATTCGGTTCTGATGGAAGCACTCCACCAAGTGAAGTCTTAAAGATGATTATTTCTGACGGAACAGAAAGAATGACTGTCGACACTGCAATAACAAGAGCACAAGCAGAAGCATCTGCACTGTATGACAGAGATAATTCAAGATTACTTTTCCCAACAGAAGTTATGGCAGGACGACCTGACCCAAAAATTTCATATATTTCAGTTGATGAAAATACTTATCCAAACTGCAAAAACAAAACAGTTACAGCAACTGAAACAAGTCCTGCACCTACTGGAAACTTGGTTTATGAAAGATTTGACTCTGATGGAAGTCTAATTAAAGACCATTATATTAGCCATGGTTTTCCAGAAAGTCATTTCCATTTGATGGAAAAAAACAATCAGTTTTATGCAAACTTCAACACCGGCACGACAGTGGAGACTTGCAGAATTGTGGGCGTCACCCGTGACACAACTTCTCCTGACAAATGCACAGTAACCTATATCGCTGGAAATCCTGATGCACAGAAATACACAGGAGAACTTACACTCAGCGCCACTGCAATCACAGAGCTTGAAAATCTCTGCGCCGGAAGACCCCTTGCAAATCCAGAAATACCAATATCCAACACTCAACTTCCACCAGCAGCCAATGAAATCGTAACCAAGAACCCTGTTGTTGAATTTGGGGATGATGGTGTTGTTAAGACAAATGGCAACAGGAAAGTTGGACAAGTCGCTCTCATAACAGAAACTCCAAACTTTATGGGGCTTTCAGGAGTGAAAGGCTTCTCACAAGACATTCTCTTGGCAGATGGAAGCAGACAATCCTTGACAACCTTCCACAGTGACACTACTCTTTTGACAATTTCAGAACACGAAACAAATACTCCTGTCGCAACATTCAATGTTGGTGGCACTTCTGGATTGTTTACTGCTTCCGATGTCCCTAATGCAGAAATGGTATTGGCAGTAGAAAAAGCAAACGAATTGGGGCTTAACTCTTACGGAATACCTGATGGCACAGGAAATCTTGTGTTCCCTATCGATGCAATGCAAATTTCACAGAATGGTGCTGCAAAAGACATCATTATCAAAGCAGGTGGAGCTGATGTAAGAGTTAGTTTCTCATCGCAAGGAATTGTTGCATCAACACCTGCAGGACCAGTACGTAAAGCAGCTGAGAATCCACCACTTGACATTGGTATCTCTGACACATATTACAACAATGCAATCAATATAGAAGGTGGAATAACCAAGCCACTAGGCGGATGTACTGTTGAAAGAGATGCCAAAGGAAACATCGTCAACAAGGACTTGAATGGAGCAATACTGGAATCTTTTGTACGACAACAACGAGATGCTGTTAAAGCTGGCAAAAACCCGCTTGAACCAATGAAATTGGCAGATGGTTCTCTGCTTTATTCCATCCCAGTTCAAGTAAAAAACACTGCTTCGCCAACAATATATTTAGACTATATGGTTTCCGCCGATGGAACAGTTTATCAGTATCAACACAGAACAAAAGAAGCGAAAGAAGGCGCAAAAGGTGGTGAAGTTAAACCTGGCTGGCAAAGAGTTGAACAAGTAGTATTTAGACAAAGTTCCCGTTCTTCTGATGAGAAATATTTCGTGGCGACCTTGAATAATGATTCAAGGGCATCGACCCCTGTATCTGTTAAAAATACTAATCAGGATGCGAAGCCTACACTCGGAGTGAGTTTGAAGGATTTTGAAAACAACGAAGTTTTGATGGCATTGTTTACTGGAAAAATGCAAGCAGACCTTGGTCTTGGGAAAAAACTAAGACTCAAAACTCCTTCAGAAGTTACTTCTTCTAATGTAGATGGTGCTGAAACTGGCAAAACTTACACAATTCCTGTTGACATAAATAACTCTGACCACGGTTCAGTCCTTGTTGGAGATGATGGGCTTGCTCAACTTCAACGTTATGAGTCAACAGAAAATACTTATGAGCCAGTCGCCCAGATAGTTGAACCAAGTCGTGCTGTTTTGGAATCGGTTGACCAAATCAATGACCCAAAAGAAAGAAAGCTTGGCACAACAATCCACACAATCACGCCTGACGAAGCAAAACCAAAAAAACCAAAGCAAATCTGGAAAGGTATTAGTGACCGTAAGGCTTGGGTTGCATTCCTTGCACTTGCAACGGTATTTTCAATAGCTCTGCCTTTCTTAGGAATTGTTGCAGGAATCCTTCTTGGAATATTTGCAGCAAGTGAAAATGAGATTTTCGGCGATTTGAAATATACTCCTTCTTATTACCGCCAAAGAGTTGCTGACCGTGAAGGCAGACAAATTGAAAGAACAATGATGAAAAACAAAGACAACATCAATACTTTGAATACTGCAATCAAGGTCTTGGATGATAAGATTGAGAAAATCAATGGAAATACAAATTTGACAGAAGCACAAAAATCTGCAAAGCTTAGGAAATTAAACGCTGAAAGAAGTGGTTATATTTCACAAAGAGATTCTCTAATCAGAGAAAATGAAAGACTTGTAATCAGCCTTGCACAACATTCTGACAGTGAATTGCTTTCTCTTAAAAAGGAACAACGCAAGGTTGAAAGAATCACTGAAAGGATTGACGACTTAAAAACAAGATTTGGTCTTGTTGACCACCCTGAGTCTGCCGACAGAGCCACTCAAATGAGAATTATCAGAAATATTCTCGATAATGAACATCCTACTTTGGCATCAAAAAGAATTCTTAAAGAACAACAAGCTTATTTGGCTCTTGAACAAGCAAGAGAAGATGACCGCGATTTAAGTGACGAAGAAAAGAACCTTGCAAAAAAATGCGGGTTTGACCAATCAGAATTCAATAGAATGAAAGAACTTGAAGAAAAACGTAATAGTGGGGAAATTTCAGAAGAAGAAGAGAAATTATTGAAAGCTCTTATGAAAAAATATGGAAAATCACCACTTGAAATTTTAAAAGACTGGTTTGACTATACTTCTGAAAGAGTGGATGAAAAAACAGAACATGTCGTTGCAGATGCTGAAAACTTTAATGAAGCTCATCCAGAAAACGGATATAGAGATATCACTGTTGACCAAACCCCTGCTCCTGCAGAAAACGAAACAAGAGCATCTGAAAATCCATACTCTGGACCAAAAGTTGGTACACGTAAAGCATATAAAGAAAGAACAAGAGAATAGAACAACTTTTAGAGAGATATGAAAAATTATCTCTCTAAATTTTATGGAGAAGATATGAAAATTGGAGTTGTAGGTTTGCCTAACGTAGGCAAAAGTTCGTTATTTAACGCAATCACAGAAGCTGGCGCAGAAAGTGCCAACTATCCTTTTTGCACTATCGAGCCAAATGTCGGCATCGTTGATGTGCCAGATGAAAGACTGACTGTGCTTGGAAAAATGTATAACACACAAAAGATTACCCCTGCAAGTATTGAATTTGTAGACATTGCAGGACTCGTCGCTGGTGCAAGCAAAGGTGAAGGGCTTGGAAACAAGTTTCTAAGTCACATCCGTGAAGTTGACGCCATTGTGCACGTGGTTAGATGTTTTGATAATGAAAAAATCATCCACGTAAGCGGTTCGATTGACCCAAAGAGAGATATCGAAACTATTGAAATGGAACTTGCACTGTCTGACCTTGAACAAGTGACAAAATTCCTTGATAAAAACACCAAACTTGTGCATCAAACCAAAGACAAGTCTTTGCAAGCAAGTGTAGATATGCTTGCAAGAATTAAAGATGCTTTGGAAGTTGGAAAACAGGCAAGAACATTGGAATTTTCTGATGAAGAAACAAAACTTTTGAAAAACTTTGCACTCCTGACTGCAAAGCCTGTCATTTATGTTGCAAACATCTCAGAAGATTCAATCGGAAAACCTGATTGTGAGTATGTGAAAATTGTCAAAGAAATCGCCCAAAGTGAAGGGTCAAAAGTTGTTTCTCTTTGCACAAAAATCGAAGAAGAACTTGTTGGGCTTGAAAAAGATGAAAGAGAAATGTTTAAAGATGAGCTCGGCATCACTGAAAGTGGACTTGAAAAACTTGTCACCGCAAGTTATGACCTTTTGGGACTTATGAGTTATCTTACTGCTGGTGAAAAAGAAGTACGTGCGTGGACAATCACAAAAGGCACAAAAGCACCACAGGCAGCAGGAAAAATCCACACAGATTTTGAGAAAGGCTTTATCAAAGCTGAAATTGTAAGCTATAACGACCTTGTTGAAGCAGGCTCATTCCTTAAAGCAAAAGAAAAAGGAAAAGTCCGAATGGAAGGAAAAGAATATGTTGTTCAGGACGGAGATGTCATCGTCTTCCGTTTCAACAACTAAGGTGAAATATGGAAAAATATGAAGAGTTGTCCCCGCTTGCACTTGCGTTTATGGGAGACGCAGTTCACACAGCATATGTGCGAGAGAAAGTCCTTTCAGGGCAAGTGAACAAGGTGCAAAATTATCACACCTTTGCAAGCAAGTTTTGCAATGCAAAAAGGCAAATGGAAACCTTGGAAAAACTTTTGCCAGAGCTTACGGAATCCGAACTTAATATTGTGAGAAAAGCAAGAAATTGCCACAGCAAGCACTCAGCAAAAAACTTTGACGAAGAGACTTACAAAAAGGCAACCGCTTTTGAAAGTTTAATCGGCTATCTGTATTTAAGTGGACAAAACGAAAGACTGCATCAAATTTTGGAAAAATCCATTGAAGGAGATTGAGAATGGCTTGGAATAACAAATTGGCACTGATTTGGACAAAAATGGTTGGGCCATCAAGACCAACTGCGTCAGAGCTTGCAGTCTACACCAAATATGCCCATAAACTGATGTCAAAAGTAAACCGCAGATTGAGAATTTTAATTCTTGGCTCAACCCCTGAATTCAGAGACTGGGCTTACGAAGAAAATATGGAAGTGTGGGTTTTGGACGCCAATAAAAGTTATAACCGCACCATCAATCGTGAGCTTCGACACAAAATTGTATTAGAAAATAAAGAATTTCAGGAACAAACTGTTATTGATAAGTGGCAAAATTTAAACAAAAAAGAGTTTTTTGATATAATCATTGGAGATTTGTCAGTTGGTAACGTTGCACCTGATGACCTTGAACCACTTTTGAAGAATATCTCTGATTCCCTAACTGCACAAGGGCTTTATTTAGGAAAAAGTTTCTTTGTTCCTGAAAACTTCACCCTTCCACCACTCGAAAAAGTTTGTAAAGAACTCTACACGAAATACAACGCTTATCATCCATATTCTTACTTAGCTTTTTATCTTACAATGGCAAGCATTGATGAAAACAATTTGCTCGATTTCAAAAAACAGTACGAACTTTTGCTTGACCTAAATAAAAAGGGTTTAATTAAAAACGAAACTCTTAAATATTTTAAGGATGTTGGTTGGGATTCTGAGATGCAATTTAAGTTTTATGTACCTGACGAGAAACACTACAAAAACTTGCTAACAAAATTCTTTCACATCGCCCAAGTTGAGTACGGTTTGGATGTTTACAGCAAACATTTCCCATTATTTATAGCAACAAAAATTGGCTGCTTTTTATATGATTAAGGAGAAGATATGAATATTGAAGGAAGAAATCAAGTTGTTGAAGCTATTAAGAATGGCAAGACAATCAACAAACTTTGTGTTGACAAAAATTTTGCATCAAGAAAGGATGATGTAATCGCCCTTGCAAAGCAAAATAAACTCCGTGTTGAGTTTTTGCCTAAAAAAGCATTGGACGAAATCAGCGTAACTGGACATCATCAAGGCTATATTGCGCAAACTGTGGATTTTGAGTACTGCACTGTGGAAGACATTTTAGAAGTTTCAAATAAAAAGGGCTCTCAGCCATTTGTTGTGCTTTTGGACGGGATTGAAGACCCACACAACCTTGGTGCAATCATTAGAACTTGCGAATGTGCTGGCGTTGACGGAATTATCATTCCAAAAATGCGTGCTTGCCAAGTAAATGAAACAGTTGTCAGAACAAGTGCAGGTGCAATTTCAAACATCAAAATTGCAAGAGTTACAAACCTTAAAGAAGCCATCGATACATTGAAAGAAAATGGACTTTGGATTTATGTTTCGGAGACTGGCGGAGAAGATATTTACAAGCAGAATCTCACTGGCCGCAT
>CAZIPJ010000012.1:0-29031 GCA_964541365.1 uncultured Lachnospiraceae bacterium
TCTTATGACTATGTGAAATGCTCTGTTTAGTGTGGAACTATGGCTAAAATTAGCGATATTATTTCAAAATTTTTAAACTAATTTTTAATATTATATTGACATTCAGGATTTTGTGGAATATAATACAAATACATAAATTTTGTTGATTATTTTTTATTGTAATTGGAGTGAGTTATGAAGACGGTTGATAAGGGCTTGTTGCAGTGTGTGAAAAAAGATGATTTTAAGAATGCAAAGAAGTTTCTTTCTTTGGGTGCAAAAATTGATGTTGCTGATTCATTTGGCAACATTTCAATTATGTTTGCCAAGAGCAAAAAGATGCTTGATTTGTTACTTGATAGCATTATAGAGCCTGCGAATGTTAGGAAAATTATCAACACAGTCAACAATAAAAAGGAAAGTGCTTTGATTGTTTATGCTCAGGGAATAAATATGCCACATTCTACGATGACGCCTGAGACATTTTGTGAACTTTGGGGAACTCTTAAAAGCAATGGTGTTGATACAACTATAAAAGATGCGAACAATAAACTTGCAAGAGATTATCTTGATTTGTCTGACAAAGAACAAAGAAGTATTGCACGTGAGATTGCAAAACACGAGAAAAGTGTTTCTAGAAGTAAATAGTAAAATTGATTGATAAAAAAGAAGTTTTGAAGAACTTCTTTTTTTTTATTCACTTAAAAGTTTGACAGCTTGTTTTCTTGCGGTCTTGATGGCTTTTTGATGATAATAATCGGTGTTTTGAGTTTCATCTGTTGTTGATGATTTAAAGTGTAAGCAATAATGTCCAAAATAGGTGTTGTTTGTATCTGAATAACCGTGCATATATACTGAGATGCTTGCAGGAATCAGTGTTGATGAATTGTAAAGGAGAACAACGGGAGTCGGTTCTTTTTGTGAAAAGTTTTGATTGATAAATTCAAAATCTGCGTCTGTGGCAGGGATTATGTCTGCGTGATTGCTACCGCCAATTCTTATGACGTTGAAAGTTTGGTTTGTTTTAAAATCATAGATTTCGTAGGGATGGTTTTCTTCAAGCAAAATGTTTATGCCTTCGTTCCAACTTATATCCAAGAGCTTGTTTTCAAATTGATGAGTTTGGGCAGTTTCTGTCTCTTTGAAATTGTTGATTTTGCTCATCTGCTTTTCGGTTAGATTGGTGTATCTTGAAAGGACTGGGAAAGGAAAAATGCAGGCGAAAATGCAAAAAGATAGCAAGAATATAAAACAGTAAAAACAAATTGTTCTTTTCATAAAATTAGGGTGTGAATATTTGTTTAAATTATTTCAAAATTTGAATGAAATCTGCTAAGGACAAATAGATATATTGTATGTGGAGAGTTTTTGTTTCGACATTTTTGATTTTTGGCACGATTGTTGGAGCAGGTTTTTCAAGCGGAAATGAAGTTGTTGTATTTTTCAGCAGGTTTGGGAAACTGTCTTATCTATTCATTGTTGCTGCAAGCGTGATGATGTTTTTCGCTTGCTTCTTCTTTCTCAGATATGGAAAAAAACTTTCAGAATTTATACAAAAAAACAAGATATTAAACTTGCTTGTTTTGATAATTTCAATCGTGTTTGGTGCTTCTATGTTTGCAGGAATAAAGAATCTTTTTGGCTATTTTGATGATGCATCATACTATTTTTTGACAGTTGTATTACTTCTTGTATGTCTTTTGGTGACGGCAAAGGGGATTGGTGGATTGGAAAGAGTGAATATACTTTTGACTCCAATTTTGACCGCACTGTTTTTCGTTGTGATTTGCTTTGCAACAAGGGTTAAGGGTGCGTTTAGCAATGATGCTTACTCATTCGCTGGGCTTCTGTATTGTCCGCTTTATGTGGCATTAAACTGCGCAATGAGTGTATTTGTTTTGGCAAAGGCAGGGGAGAAATTAAACAAAAAACAAGCCTTTTTATCAAGCTTGTTTTCTGCTTTAATTTTGCTTGTTTTTCTTGTGCTTTGCAACTTTGTTTTGCAAAGAAATGCGGACAGTTTTGTCAGTGAAATGCCAATTTTGCATATTGTCAGAAATAATAAACTGATGTTTGTTTTTGAATATATAGTAATTTTGGTTGGATGTTTTACAACATTATTTTCACTTTTGTTTACTATAAATAATAGTTTGAAAAATTATATCAAAAACAGTGTTTTTTGCAATTTTTCATCTGTATTTTTGCCTTTTGCCATAAGTGGTGTAGGGTTTTCAAAAATTATTTCTTTCTTATATCCAATTTGTAGTATATTTGGTGTGATTATAATCTTATTTTCGATATTTTCTCTCAACAAGACTGACCAAATAATACATTCCAAATGCAAGGATACACAAGATGGTGGTGGCAGCCATAACTAAGTCGATTTTTAGAATCTGTCCACCATAGACAATCATATAGCCAAGTCCGGCTTTGCTGGACAAATATTCTCCCATAATACTTCCGACCCAGCTCATACCCACATTGATTTTCAGCACAGAGATAAAGTCTGGCATTGAATGTGGTAGGACGAGTTTGAACAGTATTTGAAGTTTGTTTGCGTGCATTGATTTGAGCAGTAAGATTTTTCCTTCTTCAACAGAAAGAAAGGATGAAAGCATACTCATTGTTGTTATGACAATGCAAATCAAGACGCACATCATAACGATAGCTTTTGTTCCAGCTCCGACCCAAAGAATGATTACTGGGCCGAGTGCGATTTTTGGAAGAGAGTTAAGTACAACGATGTATGGCTCGAAAATTTTTCTTACCTTCTCATTCCACCAAAGTAACACGGCAATCAGATATCCAAGTGCAGTTGCAATTGCAAAACCAATTAAGGTCTCATATAAGGTTACCCAGCTGTTGTACCACAAGCTTCCGTCTTTTGCAAGGGTGATGATTTGTTTTACTATTCTTGAAGGGGAACTTACAAAGAATGCATCAAGAACTCCAAAGTGTGTGAGAAGTTCCCAAAGTCCCAAGAATGCAACCAAGACAAAAATTCGGAAAAAGATGATTGTGAATTTGTCTCTTCTCAATTTTCTAATGTACAGTTGGTGGGTTTTTGAGAATGTTTTTTTATTGATTTGTTTTGTTTTCATTTGTGAGTTCTCTCCATAATTGGTCAAACAAAATTGAAAATCTTTGATTTTCTCTTCTTTTGAGTGGAGTTTCTTCTTTAAGTTTTGGATAGATTGTATCTTTTACTGTGGCAGGTCTTGAAGTAAGCACGACTATTTTGTCTGACATTGAAATTGCTTCTGAGATGTCGTGGGTGACAAGTAAAGCAGTCTTTTTTTCGCTCTTGATGATTTGATAGACATCATCACAGACAGAGAGTCGTGTTTGATAATCTAGTGCTGAAAATGGCTCGTCAAGAAGCAACAATTCTGGCTCTAATGCAAGGGTGCGAATAAGAGCAACTCTTTGTCTCATTCCACCGCTTAAATTTCTTGGTCTTTTGTCCTTAAAGGCATAAAGACCATATTTTTTTAAGAGTTCCTCAGATTTTTTCAATTTTTCCGCTTTATCTTTTGGCTTTTGAATTTCAAGTCCAAGAGTAATGTTTTTCCATACGCTTCGCCATTCAAAAAGATGGTCGCGTTGGAACATATAGCCGATTTTTTTGGTGTCAATTTTCTTTTCTCCATCCAAAAGGATTTCTCCTGATGATGGTTTTAACAGTCCAGCAGTTAAAGACAAAATGGTCGTCTTTCCACAACCACTTGGTCCAACCAAAGAAGCGAAACTCTCTTTTTCGATATCAAAATTGATGTCGTCCAAAGCAAAGATTTCGTCATTTTTTGTTTGATAGAAATAGTTTACATTTTTAAATGTTAATATGTTACTCATATTTTTCCTTTGGAGAAGGCAACAGTGTAATATTACCTTACAATATCATTCTATTTTGGCGTTGGTTTTTTGTTAATAAAAATTTTGTGACATCTTTTCTTGAAATTGGAAACTTGCTCTTTTAGAATGGGAGCAAAAGTTGAAGGGATTGTTATGGACGAAGAAGAAATCAAGCAGGCACTTTGCAGGCGTGCGATTGGATTTGAGTGTGATGAGATTGTGGAAGAGTATGTCACTGATGAACAGGGCAATGCTGTACTTTCCAAAAGAAAGATTACAAAGAAGTTTAATCCGCCAGATGTGTCTGCACTTAGATTTTTGCTTGAACAAAACGAACTTGATGACGACATTTCCAAGATGACAGATGAAGAGCTTTGCAGGGAAAAGGAAAGGTTGCTTAAACTTTTGAAAGAAAAGGAGACGAAAAAATGAAAATGCAGATTTGCAAACATCAGCAGGGATGTGACTTTTACGGATGCACAAATTTGGCAAAGTACAGTTTCAGCACAAAGGGCTTTTTAAGGCGAGACCTTGTATTTTGCGAAGATTGTATGAAGAAAATGTTTGAATGTTTTTCGAAAGAGTGCGTGCCAAAGTCAGTCGATGCACCATTTAAAAAGAAAAGGAGTGGAAATGAGAAAGGTTAAGGAAGATTTGGTTAAGGAAACGCTTGACGACTATGCAAAAAGATGTCGAGACAGAAAACCTTTTGACAGTCAGTGGCAACTTAATATGAATTTCTATATGGGAAATCAGTATTGCGATGTTGGCTATGGTGGAGCTGTTAGAGAAGTTGATAGAGAATATTTTTGGCAAGAGAGAGAAGTGTTTAATCACATTGCACCAATTATTGACATCAGGCTTTCAAAACTGTCAAAAATCAAGCCAAAGATGATGCTCTGTCCTGCGACAAACGAAGAACAAGATATTTACACTGCAAAGGTTGGGAAGAAAGTGCTTGATGTTGTTGGCAACAAACTTTCAATTATGTCCAAAATCAACCAAGCGACAAAATGGAGTGAGATTTGTGGTACAAGCTTCTATAAAATAACTTGGAACAGCAATCTTGGTCAAGTGGTTGCTTTGGAAGAAGACGGAAAGAAAATCAAGAGTGGTGAAGTGGACATCTCTGTTTGCTCTCCATTTGAAATCTATCCAGACAGCGCAACAAATGAGAGTTTGGAAGAATGCCAGAGTTTGATTCACGCCAGAGTCTATTCTGTTTCGCAGATTAAAGATATGTACGGTGTGGATGTTCAGGGAAAGGATGTAAATGTTTATTGCATTGACGGAACATCATCTTCACTGGGTGGACTTGGAATATTGGGACATTCAACAAAGTTGGTTGAAACAACAAAGTCAAACAGTGCGGTTGTAATTGAAAAGTATGTTAGACCAAACCCACAGTACCCAAACGGAAGATTTATTGTGGTTGCTGGTGACATTTTGGTTTATGATGGGGAACTTCCATATCAAAATGGTGTGGATGGCAAGAGAGACTTCCCTTTTGTAAGACAAATTTGCAACGATGAAGTTGGCAATTTCTGGGGAGTCAGTCTCATCAATAGACTTATTCCAATTCAGAGAGCTTACAACGCTGTAAAGAATCGAAAGCACGAATATATCAATCGTCTTACTCTTGGCGTTTTGGCTGTGGAAGACGGAAGCGTGGATATTGACAACTTGGAAGAAGAAGGACTTGCACCAGGGAAAATCTTGGTTTACAGACAGGGAGCGACTTCACCAAAGTTTTTGGGCGGTGAAAACTTGCCAACAGACTTTGAGAAAGAAGAAGACAGACTCTTGAAAGAGTTTTATTCACTCAGTGGAACAAGTGAAATGGGCTCTATGGAGAATGTGTCTGCAAGTTTGAGTGGTGTTGCATTGGAGCTTTTGATTGATGAAAATGAAACAAGACTTAAATTCACAACGGACAGCATCAAGTCTGCAATCAAAAATACCGCAAAACAGATTCTCAGGTTGTATAAGCAGTTTGCTGTTGTGCCAAGACTTTTGAAGATTGTGGGAGAAAATGGTGCACTTGATGTCATTTATTTCAAAGGAAGCGACCTTTCAAGTGATGATGTTCAATTTGATACGGACAGCGAAAGTAATGAAACACTCTCTCAAAGAAGAAATATTATCTTCCAACTGTTGGAGAAAAACTTGCTTTGTGATGAAGAAGGCAAAATATCAAATTCTACAAAAGCGAAAATCTTGGAAAATATCGGCTTTGGAAGCTGGGAAACATCTGTTGACTTGACTGATTTACATATCAAAAATGCAGACCAAGAAAACAATAAGATGCTTCAAGGTGAAGTGATTACGGTTAAAGAAATTGACGATGACAATGTGCATTTGAACCAACACATTGCTTATATGCTTAAAGTTATTTATGCAGGAGATGTTGATAAGATTGTTGAAAAACACTTCTTGGAGCATATCAATTTACACAAAGAAAAGCAAAAGAAACTTTTATCATCAGTGGATGAATAAAAATTAAGTTAAAAAATACGGAGATATGAATTATGGAAAATGAAGAAATGCTTGGGGAACAACCGGAAATTGAAAAAGGCTCCCCAATGGAAGACTCTGAACAAACTGAAAGTGAGAACAAACAAAGTGAAGCTGAAAGGGGCGTTCCCATTGGAAAATTTAAGAGTGTTGAAGACTTATATTGCGCTTACAACAGTTTGCAATCAGAGTTTACCAAAAAATGTCAAAAGCTTGCAGAGTTCGAAAAAGACAAAACTCCAATCCCAACTGAGCAAGAGCTCAGCAATGGGTTTAAAGAGTTCCTTTTGGAAAATCAGGAAGCGTATTCTTATGCAGATGAAATCAAAAACATCGTTTTCTCTGATGAGAAATTGAAAGCACAAGAAAAGCCTTTTGACAAAGTTTGGGCGCAGATGCTTTATCAAAAGCTAACAAGCCCAAACAAAGCAAACGAGCCTTTGGTTCGTGATTTTATACTTAAAGACGAAAAATTAAAAAACTTGGTTATTCAAAATTATGTTGAAGGTTTGAAAGAAAACAAAGCACCACTTGTTATGTCAAGTGAGCCTGGTGAAAGGGTGGCTCGCAATGCCACCCAAAAGCCAGACACTTTTGAGCAAGCAAAAAAGCTCGCTCTTGACCTTTTGTCATAGTTTTTTATGACCTTTTAAGGAGAATTGAATGGTTACATTATCAAGTGCTGAAAATGTGCTTAAAGATGTGTATTTGGGCGTAATTGCTGACCAAATCAACACAAAGACAAATCCACTTTTCAGCAGAATTAAAAGAACTACAAGAAATATTGTTGGAAAAGAAGTAAGAGTTGTTGCTCCAATCGGCATCAACGGTGGAATTATGGCTGGAAGCGAAACAAGCGAACTTCCAGAAGGTGTTGACAGACCATATCTTTCATTTGTTGCACCACTTAAAAACCTTTATGGAAGATTTGAAATCAGTGACAAGGCAATCAGATGCTCTTCATCTGATGTAAACTCTTTTGTAAATCTTCTTCAAGATGGAATGGACAGTTTGCTTAAAGCAAGCATCTTCAATCTTTCAAGAATGATTTACGGAGACGGAACAGGATGTCTTTCATCAATTACAGTTACTGATGGCGTAGTTTCAATCGAATATGTTGATGCTGTTGCACCAGGAATGTATGTTGATATTTATGATGGCGACTCTTTGGTTGCTTCAAATGTTTATGTTAAAGATGTAAACAAATCAACAAAAGTTGTGACTCTTTCTGGCGTTCCTTCTACTGGTACACTTGCAACAGGAAACAAACTTTATGTTCACAACTCAAAAGACAACGAAATCGTTGGTCTTAGGGGGATTGTGAACAATACAACACTGTATGGTGTTAAAAAATCTGACTATCCAATTATGAACGCAAAAGTTTACACAGGCGCTAAAACTGATGCCTTTGATGAAGATTTTGTTCAAAAAATCATTGACGAACTTGAAATGAACGGAACAACTGTAAACTTTATCAACTGCTCTTATGAGCTTAAACGCTTGTATCAAAGATATTTGACTTTGTACAAGAAGAACATTGAGTACACAACTTTGGAAGACGGAATGAAAGTTTTGACTCACTTCGGAACTCCTATTGTTCCAACTAGCCAACTTAAAGCAGATGAATGCTATTTCTTGAACACTGATGACTTTGCATTCTATGAACTCGGCGATTGGAAGTGGCTTGAAGATGAAAGCGGAAGAGTTTTGAGACAACATTCATCAAAACCTGCATACTCTGCAACATTGGTTAAGTATACAGAACTTGTATGTCAAAAACCTAATGGTGTTGCTTTCTGCAAGAATATTCCAACAACAATCTCAGAATAAAGGATAAAAAATGAAAAGGTTTTTTGTGGTTGACAGTGACTGTTTGGGAATTGTCCAAAGATTGAAAGAAATCGACAAGGATTATTTTCTGGTTTTTGATTTGGACAAAAAGAAATTTGAGCTTCACAATTCTTCTCAGGTACAGGATACTTATTGCTTGACATTCGAATTTGAACAAATTGATGAGAGAATGCTTGAACAGACGCTTAGAACAAGGGTACAAAACAGTGATGCGTTCTTTGAAGAAATGGAAAAAGAGAATGACGCTCTTTACAAGCAGATTGTGTCAACCACATTAAATACCTTTAAGGAGAGTTTAAATGACTGTTAAAGAGATTTTAAAACTTGCACTTGAACTTGTGGGAGAGAAAGAACTTATTGCCAAACTTGATGCAGAAGAAGTTTTGTCTGAGAAAGAAGCAGAGAAAATGAAAACAATGCTTTCTTGTTTCAATCTGGTCAATCAGGAGATTGCAAGTGACTATTTGCCATTTCTTACCAGAGAAGCGGTCGATGGTAAAGGCGGAAAAATTTGTTTTTCTGCTTTGTCAAAAACTGTAATCAATGTATACGAAGTGAAGGACAGATTTGGTTTCAATATGCCTTTTAAGGTAATTTCAAATTGTGTGGAAACCGCAAGAAATGCAAAAAGCATAACATACAGTTTCTTGCCTGAAAAACTTGGTGAAGATGATTTAGTTGAGTTTTTTAATGGGCTTTCTGAAAGGGTTTATGCGTATGGTATTGCAAGTGAATTTTTGCTTCAAAGTGGGCTAAGTGATGATGCTGAGATTTGGGAAGAGAGATTTAAGGAAAGCTTGTTTATTTTATCAAGGAAGCGTGGAGAACATAGACTTCCAAAAAGGAGTTGGCTTTGATTTTTTATAAGAATCTTAAAAAACATCGAAACATCAAAGAAAAGAATCTAAGATTCTCAATCTTTCAAAATGGAGTGATTACAGACAAAGACGACAGTGTTTTGGATGGCAATGTCTGCAAAAATTCTTACAACATAAGTTTTTGTGACGGGGCACTTAAAACTGGGCTGGGGTTTGAAGATTTCAGTGTGCCAGCAGACAGAGAAAATCTTGAAAATTGTCACACATTTGATTTTGCAAGTGAACTCAATGAAATATGTGAACTTTGGATGGATAGATGGTTTAACAACAATACAAATCAATATTACTATCAGCTTTTGATGCTTGACTCGTCAAATGCACTTTATGGAGTGGTTGTGCCAGACCGTTATGAAGGGCTTGTGATGAAAAAGACTGACTGTATTGAAGGAAAAACTCTTACTTATGGAAGAAACTATCGCATTGACAATTTGGATAGTTCAATTTTCTTCACAGACCAAGGAATGGTTTATCTGACCTATTCCGACGAAGAAGTATATTCAAATGTTCCGGCTATGATTTCTTGTGAAGTTCACTACGGAAACTTCTTTGGAATTACAAATAAAAATCGAAACACGCTTGTTTACACAACAAACCTGAATCTTACAGAATGGGACAATGCTCAAAGTTCTACAATTGAATTTTTGGATAATCGTGGTGCATTTACAAAATTGGTTGCATTCAACGATTATGTATATTTATTCAGAGAATATGGAATCACGAAGATTTCACTTTACTCTTCAAAGGACAGTTTCTCATTTACACATATATACACATCAACATCAAAAATTTATGAAAATTCAGTTTGCGTTTGTGGGGAAGTTGTGATGTTTGTCACAAGAAATGGGCTTTACAAATTTAATGGAAATTCAGTGACAAAAGTGTTTTCAAATTATGATGGTTACATCAAAAACTTTGACAACAAAAAATGCTGTGCAGCGTGCTTGGATGGAAAGTATTATCTTGCAACAAAGTGCAGTTTTCCTGATGAAGAAATTGTGGGATGTGAAAATGAAAGTTTTGTCAACAATTCACTTTTTGAGTTTGACCTTGAAAGAAATGATGTCAATATTTTAAGGGGTGTGGATATAAGATGTTTGCTTGCTTTTGACACGCCATTCTTACGAAAGCTTTGCGCTTGTTTTTATAATGAAAATAAGCAAAGAGTTGGACAACTTAATCACTTGGGGAAAGTCTTTGAAAGTGTGTGTGAAAAATCGTGGGAATCTGCGTTTTCAAATTTGGGTGAATATGGAAAAAGAAAGAAAGTTAAAGAGCTGTTTTTGACCTGCAAATTTGATTGTGAAATTGAAATTGTCTCTGATGAAGAAAGTAAGACTTTTAAGGTTTTTGGAAAAGAAAATGAGCAACGATTGCAAGTTTCTGCGTGTGGAAATGAATTTAAGTTCATTTTTAAAACAAAAAATTCACAAATTGAAATTAAAAATGCGGTTGCGGTTTTTGATGTTTTGGTATGAAAATAATATTTTTTGATTTAACTGAGTTTTTTGCTGTCAAGTCTTTCTACAAAAATGGTGACTACCAAATTAAAAAACATTTGATAAAAAGTTTGAATGTTTTTAGGAGAAGAGATGGATATTTGGAATGATATACTCAGCATTGTGGTAAGCAACGGAGTTTTTGCAATTTTGTTTGTTTGGCTTTTTTGGTATCAACTGAGAGACAGTGCAAAACGAGAAGAAAAGTATCAGGACACAATCGGCAAACTTACAGACCATTTGAAAATCCTTGAAGATGTCAAGCAAGATTTGACAGACATCAAAGAATTTTTGAAGAACGGAGAAAATGATGAAGAACTTTTTTAAAAGAATGAAAGATTACAATTTTTGGGTTAGTCTTTCAGCGGGACTTATAATACTCTTAAATGCCTTTGGAAATGCTTTTGGATTTTCAATAAAGAATCAAATCATTGAAGATTGCGTGATGGCTGTTGCAGGAATGCTTGTTGTCTTTGGAATTGTTAATATGAAAAATAAAAATAGCGATAACAATGACGATGACAACGAAGATTGTGGTAATGAATAAAAATACTGAATATAGTATAAATATACAAAAGATAGGTCAGAGTTTTTGACCTATCTTTTATTTTTGGGAAAATATATTGTACTTAAATTTTGTATACAGGAAAATATTTATTATATATAATCACTTGAAATGAAATCTTTTTTATGGTAAAATACTTTTATGAAGGGGGAAGTATGAAAAAGATTTTGTATACAGTTTTGTCAATCCTGTCAATTGTTTACATCTTGTTTTTGTCACTTAACATTTTTATTACAAAGGGATTGTGGACACCAAATATGGGCGGATTCCAAAAATGGTTTGACATAATCGTTCAGTTTGGTGGAGTTGCGATTATCTTTGCATTCGCACTTGTGAACTTTACAGGAAGCCCACTTAAAGTAGCGTTCTTTATTGCGCTCATTGTTGCGATTGTTTTGTATGTTGTTGTTATAAGCGCTCCAGAACCACTTTTCAAACTTTTTGGTGGCAAAAAGGCAGAAGCTGAATTTCTGATGAGTTTGTTTTAATAAAACTCGTTTCTGCTGATAATCTTGCCTAGGGGGCATTGTGGAAAAATTTATTATTATTGATGGGAATAGTTTGGCGAATAGGGCGTTTTATGCAATGCCCTATTTATCAAATCGTAAAAAGCAACCATCAGGCGCAGTCTTTGGTTTTGCAAACTTAATTACAAAACTTATTACCGAACAAAAGCCTGATTATATTGCGGTTGCTTTCGACCACGCACGAAAGACTTTTAGAAATGAGATTTATGCAGAGTACAAGGGTACAAGAAAAGAAACTTCTCCTGATTTGATTTTTCAGTTTGGTGTAATCAAACAGATGCTTCAAGATATGGGAATAAAAACTTTTGAATATTCTGGTATTGAAGCAGATGATATCATCGGCACAATTTCAAAGCTTTCTGGAAAGCACAACATTCTTGTTACGGGAGACAGAGACCTGTTGCAACTTGTCTCAGACACAACACAGGTTTGGCTTACCAGAAAGGGTGTTACGGAAGTTGATGTTTTTGATGAGAATGCACTTTTGGAAAAGTATGGACTTAAACCTAGTGGAATCATTGATTTGAAGGCATTGATGGGCGATACATCTGACAATATTCCTGGTGTTGCTGGTGTGGGTGAAAAGACTGCACTGAATCTTCTTGAAAAATACAAGGAGCTTGATGGAGTTTATCAGAATATTGGTGAGATTGCAGGGAAACTAAAAGAAAAACTTGAACTAGGAAAAGACAACGCATATATGTCTAAGAAGCTTGCAACGATTAAAATCGATTGTGAAATTGATTTTAAGCTTGAAGATTGCAAGTATGATTTTCCATTTTCACAAACTGTTAGAGATTTCTTTGAAGAATGGGATTTCAGAAGTTTGACATCAAGGAAAGAAATCTTTGCTGATGGAGTTCGCTCAAAGAAAGCGGAAGTGAGTGGCGTGCTTTTTGAAACAGTGCAAGCCATTGAGAATTTTGCAAAAGAAGTCAAAAATGTTTTTGCATATGACCTTCAAGACTTGAAATTTTACCTTGGCGGAGACAAGTATTTCTATGTAAAAAAAGAGATTGATTTGTTCTCTGAGAATATTGAACTGGAAAGTGTTTTAAAGAACTTTAAGAATATTTTTGAAAACGAAAATATTGTTAAAATTACAAATGCATCAAAAGATGATATAAAACTTTTGTCAAAATATGGAATAAAGCTGAAAAACTATTTTGACCTTGATATTGCAAATTATGTGCTTTATGCTGGACTTGCAAAAAGCGAAAAACCTTCCATTTCAGATTATTGCGCTCTCAAAGCGGAGTATGAAAGTGAAATGGCTAAAATGGATGTCGCTAAGCTTTACTACGATGTTGAACTGCCGTTGGTGGAAGTTTTGGTTGCTATGGAACAAGAAGGCTTTAAGATTGATGAAAAAGTGCTTGATGTTTTGGCCGACAAATACAAACAACAACTTAATGAAATCACAGAGAAAATTTATCAACTGGCTGGGCAGGAGTTTAACATAAACTCTCCAAAACAGGTTGCGGAAATTTTGTTTGATAAGTTGGGGCTTAAAGCTTTCAATAATAAAAAACGCTCAACCAATTCGGAAGTGCTTGAAGATATTAAATGGCAACACGAGATTGTTGAGTATATTATTCGATTCCGAAAGGTTAGCAAACTTTTAAGCACATATATATTTGTTTATCAGAATATTTGCAAAAACTCTGGAAATGTGGTGCATACAGTTTTCAATCAGACCTTAACATCAACAGGAAGATTGTCAAGCTCTGACCCTAATATGCAAAACATTCCAACTCGTGATGAAGAAGGGAAGAATCTGAGAAAGATATTTATTTCCAAATATGAAGACGGGGAGATTATCTCTGCGGATTACAGCCAAATCGAGCTTAGACTTCTTGCAAATTTGGCACAAGAAAATGAAATGATTGAAGCTTATAAGTCAGGGATTGACATCCACACAAAGACAGCAAGTGAAATTTTTGGTGTTGCGGTGGATAAGGTTACTGCTTCACAAAGAAGGGATGCAAAAGCCGTAAACTTTGGTATTATTTATGGAATAAGTGATTTTGGACTTTCGCAAAATATCAAGACCACTGTCAACAAAGCTAAACAATACATTGAAAGCTATTTTGATAAATACCCAAAAATTAGGGATTTTATGGATGGAAATGTGGAGTTTGCAAAAGAAAATGGATTTATTAAATCCTACTTTGGAAGAATTCGCCACATTCCAGAGATTAAATCCGCAAATCAAAATGTTAAAAAATTTGGTGAGAGAGTTGCTATGAATATGCCACTTCAAGGCACGGCATCTGACATTATTAAAATGGCAATGGTTGAAGTGTTTAAGAAAATGAAGGGGATGAAAAGCCATCTAATTTTGCAAGTTCACGACGAACTTATTATTGATGCTCCAAAGGAAGAAATCGCCAAAATGAAAGAACTTTTGCGCGACTGTATGGAAAATGTTTGTCAATTTGTTGTTCCACTTACAGTTTCTGTTGAGAGCGGAAAGAATTTGTTTGAGTGTAAATAAAATTTCTCATTATTTTGTTGACTAGAACGTGCGAAATAAGATAAAATATAAATGGTGATATGATGCAATATTCAAGAAAGATGGGACTGGATTTTGGTAAAGCGAGAATCGGAGTGGCGTTTTCAGATTTGTCATCAACGATTGCAAGTGCTGACCATATCTATAAATCTCAGGGAGAAGAGCAAAACTTGAAGTATTTTGCAAATCTGATAAGGGACAAAAGTGTTGATTTGGTTGTATTTGGACTTCCATTAAACGCTGATGGCACTGAAAGCGAAATGTCACAAGTTGTTAGGGATTTCGCAGAAAAACTTTCAAAGATTTCAAATACGCAGGTTGCTTTTCAGGATGAGAGATACACATCTTTTGAAGCAGAAGAGTATCTGAAAGAAGCTGGCGTGAAATGGGAGAAGCGAAAAGAACTTTTGGACAAGATTTCTGCACAGATTATATTGCAAAATTATCTTGATGAAAATCCAAGAAGATAAAGGAGAAAATTATGGATAAGAAAAAATTACAACAACTTGAAGAAGTTTCAAAAGAAGCTGAAAAAGAAATGCAACCAGATATCATTGATATTCTTTTGGACGAAGATAACAAAGACCCAATTGTTCTTATTGACAACAATGGAAGAAGATTGTCTTTTGAACAAATCGCTGTTATCCCATACAACGAAAAAATTTATTGCGTTTTGAAACCAATCGACAAGATTGATAATATCAAAGACGATGAAGCAGATGTTATCTATGTTGATGAGCAAGAAGGAAAAGAACCTGTTTTGATGGTTGAAACTGACGAAAAGACAGCAATCAATGTATTTGATGAATACTACAACCTTCTTGACGAAGCAGAAGGAAAGAAACCTAAGAAGAAATAATTTTCTTTATTTAACTTTCTTTATATTAAATCTAAATGGCGCGTTTTGTGCCATTTTTTCTTTTATTTGCGTGTATATTTATTGAAACTTGGCGCATCCTATAAATACAAGGTGAAACTACCTTGTGAGAAGGGAGGTAAACTATGTTTGGTAGAAAAAAGTCGGCAAATAAGGCTAACAAGAACTCAAATGTTGAAGCTCAAAGAGAAGCAACTTCTTCAAAAACAACGAAGTCTTGCTCATCTTCAAAGCAACAATCTAAAACAAGCTGTTGCGGAAAGAAATCTGGTTCAACAAAAGCCTGCAAATAGTTGACCTAACCAATAAAAGAACTCATCAATAAGATGAGTTTTTTTAATTCTTCAAGTATTTTTCCCAATCGCTAGGCAGTGGAACTGAGATTGAGACAATTTTGTTGGTTTTATAGTGTGTGAATGAAACTTCTTTCAAAATCAAAAAGGTGTGATTTTCAGTTTCCGCTTGTGGTGAGTATATGTGGTCACCAAGAAGGTGGTGTTCTTCGCTTGCAAGATGAACTCTTATTTGGTGCGTTCTTCCTGTCTCCAAATTTAATTTTACCAGAGCATAATCGCTGTATTGCCTTTCAACTTCAACATTTGTTATTGCACTCTTGCCTTTGTTGTCGATAATGCGTTTCATTTTGTTTATGCCATTTTCAGAGACTGTTAGGATGGGTTTGTTGATTGTGAATTTGTCCTGACTAAAAATTCCGCTGCAAAGCGCAAAATAAGTTTTATGAATGTGTTTAACATTATTATAAGCTGAAACTGATTTTGCAACGATTACTATTCCTGCTGTATCTTTGTCTAGGCGGTTTAATATTCTTAAAACAAAGTTAGGTTGTGTTTGCTTCATATAAAAAACAATTCTTCCGCCAAGGTTGTCGGTGTAGTGTGAACGTGTTGGGATGCAGGCGAGAAGGTGGGGCTTGTTTACAATAAGATAATCTTCATCTTCATAAAGTATTTCAATTTCTCCGTCGCAGGCAGAAATGGAGCTTGCAGTTTCAGGATTTCTTAGGACTTGAAGTACGTCGCCATTGGATATGCTTTGATTTACAAGACAACTCTTTCCATTGATTAAGAATGAGTCTTTATTTTTTCGAAGTGTTTTGATAAAATGCTCTGAAAAGCTGTTTTCTTTGAGAAAGAAATATATCGTATTTCTTTTAAGTTTTTCTATATTTTCAATTTTAAAAGTGTCATATTTGTCCATATAACTTATGATAGCACATTCAACTTGGCAAAACAAATTTTTTGTGTTGATATTGTTGACTTAATTTTTGCTTTTATGATAAAATTAAATTGTTTATAAAAGCGATGATGAAAGACTAGTAGGTGCAAAAGCGCATTCAGAGAGCCTGTGTAAGCTGAAAAACAGGTATGTGGAGTTGCATTGAATTCACTTTCTAGCTGATTTCTGAAACATAAAGTAGGAAACTCCGCATTGGCAATGCGTAAATTGCAAATAAGTCATCTATATTTTAGATGAGAAGTTAGGTGGTACCACGATAAGCAATCGTCCTAATATTTAGGGCGGTTATTTTTTATAAAAGGAGCGGAAATGAAAGACGAACTTAACAAAATCTTAGACGAAGGCACACAAGAAATTGATTCTGCTGATAATCTCAAAAATCTTGATGAAATCAGAGTTAAGTATCTTGGAAAAGCTGGGAAACTTACTCAAATTTTAAGGGGAATGAAAGATGTTTTGGCAGAAGAAAGAAGGGAAATTGGCTCTCTTGCAAACAAAGTAAGAGAAAAGATAGAGGCTTTCTTGACTGAAAAACTTTGCAAACTTGAAAATGCAAAACTTCTTGCTGATATGGAGAAGGAGAAAGTTGACATTACAGAGCCTAGTACAGGGGTGAAGCGTGGAGCTTTGCATCCTTTGACACGCTTCAACAACAAGTTTATTGATATTTGCGTTGAGATGGGATTTACAGTTATTCAAACTCCTGAAATTGAAACTGACTATTACAACTTTGAAGCATTGAATGTGCCAAAAAATCATCCAGCAAGAGATATGCAAGATTCTCTTTATATTACAGATTCAATTTTGATGAGAACGCACACTTCTCCTGCACAGGTTAGGGCGATGGAGACAATTAAACCACCTTTTAAAATTGTTTGTCCAGGAAGAGTTTACAGAAACGATAATGACAGCTCTCACTCACCAATCTTCAATCAATTTGAAGCTTTGGTTATTGATGAAAATATTGGTTTGAAAGACTTTATGATTATGGTTAAAGAAATGGCAGTTCGTTTGTATGGAAAGGATGTTAAGATGAGAGTTCGTCCATCATACTTCCCATTTACAGAGCCATCAATTGAAATTGACGCAACTTGCCAAATTTGTGGTGGTAAGGGTTGCAATCTTTGCAAGGGTACAGGCTTCTCTGAATTCTTTGGCGGTGGAATTGTTAATCCTGCAATTTTGGAAATGTCTGGAATTGACAGCTCAAAATATTCAGGTTTTGCTTTTGGACCAGGAATTGACAGAAGTGTTATGATTACAAATAAAATTCCAAACATCAAATATTTGTTTAGAAATGATATGAGATTCTTAAAACAAATGAGATAATTTGTTGTGTTATGCTGGCGTACTACACAATATTTTGTGTAATATGCAATATAAATTAAAATTTTGAAATGGAGAAAGAATATGAAAGTTTCTTATAACTGGTTAAAGGATTTTGTTGATTTAAGTGATGTAACTGCGGAAGAGACAGCAGAAAAACTTACTGTATCTGGCTTTGAAGTTGAAGATATCATTTACCAAAACAGGTATTTGCACGATGTCTATGTTGGAAAAATTACAAAGATTGAAAGACATCCAAATGCAGACAAACTTGTTGTTTGTCAAGTTGATTTAAATTGGAAGAAGGTGCAAATTATTACATCTGCCACAAATGTTTTTGAAGGTGCTCTTGTTCCTGTTTCTCTTGACGGCGCTGACCTTGCAAATGGTGTAAAAATTAAACCATCTGCTATGCGTGGAGTGCTTAGTGATGGAATGTTCTGTTCTGGTGAAGAACTCGGTATTGATGAAAACTATTTTGAAGGTGCAGGCGTTAATGGTATTTTAATTTTGCCAAAAGATTTTGTTGCTGGGCAAAAGATTGAAGATGCTTTGATGCTTACTGATGTCGTTTTTGATATTAATGTAACTCCAAACCGTCCAGATTGCAACAGTGTGGTTGGTATCGCAAGGGAAGTTTGTGCAATTTTTGGCAAAAAGTTTAAAGATATAAACACTTCTTATAAGACTGTGGGTGGAAATGTATCTGATTATATTAAGGTGTCTGTGAATACTTCAAATTGCCCAAGATATATGGCATCTTACATCAAAAATATCAAACTTGAAAGGTCTCCACTTTGGATTCGTAGCAGATTGCAAGCTGTTGGAATTAAACCAATTAACAATATGGTTGATATTACCAATTACGTGCTTGTCGAACAAGGACAACCAATGCACGCATTTGATTATAAATATATTGATGGACATCAAATCAATGTTAGACAGGCGAAAGCAGGCGAAAAGATTGAAGTTTTAAATGGAAATACTTACAATCTCGATGATGACGTTATGGTAATTGCCGACAAAAATAAGCCTGTTGTTATTGCCGGCGTGATTGGTGGAACAAACTCTTGTATAAATGCTCAGACGACAGAGACTGTTTTTGAATGTGCCGTTTTTGATTTGAAGAGTGTCAGACTTACTGCGAAGAAATTTGGACTTAGAACTGATTCTTCTGCAAGATATGAAAAGGGTGTTAATATAAATTCTCCAAGTTTTGCTTTAAAGCGTGCTTTGCATTTGGTATGTGAGCTTGGTTGTGGGGATATTGTTGATGGTATTGTTGATGTTGTCAATACAAAAGCAAAGCTTGAACATTCTGATGAGCTTACGCTTTCATACTCAAAAGTTATCAAAATTTTGGGTGTTGATGTTCCAAAGGAAAGAATGCTTCAAATCCTGAATGATTTGGGAATTAAATCAACTATCTCAGGCGACGTTTTGAAATGTGTGCCACCTTATCTTCGTGAAGATGTTAAAAACGAAAATGATATCGCGGAAGAAGTTATTAGAATTTATGGCTATGATGTCTATAACAATGTGGAAGGTGTTGCTTTTGAAAATTCTGCAACAACAATTGGACAATTTCATCCAAGACTTGTTATGGAAAACACATTAAAGAATGTTCTTGTTGATAATGGATTCTATGAAACATTAAACTATTCACTTTACACTGCATCTGCTTGTGACAAACTTTTGATTTCAGAAGATGACGAAAGAAGAAAAGTTATTAAAATTGCAAATCCTATCAGTGAAGATTTGTCAACAGTAAGAACTGTTATGGCTCACGCTCTTATGCTTGATATCGCTTATAACCTTTCTGTGGGCAACAAAGATTTGAGATTCTTTGAAACAGGGAGAGTGTATATTCCAAAAGAACTTCCTATCAAGGAACTTCCTGTTGAAAATAACAGAATTTCTTTTGCAGTATGTGAAAATGGGTATGACTTCTTTAAATTGAAGAGTGTTGTTGAGAATGTATTGATGCTGACATCTTTGGATTATCAAATCAAACGCTCAACTGAACCATTCTTGCATAGCGGAGTGAGTGCTGACATCTTTGCAAAAGATGGAAAGAAAGTTGGCTATTTTGGAAAGATTCATAAGACTATTTTGAAAAACTATGATATCAGCCAAGATGTTTATTATGCAGAGCTTGATTGCGACTATCTTGCTTCACTTCCAGAAAGAAAGTATGAAACTAAGGAAGTATCAAAATATCAGGCGGTTGAAAGAGATATTGCAGTTGTTGTGGATGAAAAAGTTTCAAATGCCGAACTTATTTCCGCAATCAAATCTGCTTGTGGAAAAATTTTCTACGATGTTCAACTTTTCGATGTTTATAGAAATGCGGTTATTGGAAACGACAAGAAGAGCTTGGCGTACAAAATTGTATTTATGTCCGATGAAAAAACTCTGACAAGTGATGAGATAAATGCGGCTGTAAACAAGGTTTTGAAGAGTCTCGAATTTAGATATGGCGCAAAATTGAGATAATGCATTTTGTATGTGTTATGCAATTTTGTACTGAATAATACACAATATAATGGTGAGTTATGATTTATTTAGATAACGCTGGAACTACGAAAATGTTTGATGAATGTGTTGAGATTCACAAGACTTTTTCTACGGAATATTTTTATAATCCATCTGCGTTATCTAACGAATCTGTTGAAATTGAAAAGCTAATTAAGGATGCAGAGAAATGCATTCTGAAAAGGCTTGGCGCAAGTGAAGGTAATGTACTTTTTACTGGCTGTGCAACAGAAAGCAACAATCTTGCAATTAAAGGCAGCGTCAGAAGCGGAGACTGGGAGTATGTTTTCTCTGTTGGAGAACACCCATCTGTTTATAATGTTGCAAAAAAAATGGAACTTGACGGATTTAAAGTTCATTTTGTTCCGCTGAATAAAAAAGGACAGGTTGACCTTGCTGAACTTGAAAAAGTTTTGAATGGGAAGACAAGACTCATAAGTATAATGCACGTTAGCAATGAGACTGGTGCCATCAATGATTTGGAAAAGATTTCCAAGTTGAAAGAAAGGTTATGCCCACGTGCAATTCTACACGTAGATGGTGTACAGGCATTTATGAAATTTCCTGTTTCGCTTAGAAAAACAGCTGTCGATTTATATTCAATAAGTGCTCATAAAATATGTGGTCCAAAAGGAATTGCTGGACTTTATGTTAAAAAGAAGGATTCTCTTAAAGAACTTTTTCAAGGTGGTGGACAACAATATGGTGTTAGGTCTGGCACAGAAAATGTTTCTGGTATTATGCAGTTTAAAAAGGCCGTAGAACTTATTGATGAGAAAGTGAATTTGGGCAGAGTATATACTTTGAAAAATGCGCTCTTGGACTCCCTTTCAATTGAAAGTGGTATTATAAACGCAAGTTTTGACGGCTCTCCATACATAGTGAATCTGATTTTTAGCGGGGTGAAAGGAGAAACAATGCTTCACGCATTAGAACAGAAAGGTGTGATAGTTGGTCTTGGTAGTGCTTGTTCTGCAAAAAAAGCTGGGAATAGGATTTTGGAGCAAATTGGTTATTCTAAGGAAGAAATTATTTCCAGTGTTAGGCTAAGTTTCAATGCTTACCAAACTATTGGAGAAATTCAAGAAGCGGGAAAGATTATTGTTGATGTGTATCGTGATATAAAAGAAAGGGTGTCATAAGATGAAAAAAGTTTTGTTGTTGAAGTTTGGGGAGTTGTTTCTTAAAGGGAAAAACAGACACGAATTCCTTAAACTGCTTATGAGTAATATAAGAAAAAAACTTAAAGGTTTTGATTATAAGCTTGAAGAAACACAGGGGAGATTGGTCTTGTCTGAGTTTGATGAAGCACTGGAAGATGATTTGATTGAAAAAGTGCAGAAAGTGTTTGGGCTTATCGCAGTTATGCCTGCTGTTGAGTTTGAAACTTCTCTTGAAAATATTGAAAGTCAAGTAAAGTTGTTGGATTTGAGCTCCTATAAATCTTTTAAAGTTGAGACAAAAAGAGCTGATAAAAAATTTGAACTGTCATCAATGGAACTTAGTGCGCATATAGGCGGTGTTATCCTTGATACTTTTGACTGGCTTAAAGTAGATTTATATGAACCAGAAGTTGTTGTAAACCTTGAAGTGAGAGTTAATGGAAAGACTTATCTATATAATAAATTGATTCCTTGTGCCGGTGGGCTTCCTTTGGGAAGTGCAGGAAAGGGGTTACTTCTTCTTTCTGGGGGAATTGACAGTCCAGTAGCTGGTTATCTTATGTCCAAAAGGGGGTTGGAGCTTGAAGCTGTCCACTTCCATTCATATCCTTACACAAGCGTTCAGGCAAAGGAAAAAGTGCTTCAACTTGCGAAAGAGATTTCAGAGTATTGTGGAAAGATAAAATTGCATATAGTTTCCTTTACTGAAATTCAAGAGCAAATACATAAAAATTGTGATGCAGACTATATGATTACAATTATGAGAAGAATTATGATGAGAATAGCCGAGAGACTGTGTAAAGCAAATAATCTTGGTGCAATTATCACAGGTGAAAGCTTGGGGCAGGTTGCAAGCCAAACAATGCAAAGTATGACTGTGACAAATGATGTTGTAAATCTGCCAGTGTTTAGGCCAGTGCTTGCATTTGATAAGGAAGAAATTATGGCAGTGGCAAAAAAGATTGGTTCTTATGAAACTTCAATTTTGCCATATGAAGATTGCTGTACGGTCTTCCTTCCAAAAAATCCTGTTATCAAGCCTACGATTTCTAGGGCGGAATATAATGAAAAATTTCTTGATGTAGAGTCTTTGATTGAGCAGGCGATTACAAACGAAGAAATTGTAGAAATTAATAATTTTTAAAATGTATGGCATTCAAACTTGAAATGCCATTTTTTATTTGCTAATATGACGCTGTGCTTTATGGCGTTTTTTTTCTTGTGCAGTGATTTAAACGACGGGGTGGGGCTTTGTGAGAAAATGAATACTTGTTTATAATTATAGATTTAGTTTTTATAATTTTCCATTTTTTCATATTTTTATAAAAAATTGATGAATAAATATGCAAAAAACACTTGCATAATTATAAATTTTATTGTATAATAATCAAAATTGCGTGAATAAACATAAATTTATATTTATGCAAAAATCGCTACATCGCCCTATTTATGGGCGATGTAGCGTTTAAGGAGATATGAAATGGCAAGAAGTTCAAGACAATCAAAGATTTTGGAATTGATTTCCACAAAAGAGATTGAAACACAAGATGAATTGGCAAGAGAACTCAAAAATGCAAACTTTGAGATTACTCAGGCCACTATCTCTCGTGATATCAAAGAGCTTGGTTTGACGAAAATTTTGTGCAGTTCTGGCAAGTATAAGTATGCAATCTTGGGCTCTGAGAATCAGGCTATTTCAAGTAAATACATAACTATCTTCAAAGAATGTGTCATTTCTGTTAAGCCAGCTTTGAATTTGGCAGTTGTTAAGACAATCAAAGGAATGGGTGCCAGTGTTTGTTCTTTTGTTGACAAATTGAATCTTGCTGAGCTTATGGGTGTCACTTATGGTGATGATACTGTGCTTTTAGTATTCCCTTCAACAACTTTTGCAAGTGAAGCTGTTGTCACACTTGGACAACTTATGGCGTAGTTGGGAGAATGGTATGCTTTCTTCTTTAAGTTTGAATAATGTTGCTTTAATAAAAAAACAGACTGCTGAGTTTGACAATGGGTTCAACTGCCTGCTCGGAAAGTCTGGTGCGGGAAAGAGCATAATAATTGATGCTCTATCTTTTTGTTTAGGTGCTAAGGCGGATAAGAATTTGATTCGTTCTGCTGAGCAGTCAATGCGTGTGGATTCTGTCTTTGTTGATTTATCTGATGAAGTTGTTTCTTTTCTTAAAGAGCAAGACATTGATGTAAGCGATGAACTGATTGTCACTAGAACATTAAACTTGGACGGGAAATCATCTGTTAAAGTTAATGGGTTTCCTGTTGCAATTAAGACTTTGCAGGCTTTGTCAGAACTTTTAATTGATTTCTGTGGGCAGCACGAGAGCGTTGGACTCCTTAATCCATCAAATCATCTTGCATTGCTTGATAAGTTTGCTGGTGTTGAATTGGACAGTTTGAAAGATGCTGCTAGTGAAAGTTATTCCAAACTAACACAACTTAAAGCGCAGTTGGCTTCCTTAGGTGGTAATGAAACTGAAAGGGAGAGAACTAAGGAACTTTTGAGATTTCAGATTCAAGAAATTGAAGATGCAAATTTGGATTTGAGCGAAGAAGATGAGCTTCGCCAGCGCTTTGAATTTCTCTCTTCTGCTGAGAAGATTTTTGAAAAAGTTGGGGGAGCTCTTACAAAGCTTGATGAAAGCAGAGACAATGCTCTTAGTCAGATTTATGAAGCAAAAAGTGAACTCAATTCTTTTTCGAATTTTGAAAATCTTGATGATTGCAGAAAAAGGCTTGAAAACTGTTATTATGAGATAAAGGATGTTGTCGACTGTCTCAATCAGATAAAAGGTGAGACTGATTTTGACCCAAAAGAGCTTGAAAGAATTGACGAGAGACTTGACTTAATAAAAAGTCTTAAAAAGAAATATGGCAAGACTGTTGAAGAAGTTTTGGATTATTGTGAAAATTGTAAAGCTCAATTAGCTGAGCTTGAAAACAGCGAGTTTACCATTGAAAAACTTTCTAAGCAAATTGCTCAGACTGAAAAAGAACTTGTTATGTCTTGTCAAAAGTTAAGCGAAAAAAGAAAGGATTTTGCAAAACTCTTTGAAACAAAGATTTCAAAAGAACTTGAAGAGCTTGATATGAAAGGCACAAAATTTAAGGTTGATTTTGAGAGAACAGAATGCTCAAAGAAAGGCTTTGATGTTGTAAAGTTTATGTTCTCTGCAAATAAAGGACAAGAGCTTAAAGAACTTCATAAAACTGCTTCTGGTGGGGAACTTTCAAGACTTTTGCTTGCGTTTAAGAACACGATGTTGGATAAGGAGAAAGTTCAGACAATCGTTTTTGATGAAATCGATTCTGGAATCAGTGGACAGACTGCTGGAAGGCTTGCAGATAAGATTGCAAATATTTCAAATTATACGCAGGTGCTTTGCATAACTCACACACCAGTTGTGGCGTCAAAAGCTGGTTCGTTTATTGTTGTTGAGAAAAATGTTATTGACAATTCAACTTTCTCAACTGTCAGAAAAATAGATAGTGCTGACGCAATTGTCGAAGTTGCAAGGTTGTTTGATGGTGGGAATGAAGTTTCTTCAACAGCATTAGAGCATTCTAAGAAATTGTTTAACTCTTAAAGGTGACGAAAGTCATCTTTTTTATCATTATCCTAAGTTTTTGGACATACATTAAGAGCATAAGGGGTTGTCTTATGCTTGAATTTTTTGCGAATAATTTCTCTGGGTGTGTTTGGGTTGCGGTGCTTTTGCTTGCGCTTATTCCAACGCTTGAAAGTAAAATCGCCATTCCGTTCGGCTTATCTGTGCAAATCTTTGGAAACTCTGCATTGAGCCCAGTGCTCGCTTGTCTTGTCGCATTTTTTGGAAGTCTTGTTCCAGCACTTTCTGTAATTCTTGCAACGAGAAAGATTAAAAATAAAACTACTGGATTTGTAAGTGACAAGTTTTTGAATCTTGCAAATATGAAAGTTAAGAAATATTTTTCAAAGTTTAATGAAAAGACAACAACTTTTAAGAAATGTGTATATCTTGCTGGCTTTGTTGCAATTCCGTTGCCGCTTACGGGTGTTTACACTGGAAGTTTGATTGCTGGGCTTTCTAACTTGAAGCTGTGGCAAGGATTATTGTCAGTCGTTGTGGGAGAGATTTTGACTTGTATTGGGATGACAGTGCTTTGCACGTTGTTTGAAAACTCTGCATTCTATATCTTCTTGATGACATTAGTGTTTGTTGTGGCGGTAGTTTTGGTAAATCTTTCAGTATATTTAATTGGTAAGATTTCAAGCAAAAAGAACAAAAAGTCAGAGTAATTTGATAGAGAATAAAAAAAGAAAAGAGATATTAAAATCGTTCTATGAACCAAATAAACCTCTTTCCATTTTATAAGTTAAGTCATTTTCGTCTTAACTTATTTTTATTATGTGTGCCTTTTGAAATTATATACACAGCTTTTAAAATTATTAAATTTTGTATTCTACTTTCCGTATCTATCGTAAATGAATTTTCTAATATGATAATTTACTGGGAGTAGGAGTAAAATCCCGAGAATTGGAATGAATAAAGATGTTGCAAATTGTCCAATAGTTTCAAACTGCATTTTGCATAATGCATTGATTCCAAATATAACAGCAACAGACAGGGCAAATATAATCCAATTTATAAATGCATTGTAAAATAGCGTTGGTTTTTTACTCTTCGTGAATTTAAGAAGACAGAAGTCTGCAATTACGAGAATAAGGAACAAGAGTGGGAGAGTGTAAAACATAAAGTTTGTTCCTGCTTTGAGATTGTGTGTTCCACTAATAATTCCAAACAAAATTGCACTTCCAATTCCAGCTAAAACAAGCAATAATGCGGAGCTGATGAGATTGAGAAGATTTGTATTGTGATTTCTTTCAACATTTGTTTTCTTGTATTCTTTGAATGAAATCCCTTGGGACTGATAATACCTTTTCAATGTGGAATAATCAGTGAATGTTGAAGTGTCAAGGTTGACTGTTGTTTGTACTTTTGGTTGTGCAGGAGCAACCTTAACTTCTTTTTCTTTTTTCTTTTCAAACAGTTTTGCCATCATATCTTTGTAGGTTGGTTCGAGTTCGCTGTTTCGTCTAGGTGCTGGAAGATTGTTGTCATAAACATTGACTTCAATGTTTGGTGGTGTGATTTTTCTTTGAATTGGGATTTCTTGCATTCTTGGTTCTGTAATGAAGATTGCGTCATCTGAACTCTCTTCTTCTGATTCTTCCTTTATTTCTTGTGGTTTTATTGAAGGTGTAGGCGCAACATATTCTGTTTCAAACAAGATTCCGTCATCAGAAGCAGGAGCAGTGTAGATAGGCTGCTTTGGCAGTTCTTGTTCTTCCTTTTCAATGAAAGGGCTTCCAATTTCTTTTTGAATCTCTTCTGGTGAAGACTGTCTAAGGTTAAGCAAAGACCTTTTAAGCTCGGCAATTCTCTCTTTTTGAATTTGCTCATAGTCTTCGTCCTCATAGACAACAGCCATTTCAATTTGGTTTTCAGAGAAACTTTTTTTCTTTCTATATTTTTTAAGTTCGCTTGAAGTGTCGTACAATCTCTTGTTTTGTTCTTCTTGGTCAGGGGTAAGCTGGTCAAGTCTTTCGTTTTCATCAAGAAACTTTCCACCGTCAGAAATCTCTTCTTGCTGTGGAGTCTGTTCAAGCTTTGTTTGATAATATGAAATCTTTTCTTCGTCTTTCTCAGTGAAAAGTTTTTCGTCTTCTGAAAGGAATACTCCATCATCTTTTGGAGCAGGCTCTTTAATTGGTTCCATACTGAAAATGTCGATTTGATTTTCAATTATGTCACTTGTCTGAGTAGCAGGTTTTGGCTGTTCGAGCTTTTCTTCTTTAACCAAATCAAAGATGTTGCCTTGATGCAAGATTGTTGGTTTTTCTTCTTCCATTTCTTCTTCGCCTTGAACCTGCTCATAGGTTGCATTTGCAAAAATGCGGGAGAGTTCTTCCAAGCTTTGTCTACCACTGCTTGTTATTGAGTAATAGTGACGCTTTCCACCAAGTTCACTTTCTCCCCAAAATGATGAAGATACCAAGCCTTTCTTTTCCATTCTGGTAAGGCAAGAATAAAGCGTTGGCTTTTTCATAATATAGCTTCCGCCAGTCTTTTTTGAGATGTATTCAATGATTTCAAGTCCATATTTTGAACCTGATGAAAGGCTGTCCAAAACTAAGTATGAAATTTGACCATTTGAATTGAATGCCATAAAAATACTCCTATTCAATGAAATTATAAATAATATAAAAAGAATTTGTCAAACTTTTTTTAGGTATTACGCAAAATAATCTGCATAATATAACAAAATGGTTTGTGTTATGCATTTGCATAACTCTATATGTTGTGGTGTTATGTCAACATATACAATAGGTTGATTTATTTTGAAAAAATGCAATGTTGTGATAAAATACAAATATGAAAGTTACTGTAATTAAAGAAAAAAGAAAAACTATCGTTTTAAGTTTGCTTGATGCGGATAATGCGGTGTTGAAAGCTCCGAAAAATCTAAGTGCTCAGAAAATTGCAGAGTTTTTAGATGAAAAGAAAAAATGGCTTCAAAACAAGTCCGAACAAATTAAAAGGAATGAAGAATTTTCAAGACAGTTTGACTTGAAAAACTCTTTTTACTTGTTTGGTGAGAAATCGGGTGATTTTAAAGAATTGATTTTTGGTTTCGAAACGTTATCTGACAAAGTGAAGGAAAAGACAATAAAGAAGTTCTATCTTTCCCACTTTTCAAATTTGGAAAACTTGGCAAGTAAGCTCAGCAAAGAGACCGGTTTCACTTATCTGGCTGTGAAGCCTACGGATTCTTCAAGAGTGTGGGGAAGTTATAATGCTTCAAAAACGATGAAGTTGAATTGGAAATTGCTTTTACTTCCAGAACGCTTGGTAAAATATGTAATTTATCACGAACTATGTCACAGCAAACATATGAATCATAAACCACAATTTTGGAACGAAGTTGCGAGATTTTGTCCAGATTATAAGAGATTGCGAAAAGAGTTGAATACTTATGGCTTTTTGATTAAAAAGGAAAGTTAAGCCTGCATAATTTTTCGCTTACAACACACTCTAATTGTGTATGAAACGCAAATTTTCTTTGGCTATATTGGTGGGGTTGCTTTGTTTGACACTTTTTGTGCTTTCTCCAATCCAACTTTTAAATAATATTGAAGGCAATTTCCTTGCTGACTATGAAGATGTTGAAATATCCAATAAGAATCATACCTTTGGACATTTTGTTAAGGCAAAACTCAACGAAAAGGAAAAGGGTGTTTCTGGGCAGAAGAGCGAAAAAGGGGAAGTCGTTTTTAAGCTGTTTGGATTTATTCCAGTTAAAAAGGTTTCTGTTAAGCTTGCAAATGACGATGATTATTATGTTGGTGGCGTGCCAATTGGGATTGAACTTAATACTGACGGGGCGATTGTTGTAAGCAGACAAAACAAGGAAGTCTCTGACAAGCTGAGAGATGGGGACATCATCACAGAAATCGATGGCGTGGAGATTGACAGTTTGGATTCACTTGCTGAGCTTGTTCAACAGGGCAAAGGCGAAGTTGAAGTTAAATTTTTGAGAAAAAATAAAGAGTTGAAGACTCTTATCAAAACCTACAAAGACACTGAAAGTGGCAGGTTGAAGCTTGGGCTTATGGTGAAAGACGATATTGCAGGCGTAG
>CAZIPJ010000013.1:0-28218 GCA_964541365.1 uncultured Lachnospiraceae bacterium
GCATTCTTCCAAGCCAACCACGCACATAGCTTTCTGTCTTGTCTTTTGATTATTGTCTAAGCCAATCCACGATTGAAAGAGTACAGTTTTCAAAGTATTCTCTGTTGTCCTGTGGAAGATAAGAACATTTGATTGTTTTTCCCCAACGGATTGTACCGCTGTCTGCTTCTTCCTTTCCAGCTAAGATATTGAAAAGAGTTGTAAGCACCATACTGTTTTGAGAAAGAAAAACAATTTTCTGGTCTTTCTCAACCGTGAAGGATAGATTTTTGAACATTCCTTTTTTGGTTAAGCCTTCCACTTTCAAAATTTCTTTTCCGATTTCTTGCTCGTATTTAAAGTCAACATATGGATACTTTCTTGAAGAAGGTCTGAAATCATCCAAGGTAAGTTTTTCAAGTTCTTTCTTTCTGCTTGTTGCTTGTTTTGATTTTGATGCATTTGCAGAGAATCTTGCAATAAACTCTTTAAGTTCTTTTGCTCGTTGCTCTGCTTTCTTGTTTTGGTCTTTTGCCTGCCTTGCAAGAAGTTGGCTTGTCTCATACCAGAAATCATAGTTTCCAAGGTACATATTGATTTCTCCAAAGTCAACATCGCAGATGTGTGTGCAGACTTTGTTTAAGAAGTGTCTATTGTGGGAGACGATGATGACGATGTTTTCAAAATCCAAAAGGAAATTTTCAAGCCAGCGGATTGTTTTGAAGTCAAGGTTGTTTGTTGGTTCATCCAAAATCAAGATGTCTGGATTTCCAAAAAGTGCCTGTGCAAGCAAAACTTTGACTTTGATTTTGGCATCAAGGGTACTCATTGTTTCATAAAACAAATCTTCTGTTACGCCAAGGTTTTGCAGAAGCGTCTTTGCTTCTCCGTCCGCTTCCCATCCACCAAGTTCTGCAAATTCTGTTTCCAGTTCGCCAGCACGGATTCCGTCTTCGTCAGAAAAATCAGGCTTTGCATACAGAATGTCTTTTTCTTTCTGGATTTCCATAAGGCGCTTGTGACCAAGAAGGA
This sequence comes from uncultured Lachnospiraceae bacterium, assembly GCA_964541365.1. Lineage (GTDB taxonomy): Bacteria > Bacillota > Clostridia > Christensenellales > UBA1242 > Caccovivens. Next base: position 1,012 of record CAZIPJ010000013.1, read on the forward strand.
CTGTGTCAAGCACTGTTTCATTATCGTATTTGTTTTGGTTTTGTTCCAAAACTGACATTCTTTCACCTGGGGTGATGATAACTTCGCCGGTGTTTGGTTCAAGTTCACCAGTGATAATCTTCAAAAATGTGGATTTTCCAGCGCCGTTTGCGCCGATAATTCCATAGCAGTTGCCTTTTGTAAACTTTAAGTTTACATCTTTGTAGAGTTTTCTCCCACCAAATGCAAGGGAGACATTGATTGCTTGTATCATAATTCACCTATTTTTTATCGTTGAGTTTTTGTTCTTTGGCTTGTTTGAAAGTAACGATTTCTCTCGTTTTGTTTAACTTTTCAGTCTTTCTTTCGTTTTTGATTCCTGTTTTGATTTGTTTTGCTTCGTCCTTATGAACTTTTTCATTCAAGTTGATTTCTTGTCTGTTCAGTTCATTTTGTTGTTCTCTTTTCTTCTTTGTCTTTGCAGAAACTTTCTCATCAAGACGGTTAACTCTTTCGTTATAGAAAATTTTGTATTTTTCTTCCAAGCCGTCAAGATAAAGTCTGACATCAAAATCTGGCTCAAAAGTGCCGTCCAAGAGTTCGAAAAAGATGGTGTCAATTGCGCAAATTTCTTCATAAGCGTCGCATTCGTTGAAATAATATCTCTTAAATTCTTTCAAAATTGATATCGTCACAAAAAGTCTTATCTTCAAATAAGTTGAGAATCTTGTGACAAAATCAGTGGACATAGTGTTTCTGAAAGACTCGTCTTTAAGCATTGCTTGAAGCTGTTTAATCTGTTTTACCGAAGCTTTGAATCTCTTTTTGACATTTCTGTTGTTTTCAAACAGAAATTCTGGATAAGAAATGTCAGCTTGCATCTGATTGAGATAAAGCCTTTCCTTAATTGATTCAGTTGTGATTCTGAAACCGGCAGGGAGTGGATTTCTTCCTGTGTTTCTGAAAGCCTTTGCAACTCGGCGGTTGACAAGGTTTAAATAATTATAAATTCCGAAATTTGTGTTCATAAAACGATTATAAACGATATTTTTTTTGATGTCAACTTAAACACAAAATTTGCGTTGTTTTCGGTGCATTTTATATATATTTTATTTAAAATAAAAAACTTTGATAAATACTTGCGAAAACAAGGTTAAAAATGTATAATTATTTTGTCGAATATTGTAAACAATATTTTTGAATGTAACATTTTCAAACTTTGTGTTTACTTTCACAGTTAACAAGTTAAATTGGGGTTTTGTTATGAAAGGTTTTAAAAAGAGAGCGCCTTTGGCTCTCTGGAAAGTAATCTTAATTATTTTTGCAAGTTTCATCGGTCTTGCCGGTGCAACTGGGTTAGTTATGTACTTGCTTGGGTACTTCAACGAAAAGAATGTTGACCCACAAGATATGGCTTTCACGCAAGTTGTAGACGGTGACGGTTACGCAGATAACATAGGCGGAGATAACTGGTATTTCCTTTCAGACGATTCTTACCTTACAATTTCCTGCACAACAGAAGATGTTACTGAAACAAAAGTCACCCTTTCACTTCGTAACGGCATCAACAGAAATGGAATGCTTACTGACGGAGTAATCATAATCCCAGCCGAAGTTGAACTTAACAAACCTTTCAAAGTTGAACTCGTAAGAAGAAACAATCTTTCCGTTGGTGGAAACTGGATTGTAGGCAGTGCAAGCGGATATTCTTACATAACAGCAAAATCTCAAAATATTATGCTTCCAACAAAGTCAGCATTTATTGCTGTTGACACGCCTGTCTTTGAAATGCATCTTGCAATAGGCAACGGTGTTTCAGCTGCGGCAGATTCAGTTCAAAATGTGGTGGTTGGCTCAACTTTCAGTGTTGATGCAATTTTCACACCAGAAAACAGTAAGTACTTGTTCAACAACAAGTCTACAAGCAAGAAAGTATTCTATCAAGTTTTGGGAAGTGACGGTGTCAACTATATCACCTACAAAGAAAACCAAGACGGAAGCTATACTTTCTACGCAGACCAAGTGAGTGGGGACAAGTTCTCAGTTGTAAACGCTTATGCATTCTCCAATTCATATTTTGAAAAACTCTATTTTGTTCAACATCCAGATGCAACCACAGATGAAATTGTTGCGTTCTTGCAATCAGAAGCAAACAAAACGACAGATGATAAAATGGCAGTTTCTGCAACCGTCAACATCAAAGTCTTGGACATTGAAGTTAAGGATGTTATCGTTGAATCAAATGGACAACTTGCAGAAGTTTATGTTGACAAGTATTTCACACTTTCAACAAACTCAGCAGAAACACCAAATGATATGAGTTTGGCAGTTTCAATCTTTGACAGCGGAAACAAGCCTGCACAAGTTCTTCTTGGAAGAATGGGAATCAAAATTCCAAAAGGCAAAGCAAACTTCAACATCCGTGGCGGAAGAGTTATGAAAGTGACAACTGACGCAAACGGAAAGAAAAAGGTTGAAGAAGAAAACTTTGACCCTGACTTCAACTACGCTGGTGCTGTGGAAGGTGTTGAATACTATGTTATGCCAAGAACTGGCTCTGACATCGATTACAACAATTTCTATTGGAGTTTGTCAGCAGAGCAGGTTTTCAATTCATTTAGACTTGATATCAACTTCTTCCACAAGGATGAAGGTGGATTGTGGCAACCATTCTTTGAAGATGGAGCAGAAAAATATATCAATGTTTTGGTTAAGGACAGTGACAACTCAGTTTCATTGACAACAGAAAGCCTTGACCTTGTGATTAACTATGACAATGACGGTGCTCCAATCCCAACAGAACTCAGTCTTTCATCAGAACTTGGAGCAAACAATGTTTACACAAAAGTTGTTTATTTCCTTTATGACAACACAAGAGATGGCTCTGTTGATGTGAGAGATATTTTCACAAACTGCAACGCTGGGGTAAACTACTCAAAAGATTACAAGGGACAAAATATCAACATATCAGGTATTTCTCCAAAAGAGACTTACACACTTTACGAACTTCTTGACAACAAAATCACAGCAAGCAAGAGTTATTCTGGCTCTGTGGTTGTCATTGCTGCTTTGGTCAGAACAGATGCTGACAAGAATGTAATCTTTGATGAAGATGGAAATTATCAACTTGTTGCATTCAGTGGTGCAAGAGTTGTAAATGTTGACAGCACGCTTTCAATTTCAAAAATGACTCCAACTTTCTCATTTGTTGAGCAAGTTATGCAAAACCCAAGCAATAATCAATTCTACTTGCCAGCAATCAACAGAAATGAAGATGGTTCAGTCAAAGATATGCTCTCTTTCACATTGAAACTTTCAAGTGAAGATATCGAAAAAGATGTTGACAAACTTATGGCAGCATACGGCAGTGCTCTTAAAATTGTTTGCTGTGACAGAGATGGAAATGAATATCAAAATCAATATGTAGCCCTTACAGGCTTTGGCGAAGATGTTGAACAAAGAACTGCAAATATGGCAGTCTTCACAGGCACTCTCAGCATTCAAGAAGATTTCTTCTCAGCAGGAAGAAATGCTGTTGACCAAGGTAGAGCAATCTCATTCAAACTTGTTTACAACGATGGAAAAGAAACCAGAGAAAAACTTGTTGGAATGGATGAACCAATAACAGACGGTGCGGTTGACTTCTTCTATGTTTATTACCAACAACCAAAACAGCTTAAAGCAAACTACGATTCAAGAACTGATATTTCAGTTTCAGAAAAAATTGAAGTTAAAATTGCTTCAACCGGCTTGACAATCAACTGGGATAAAGTAAACTTGACAGCTGCAAGCTACACAGATACAATCGCTCAACTCAACGACCTTTTGACATTTACAATTTTGGACCAATTTGGACAAGAGATTTCTCCAATAAACGGCGTTTACAGCGTTCAGTTTAATGAAGTGAGAAGAGACTCAAACTATGTTTTGTCCTTTGAAGAGACAAACGGAGTTCCAACAAAGATTGCTGATTTCGCTTCAACAGACGGCAAAGAAGTTGACACAAACTTGGTTGTTTATGTTGTAGACAGAAAGAATGGAAACAGCAGAGTTTCAACAGTTAATGCTGATGGAACTTTGAGTGCAACTGAGATGAAATCAGATGAGATTAAATTCTTAGTCAGCACAGAAGGACTTAGTGAAATTAAATACGACTCAACAGATGTTGTTGGAAATACTGATGATGGCAGATTTGTTTCTGGCTCAACAGTTACAAAAGAAGTCACCGTTTCAAAAACAGTTGTGGCTGACGACACGATAACACTCAGCGATTTGTTTAGAATTTACACAACAGGCACAGACGCCGCAAACACTGATTATCAAATTGTGTTTGACGGAACTTGGCTTCAAAACTTCCAAGGCAACAACGGAATTTCTTTGAAGAAAATGTTGCAAATCAACAATGAAGGAAGCGATGTTGCACAAGAAAGCATTACAGCTTATCAAAATACACCAATCTCAACTTTGAGAATCAACGCTCCTTTTGGAGTTGAAACAACACTTACATTCAGGATTAACAGTACAAACAATCTTTACAGTGTAACACTTAAATTGGTGCTTTCATCTGATGTTGAAATCAGCAGGTCTTTTGAAAATTATCAATCAAGATATTCTGATTATTTAACAAGAGCAACAACAGGCGCAGTAAGTGTCTTTGCTGACGAAATTTATGACTTGGATGAATATTTGACTTTCAATTCAGACCAGTTCTCTTGGTCAGATGCATACACTGGCAAAGCAATCGATTTGTCATCAAATGTCAATGGTGTATTCTATGAAAACCAAGGAATTGCATCGCTTAATACGGATGGTTCAAGAGTTAGACTTGTGATTTCAAGCGTAAGACAATACACTTCAATCCAAATCACTCTCTACTATGGTGTTAGGTCAGAATATGCATTCAATACTCAAATTGCACTTTATGTAAATCCAAACATTTTGTTCGAAGAAAAGGTTGATTCGCTGGAAGCATCTCCACTTTTGGATTTGACAGAAATCAGAAGCGAAAATATTGATAACTTCTATGCAGTTTACAAAGCAACATCATACATCGCAGGGGTGAAAGAACCTGCAACTCTCAACATCAATGGAACTACGACTTTAAGTGCACAAACCTTGATTTATGAAAACAAGAGTGCAGACGGCTTTATTGCAATTGAAAATGGCGGAGCGTTTGCTTTCGTTGCAGGAAAAGATATTGATGTTCTCCATTCTTACAAACAAGAATTTTCAGTGTACTCTGCAAGTGATGCTCTCATTGATGCAGTCAAGGTGAAACTTGATAAAGATGGACAAACAGAAATTGTAACTTATACTTCAACAAACCACGTTTCAGTTGGATTTGATGTATGCTACAACAAGGCTGGTGTTGACAAACTTGTTGAAGATGTCTTCCCAGGCTCAACTGTGATTTCTTATGAAGGAGAGCTTAGATTGCTCTTGCTTGCAGGGGAAACTTACACTGTTGCAGATGGATTCTCAATTGAACAAGTGACAGGAAGTTATGTGACAAAAAATGCAAGGGGAACAGAACTCAATGCAAGAATCCCAACCTTTGTGGACCACAACAATACAGTAAGTGTTTACTCAACAGTTTCCGACGGAAAGTCAACTTTGCAAATCAACATTACACTTGGAGTAAGCGTTTCAAATGTTGGTAGTGAATTTGTTTACTACACAAACGAAAACAAAGAGTTCAACAAGTTTGGAGATGTTGATTTTGACAAATTGATTTCATCAGACCCAACTACTCTTGAAAAGTCTGGCGTTTACGAAGCTCTTGTTGCTGGCAAGAATTACAAAGTTTTGAATGAAATCAGCTCAGATTACTCTTTGACAGAAGATGAAACTGTTGTTGAAGGCAAAACATATTATCAATGTCAAACTGACGAGACAAACTTGAAAGTTTATAAAGTTGTTGAAAACCCAACCGATGACAATATTGAAAACTATTACGAAAAGAATGAAGTGACAGCTGGATTCTATTACAACAATCTTCTCATTACAAACAACGGCGGAAAAAGAGATGTCTCTGTTGAAATTGTTACAACAGGTGTGGAAGGTTATGTTGATGGACTTGCAAGTTATGCTGACGGAATTTTGAAAATCAACAGCGTAGAAAAAGATGTTGAAGCTTTCATTGTTTTGAAATTTACCTTGAAGACTATTGGCTCAAACATCACATCTTACAGTTGGCATTATCGCATCAAAGTTGTTCCAAACTTTGAAATTGGAAAAGTTTATTATCCATACAACGAATCTGACGATGAAGTGTTTGGTGAATATTTAAATATCAATTCAGAATATTACAACTCAGAAAACTTGACATACACTGTTGACTTGGCAGAAAGATTTACTTCTGCAAATAGTTCAAGATATTCAGGTTTCCGTTTTGATGACATCAAGTGGACAGAAATGCCTGCTGGTGTTATTGCAGAAAATTACAGATTGAAGTCTGTTGATTCTGGAATTACGAATGTTTCATTCAATGGAACAAAGTTGCTTCTCACATACAAAAATGCAAGCAATGTTGGTTTGGCTGAAACAATCGTAATTGAAAAGTACTGGACTGTTGATGGGGTTGAAGCAATTGGCTCTGCAATGGAATATACAATCAAGCTCGAACAATCACACACTTATACAACAGCACTGTATATTGGTGAAGTTAAGACAGCAAACAAGGTTGGACCAGACAATCAAGTTTCTTACGAAAGAGCAATTGTTGCTGGAAGTGGAGAACAAGTATTTATCCCTGTTGTAAGAATCCACGACGGCGAAATTGCTGGCGGAACAGATATCTCTGTTAGCTTTGGGACTTATATCAAGGGCAATGTTCTTGACCTTATGGATGCTCTCCAATTTAAGAATATTTGGATTGCCGAAGGTACGGAAGTTGAATATAAGTTGGAAACAAGCGAAACTGCAAGAGCCGGAGAGATTACTGGCACAGTTATTCTTGAAGAAAACAAGTTCCTTGTAAGTGGTGAAGACTGGTCTTACGCTGATGTGGAAGAAACACAGATTACTGTTCATACCGGAGAAGAGAACCAAACATTTGAAATCGCAGATGGCAGAGTTTGGTTTGAAATGGAAATTGAAATTGATGAAGTTTTGACAAGCGTTCAGGCTGGTGTGAAACTTGAAGATTTAATCGTAGATTTCCTTGCAAAAGGCAAACAAGAATACTACACGACTTCTGACAACAACAGAGTTGCAAGCAAGACATATTACACTTTGGCAGATGGAAACTTTGAAGCAGTTGCTTTTGAAGATGGTGCAGGCTTTGAAGAAAATACAACTTACTACGAAAAATACAGAACAGCTTACGATACAGTTACCTTAAATCCTAAGGCAAATATTTCAAAGAATAGCACCTTTGAAATGGGAGTTTACACAAATGAAGGCGTTGTGTTTAAGCTTAAACTCAATGCTGAAAGCTACTTCAAGTGGACAACCGGAAGTGATGAAGTTGAAAGTGGAAACCATTACACATTCGAAGATTTTATTTCAAGTATCAGCTCAAAAGATGAGTCTCGTGAAATCTCTGAGATTTCAATGACTTTGAAGAACGGTGACACAAATTACAGAGAAAACGAGTATTATGTCACAGCAGATAGCGAAAGAGTTTCATCAAAAGATTATTATGTGAAGAATCAAAATGGTGAATACGAAAAAGTTGAGTCTGCAGCAGATGCAGAATTTGAAAATGGCACAATTTACTATGAGAAGTACGACTTGACAATTTCAGATGTTGTTGTACTCTCTGGAAAGATTGAAAAAGGCGAAGATGAACTTGATTTGACAGCAATCAAGTTGGAAATTGCTCCATTGGTTTCTGACATAACAGCTGTGTTTGACATAACAATCAAATCCACAGACGGCTCATACTACACATTCTCAATAGAAGTCCTTGTGAAAGGAACATTTGAAGAAGAACCAACTGACGAAAACAGAAAGAGAAGAGTTCAAGATGAGAGTTGGAGATATGGAAAGATTCCATTTGATGTTGCCATTGTTTATGGAAACGGTGAAGTAAAAACAACTATCAAACCTGTTGACGGAGAGTCAAGTTTCACTGGTGCTCCACTTGCTTCAACAGAAAACACATCTTATGAGTTTGTTGCAGGTGAAGAGTACACTGTTAAATATGGACTCGATGACACTGCACAAAACCCAACAGTTACAATCGTACACGACAATGTTGAAAGTGAAACACAAGGTATTGAACTTGAACTTAATGTTATAGGCAGATTTAATGGCCGCAGAATTTCAGAGTTTAAAGTTAAGTACAGATATTCAGTTGCGAAGAATGTAATTGTTGCATCAAATTATCCAGTCCCAAACGGAGATGAAGAAAATGCTTCTGAAACAGAATATATCTCTGCAATGGACATAACTGCTGATACAGAAGAAGGACAGAGAGTTTCTGCCGATTATGAAGACTTCTTCAACACTTCTGCAACCTTTGCTCCATTTGAAAAAGATAAGGATGGAAACGTAATTACTGACGCGGAAGGAAATGCTCAATATAAACACAGAATTGAAGCAGTTGCTGCAAAGAGAGAATCAGACAGGTCTTACAGCAAACTTGATGCACAAACTGATGCTGAGCGTACTAAGGTTTGGGATATCTCAATTTCAGAGATAAGCAACCTTAAAGTTTTGTACGGAGATAATTATGGTACTTCTGCCAATAGCGTTGGCGATATTGCTACAAATCTTGTTGGCGGGAAAATCAATTTCAGATTTGTTCTTCTCAACACAGGTTCAAACGGAACGGTTACTTTTGCAGTAAGAGTCAATAAGGTTTTGACATATTACTCTGTAACAGTTGTAAGCATCCCTATCGTAAGAGTTATGACAAATGTTCCAAACTACATTGAAGGTAAAGAGATTGTGTTTGCGGAAGATTTGGCAACAAGTGAAGAACAGACACTCTTTACAGAAAACAGAGTTCTCAACTTCACATTCAGAAACTCTGTTGTTACCGGTCAAACATACTATGTAAGACTTACAAATCGAAAGAATACCGCAGAAAATAAGATTGTCCCAATTACAGTTACAAATCTTGGATTTGCAACTAATGTGGACCTTGGAAAGAGTTACAAAGACTTTGATTACAACGCCACATTTACAACTTTGACAGCAGCGCAAAATGGTGATGACAACTACAAAGTTGCTGATGATTCAAGCATCTTCTTGTCTGCACCAAAACTTACAAGCAGAATTGTTGTAGAATATCTTGATGGAAGCGTCGTTAAACTTGACGGGGAATCAAATTATATTAAAGTTGGCAAAAAGAGTGAAACTGACGGGGAAACCGTATTTGAGAAAGCTGATGAAATCATTTTGGAAACAAAAGATTATCACAACGAAACTTCATTTGAAATTGCTGTTAACGTAGGAAAAGAAATTATAAAAACAACAGCTATTTACAACATTTATCTTGACATTGAATTTGATGTTTCTGACAATGCAGACAGCGCAACATCTTACCAAACAAAGACAATCAATGCTGGACAAGAATTGAGTTTGCTTGATAGTATTGACTTTGGTATTATCAATTCAAGAACAGGAAATAAGTATAGCAACAAGGGTGGCGACAAAACTGACAGCTTCTTGACTTCTGGCGGAACTGTTGAACTTCAAATTTATGGATTTAATGATTTGCAGATTGTTGAAAATCCTGACGACTCATTGCAGAATGCTGCATATCAAATCCATACAGAACTTATGAGTAAGCCAGAAACATCAACAGGCATCATATACAAGACAGGTCTTAACCCAAGAGCAAGACTTGATGATGACAACAAATACACAAGTGACGGAAACTTCCAGCTTAACGAAGATACCGGTTCAATTGATTACAACTATCTCACTTACTCAGATGTTGTTGAAAACGGAAAGAAAGTTGACTTCTCAATCCGTGCACGTGGAGCAAGCAACGACGGAAATTACGTAATGCTGAGAATTACTTACAGTGTAAGCTTTGGAAATAGTAACAATGAGCCAATTGTTGTTTCACATAACTTAATGCTCAAAGTTCTTCCAAATTCAAGCGTAAGCTTCTTGACAAGATATGGAAGCCAAGCAACAACTGCAAGTGTAAACGAAATGATTGACGACCAAAATTGGGCAACCAATTCAAGTTCAGTGTTTGAAATCAACAATGATGACAGCAAATTCTACAATGAATTCTATCTCTGGAAGAAGGATGATGTCAGTGCTTCTGCAATTCAAGCATACTTGTATGGAAACAACGATAGAACAAGAAACAATGCAGACTTGTTCAGCTTTGAGTATTCAGACAGTCAAGACAACACAGATTACAACAATTTCTTCTGGGTGGATGCAGACGAAGAAAACGCATTAAAGAGCGGTGTATCATTGAAGAATGACCAAGGTGTATATGTTTCAATAAGAGAACTTAAACTTGGTAGTAGAAACTTCTATATCACAGCTACCGATAGATTTGGATTTAAGGTTAAGTTCTATTTCAGATTGAAAGCAACTGAAAATCCAGAAATCGCAGAGATGTCAGTTGACACCTTAACAGAAGGTCAAGCTGTTGTTATTGGAGCTCAATATCAGACAGTTAATCCTTCAATTGTTAGCGTCACCACAGCTGACAACAACACTGAAAGAAGACAACTTCTCGGAACATTCATTTACAAGTATAAGGGTGGAAGTTTAAATGGAGATGAATACGCAAATGTAATTGGAAATATTCCACATCAATATTTGAGCAAGCTCTACCTTTCAGCACAAACTTCAACAATGTTTGGAACAATCACTAAGGAATACAACAGTTTGAGTAATACAATCAGCATTTGGAACAATGATGCTGGAAATTGGAAACTTGTAAACGGCGATGCAGGCTTTATTGAAATTCCAAATCCTAACTACAATCCACAAGGAAGCGGTTCTGACAAAGAGCCAACAATTAAAGAATATGTTACACAACAAACTTTGTTAAATTCAACAATATCAATCTATGGTGTGTTCAGATTCTCCGAATTTAAGAATGATGGCACTGTGTTCCAGACATACTCTAACTTGGTTTACAAAGATGCGGCAAACAATCCAAATGCCGCAGAAGATGCAGAAACACCTTACTTGGATGAAGAAATTAAGCAAGAATACAATATCACTGGCGGTTATGAAATCCCATCATTAAGCACAGCTGAAAATGAGCTTAATGAAGATAAAGCGAGAGTTTCTCTTCGTGGAATTTCTGCTTACGGATTTAGAGCCACAGGAAAAGATTTGTCAATTGATGCACTCAACACAGATGCAGCAAGAGAGAAGTTTGTTTCAAAAGTCAATGATATGAAAGTTATTGACGTTGAATACTTCCTTAATGTAGATGGTATTAAGAAGTCTTTGGGCAAATCAGTAAGAAGCAAGAAGACAGTGGAAGCATTCGGCAGTGATTCCAGCGTCGGAACAGAAGACGGTGTTTCACTTGTTACAAGCGGAGACTACGTATTCTATAAGAAAGAAGAAGCTCAAAATGAATACAGAAATATTGCAGGTGTTGGATATGAAAAAGACAAGTATGATTTCATTGTACCTGTAATTGACCCACTTTACTTTGAAAAGTATGGAGAAAACGGAAAGACCTTAGTTGTAACAATGAGAATTACATTGCAAGAAGGTACAGGAACAACTTGCAACTATTGCAACCTTGAAACAAATGTAAAACTTTCAAGATTGGCATCAGAGCCAGAGTTTAGTGCAATGAACATCAAAGACAACGAGAGTATTACATTCAGCAGCACTACACGCACTGTCTATAACGACACTCTTGAAGTTGTACTTGAACCAAACGAAACAGTTAAGTTTGCAATTTCTCTTGCTCCACTTTACGAAACTCCAAGCTCAGGTATTGTGGAAGTAAGCAATCCAAATAGTGAGTTTGCTGTTACTGAGTATGTTGGAATTACAAAGAGCTTAATCAGAGATACAAAGTTTAGTGATATAACTGATGACTACCAAGAAATGATAGAGAAGTTTAAAACTGGACATCAACCTTTCTATATTACGGTGGTTGAACATTCAGTTAATGGCACTGAATCAGACGCTCCTGTAAACTTTGTTTACAATGGTAGCCAAATTAAAGAAGGTACTCTTTGCAGATATGATGAAGTAAAAGATTCGGTTTATGAAGTAAACAAAGACTACTATTATTATATCAGGTATTCTCCTGTTCATTCTTATCGTCCTGCAACTAATCTGTTCAACAAGCTCACAGTTTCAGGCAATATTCAAGGTTTGACATATTACGAACTTGTTGAAGGAAAGTTTGTTTTGAAACAAGCTCCTATTATTGGAGAAACAGAATGTTATGTTAAAGGATATTCGTTCTATATTCAGACATCTGATACTGAGATTGTTGCGGGAAAAACATATTACACACAAGAAACACAAAATGATGTCACCTATTATGCAGCTGTGAGTGCACCTAGCGCGGATTCAATTGAGTCATATTACGAAGAACAAAATCTCTATGAAAAAGTGGACTCGCTGAGCTACGAATCACAGAGAATTGTAGAGTACAAGTCAAATATCAGACTTCACATCAACGATGTTAGCGAACTTAACGGCAATTCTAAGGGAGAGACACTTTACTTCTTGTTTGCTGGGGCGAATACTTTGAGTAGTGAGTATTGTGAGAATTTCACTAATAGCGGAAAGGTTTACCAAATGTCAAAAACCTTCTCAGTTTATCCACAATTTGAAAGTGCGGATTCTGAATATACTGACCCAAGTGGAAATATTGAGTTTAAAGTTGATGAATACTTGAAGGTTGAAAATGCAGATTCAGGTGAGTATTATTACATCATCCCAAGAGCTGTTTGGGGAAATTACTTGACTTTGCGTAACTATCAAAATCTTGGTCTTACATCTGAGTATAAACTTAGCGCACAAGCACAAGTTGCACAAGGCTATAAGTTTATGTTTGAAATCAACAAAGAAGTTGAAGGCGGTGCCGGTGGTGCGTTCATCGATGAAGAAGGAAACATCATCACAGACAAAAACTTCAACTTGCAAGAAAGCACAATCACAGTTAATGTATTTATGAAAGTTTCTGGACAAAACGGATGCTATGACGTTGCAACAAAAGAACTTCCACTCTGCACATTCAGAATGATGTTGAATGCAAATAATTTCACAGATGACAATCTTGTGGACGAAAGTGCTTTGTCATCATATGGGCTCTTCATATATGGTGGAAGATTTAGTGGCGATTCAAGTGCTAATAGTGGTGTCTTAGCAATTCCATACGAAAATTCAAAAGTTTATGCTCCAACAAGTCAAAAAGATTCAGTTTGGATTTCTGAAATTGAAGAAAGCAACATTCTTAAAACAAAGGATTTCGCAGTTGAAGTTGGCAAGACTATTGACCTTGCCGAATTGCTTGGAGATATGGCTTTTGACGAATACAAGATGCACAACCTTACTTACCATATTGTTGAAGACAAGATTGGAGATAATTCAAGCATATTGCATTATAATAATATTGGCTCATACAAGATTGAAACAGCCGGAACTCATACTTTGACTGTGCTGTATACTTTCAGATATAACTTGTCTGGAAATATGAATTACGGCAAGGTAACTTTCGATGTTATGGCTTACAATGTTTTGGACAGAACTGAAAAAGTTGTTATGGTCAATGCAAGCACAAAGAATGAAGACGACACAATTACAGCTTCAACTTACGAACTTGGCGAAGGTGATTGGTACGAACTTGGCGAAAAAGGCGAAGTTACATCAATCGAAAAAGTTACGGTTGGCGAAGGTGAAAATGAAAGAGAAATCTCCCTTTACACAGTCCCTGTTGAAACTGGAATTTACACAAAGAGTTTCGTATCAAAAGACAGCAACGGAAACACAAGGGTATTCAGTTACACCTTCTATGTTGTCAGTGCAGGAGATATGCTTCAAAAACAAGTTGTACTCAATCAAGATGCTGCTTTCAGCCTTTCAAGATTGTTTCCAACTACTGGATACAGATTCTATAAGGTTAGGGGAAACTTCATTCACGGTGCTGACAATGTTGTAATCAACGAAGTTACAGTTGAAAACAATTTCACAAACAGAGCAGATACTTACACAGAAGCAAATTACATTGTACGTGACCCAAACGGAGTTTACTCAAAACTCAACGTGACTTACAAATTCACTACACAAGCAAGTCCAAAAGAAGTTGGAATCTTTATCGAACAAGGACAAAGCTTTAAGGGTGCTGTTTCAGAACAAGTTACAAAAGACTTGAAAGAAACTCTTAAAAATCAAACATTTGAAGTTGTAGATGTTCAGATAATTGGCGAAGGCAACTTGTTAAGCAAAGAAGACGAAACTGCAAGTGAGAATGTAGATGAATTCCAAATTACAAAAGATTATTTGGTAACCTATACAGTTGGAGAAGATACAAGATATCTCAAATACAAAGTATCGTTCTTCACCTACAAGACTTCATCCAACATCACAATCAAGACCGAAGCAAACAATCGTTACAGTCTGTCAAGTGCAAACACAAGTGTTATCAATGCACTTGGCTTGACAGATGTGGTTTCGGTTGATTCAGTTGCATACTATGGGTTGAATGGCACAAGACTTGAACAACCAGAGCAAGGGGTTATCTCTTTGGCAACACTTGATAGTGGAAACATCAGTGAGAAATTCCTTGTTAGAGTTGAGTACACAAAGACAGAAATGGTTGATGGAGAAGAACAGAATGTTAGATATACTGAATTCCATTTAGTAAACATAACATTCACGAACGCATAAGCGTAAAGAACTAAGTTAAATCCATAAGAAAGGAAAGAGATATGAACATTTGGTTTTGGGTGTTTATCGCCTATTTAACACTGAATTTCTTAGTTATGGTCTCGATGATTTTCGTTGAAAGACGAAAGCTGACAAGTGTTATTAGTTGGCTGACAGTCGTTTCGATTTTGCCGGGACTTGGCTTTATCATCTACCTTCTCTTTGGAAGCGGGCTTTCAATCAGAGTGAGAAGTTTACTTTCAAAAACAAAGCTATATGAGTCAGAGTATGACCAAGGGCTTAAAGAATACTTCTCTTCTGATGCAAGCAAGTTTGAAACGCTTGAAAATGACACAGAAATAATCAAACTTTGTTACAATTTTGGGAATGTTTTATGTCCAGCAAATGCAGTTAAGATTTTCACCAACGGTCAGGATAAAATAAACGCACTTCTTGAAGATATTGAAAATGCAAAAGAGTCAATCAATATTGAGTACTACATTTTCTCAGATGACAAGCTTGGCAAAAAAGTCTTGAATGCACTTATTAAGAAAGCAAAAGAAGGCGTTAAAGTCCAACTTATTTATGATTCTGTGGGCAGTTTAAGAGCACAAAGGGGATTCTTCCGCAAACTGAAAAAAGCGGGCGGAAAAGTGGGAGAGTTCTTTCCACCATTCTTGGGAATCAGACTTTTGAATCTGAAAATGAACTATCGAAATCACAGAAAGATTGTGGTGATTGATGGCAAGATAGCATACACTGGCGGAATCAACATAAGACTTGACCATATGGGCAAAAAGAAGAAGCTTTCTCCTTGGCGAGACACTCACATAAGAATAGAAGGCACAGGAGTTTATGCACTACAAAATGTGTTCTTGAATGACTGGCGCTATGTTAAGAAAGAGAGAGTTGAACCAAAAACTTATATTGAACAAGGGTTGTTTCCAGCTGTTGAAAAAGCGGGAGATGTGTACTTGCAAGTTATCACTTCTGGACCGAATGAACAGACGAAATACATTAAAGAAGCTTATTTAAAACTTATATTAAATGCAAAGAAAGAAATTATCATCCAGACCCCATACTTTGTCCCTGATGATACACTTATGGAAGCTTTGAGAATTGCACTTTTAAGTGGCGTTAGAGTGAAGATTATGGTGCCAAGAAAAGCTGACCACATCACAGTTTACTGGGTGACACTTTCTTACTTGAAAGATATTGCAAATTTTGGTGCAGATGTTTACATCTATGACGGGTTTATTCACAGCAAAGTTCTTGTTGTGGATGACAACAAACTTTCAATCGGCACTTGCAACTTTGATAACCGTTCTTTCAACTTAAATTTTGAAGATACTGTTTTGATGTACAGTGAAGAGTTGACAAAAGAGTACAAAGGGTATTTTGTACAAGACGTTGAAAATTCAAAATATGCTGATATACTTTACTTCAAAAAGAAGAAATGGCTGACACGATTTTTGCAATCAATATTTAGATTGTTCTCACCAATTTTCTAGAAAAACAGCAGTTTTTGCTGTTTTTTGTTGCTGCTGAATAATAAAATTATATTATGTAATAATCTCATTATGAATTTTGTTGATGTAAAGCAAACAGGGCTCGCGTTCCGTTCTTGTTTTAAAACCCAAAGCAGTTGGTATGAAACTGAGCTCTTCTTTTCAGTTCTGACGGTTTCAACGTTTCTTTTTTGTCTTCTTCCTTTTGGCTTTGTTGCGACGGTTTTTCTCTTGCCATACATCATTGTCGCGGAGAAAATGGTGCTAGTTTGCAAAGCGGAAAAACGCAAGTTTTTTTGTAGAAATTTCCTGTTTTCTGCCAGAAGGTATGGAAGATGTTTTTGCATATTGATAACAAGAGTCGTTTCTGTTGTGCTTGTTGTTCCTTACTTGTCTCTTGCATTTTCAAGTTTTATTTTAAGTGACTGTAAAGAACTGGACTATAAAGGAGTTTTAATTTTAAGCAATGAGTTGTCCAAGGGGAACAAGGCGAAAATGATATGGCAAATGCTGTTTCTGTCCGCTTGTTTTGTATTGCAAGAAATTATTGTTTTTGGATTGGCAAAGTTTGTTGGTATTTTCACCACAGTTTCGCCACAAGTGCTATTTAAAATCTTGCTCAGTTTTGCACTTGTTGGAGTGGTATGTATATATTTGCCACTTTGGAGAAAGTATATTGAAAACTTGTATCTTGATAGCAAGTGGCAGAAGCTTAAAGAAAAACAACCCTTTTAAAGTAAAAAACACAAAATAGTTTGTATTTTCCAGATAATTTGTTATAATCTTGCTAGGAGAGTAGTTTTGGATTACAGGGATTTTACACCAAAAGATGTTGCATACAACAAGTTTTTGCAGTATAGAAAGCAGATTATTGACAATGCCGACAATGGCGAGTTTAATCAGGCTTTTTTGGATGTTGCTGCAAAAGCGATTGATGGGGATTGCGTTGCGCAAGATTGCATCGCATACTTTTTCAATCGTGGCTTCGATGATTTCAAACCAAACTACGAGTACTATATGTCTTGGGAAGTTTTGGCGGCAGCAAATGGAAATGTGTTTGCTATTGAAAAACTTCAATTCTTCCTTGATGTTGCCGTAACTGCGATTATCTTTGAAAAGGACATTTTAAAAGCCGCAATGGTGAAAAGAAATCTCAACAAGGACAACGCGGTTTTGGTAATTAGCAATCTAATCTGCGAAGGTATGGTGGACGAACTTGGCTTGAATGCCAAAGAACTTACAGATGTGACAAAAGAAGGCGAAGCGTATTCGGCGGGGATTCATAGAAAGTTTGTCAGCGCAATGGAAAATTGCTTACCAAGAGTTATTGATTTCTTGGTTAGTTAGTTGACGCAAAAACCCTGAATATCAAAGCTTTCAGCAAATACACTGGTTATTCCTACAATGATTTCATTACAGAGTTCAATTTCTCCGCTTTTCATCGAGAGAGACAAAAGCTTGATTATAAGCATATTTTCAATTGAAACAAGGCTTAAAAATGCTTGATTTTCATTTTCCACACATTTGAAATTGTGTGGTTTTTTGTTGTCAAACTTTTCGCAAACTTCTTCTTCAAAACACTCCAATCTTTGCATAAGCTTTTGGGAGTCAAGCTGTTTTTTAAGTCTCACCAAGCAGGCTTTCATTTTTGCAAGAAGTACAAGCACTTCATCCACAAGAAGGTTGAACTCTTCTTCTTCAAGTTTTACAAAAATAAATCCTTTTTTCTTTAAGTTTTTCGAATATGCCCTTGCAATTTCTTCAAAATCGCTTGGCAACATTTCATCATTATATAAATTTTCCATATATTCTTTTATGAAAAACACACGTTGTGTGTGTCTTTTTTGTTTCTTTGCTTAAATAAATTTTTGCACAAAAAGGCGAAGAAAAAAAGCCCCAACAGGGACTTTTAAGAACTTATTTAGATTAGAAATTGAATGGGTTTGATTGCTTCAAAATTTTCTTATTTCTCATCTTGATATCATAATAAACAGCCGCAGTGTCAAGACTCTTCATTTGGCCAGGTTCTTTATTTGCTTCCTTTACATAGAATACAGGCACTTGGTCGTTTCGGGTAAGAGCATACTTCATAGGGTTATATCTGAAAAGCTTAACAACAACAGTTCCAAAAGGAATCTGACCGAGTTCGTATGGGGTGATAAGTGGACGGGTTGTTCTTTGAGTGCTTGTGCTTGTGCTTGTCTGTTTTCCGTCTTTGTCTTTTTCGCTCTTAGATACAGATGTGTTTGTTTCTTCGTGTGTCAACTGAACATCACCACATTTCTTTGAGAACGCTTCAAGTGTAGGTTGGTCATCCGTTCCGACAAAGATTTGAGCATTGCAGTTTCCGATGATTGTCTTTGCTGCTTCTTGTCCGTATTTTGTTTCAATCTGTGTGTATGACTGAACGCCCATTTCGTAAAGGATGTTTCTTCCACGGGATACAGTAATCATACTGTCAAATTTTGGAATAGGTGGCATATTACCAAACTCATCCAAAATGAAATAAACGTGTTGTGGCAGTTTTTGATTGTGATAGGTGTTTGCCTTATCAACCAAACGCTTGTAGAGCTGAGAAATGCAAAGGATTGCAAGGTTGTGTCTTTCTTCTCTATCATCTGGGATAATCAAGTAAAGCACTGTTGGCTTACTTGTAAAATCTTCAAAATCGATATCACTCTGTGAAGTCAAGTATGAAATTCCAATGTCATTCATAAATGAAATCTTACCATTCAAAACACCGATATAAGATTTTGTTGTGTTTGGAGCATTGTTGATAACCGCTGATGTAAGATTTGGGACATTAGATGTTGCATCGTCACGCCCTTGAAGAAGATATTTTCTTACTGTTTCAAATGGTGCATCTGCATCAGGGTCACGGAATGTTGCAATTTTGTAAAGATTGAAGAAGTTGAATCTCTCTTTTGTCATTCCAAGTTCTGGAATCAAACTGTCTTCAAGCATTGCAAGAGCACATCCATAAAGGTAGTCCTGAGCACCTTCTTCCCAAGTTGGGTCACTTGAATTTTTTGATTTTGGTGCGATTGTGTTGCACACTTCTTTAAGCTCGTTTTGTGCAAGGTCAGTGTAAACTTGTTCTGCACTTGAAACGGCCACACGCACTTGTTCTTCATCAGGATAAGCGACACCATCAAATCCAAACCAAACATCACCATATTTTGCACCAGGGATTTCTGAGAAGCCAGCATCTTTTGGTTTTGTTCCATTTGTACATCTTTTTACGGTGTTTTTAAGATTTTTTGCTTTGTGGTAGATGTCAAAGGCGTGTTCCATTGGATTCCATCTTGTTGATGAGAATGGGTCACGCAGGTCAAGCGAAAGTACACGATATCCTTCATCTTCCAAAACTCTGCTCGTTTTTGTAAAAAGTTCGCCTTTTGGGTCAGACACAACCATACAAGGCTTTTCGCCAGAGTGTGCCAAAATTCTGATTGTTGGAATGATGCAGAACGAACTCTTACCAGATGCAGTTGTTCCGATTACCAAGCAGTGATACTCATCTTTCATTGCAATTTGGTATTTGCCATTTTCAACTGTATTTCTGAAAACAATTCCAGTGTTTTTAAGTGAAGGAAGTGATGACCAGTTTGTCACAATCAAACCAAATTGGCTTCCAAAGTCTTTTGGGTCAAGCCACTTAGAGTCATATGACAACTTCATTTCATCTCCGGCAGCTGTCTTACCTTTGTCCTTTGAAGCTTCTTTCTTTTTAGGTTTTGATGAAATTACATAGGCAATTGCAAGCGCAACACCAACAGCAGCTCCAACAAAAGCCCAGTCTGATTTCAATGCTTCGGGAATAGTGTTGAATTGTCCATCAATGAAGTATGCCATTGCAGCGCCAACTCCATATCCAAGGACCGCCAAAATTACGAGTGCAATAAGAAAAGGTTTAAGTTTTTTCTTCATATAAAACTCCTATTTAAGTATATTTTATCTTTATATCATAAAAAAATCAAGTAAAAGGGGACTTTTCTTGAAATGTGTGGGACAAATTATTCCAGCTCGTCTTTGCCCAAGAGATTGATTTGACATTACTTTGACAGGATGATAGAATATCAAAGAAACAAAAAAATGCTCTCGTGGTGTAATGGATAGCACAATGGTCTTCGGAGAGAGTGTTTGGGGGTTTGAGTGTTCTCTTTCCAAAATTTCTGAAAATTTAATATGCTCTCGTAGTGAAATGGATATCACATTTGTCTTCGGAACAAAGATTTCGGGTTCAAATCCTGACGGGAGCACCACCTTAAATCCCTTTATTTTAGGGCGATGTAGCGATTTTGACAATCGCTACATTTTTTATTTCTCTCGAAGTCCACTCGAACCCCCTAACGCTAAATTTTTCAGTGTGGGGGTTCGATTTTTGATAGCCAATTTTAACGATTTTTTCTGAAAAAAGCAAGCAAAAATGGGCTTTGTGACGAATTTGTGACGAATTTGTGACGAATTTCTGCAAAAAAGTGGCTTAATTCCGTTTAATTTCGGATAATTTCGTATTGTATCGTATAGTGTTATTTTTGCAAAATTTTTGCAAAGGGGCTTTATTCCATTCCGCTGTTAGCGACTTTTCGTTTGTTCAAAAGTGCTTGTTTTTCTTCAAGTAATCGGTTTAATCTCTTTATTTCAAGTTCTAAATTATCTTCACTCAAAGCGTCTTTATAATCGTATTCCGAAAGCTGTGTGCCAATAATGTCACCGGATCTGATTTTGGATGAAAAGTCCAAGTGAGAATATACATCGGCTGTTGTGCTGTAATTCGCATGACCAAGCCATTCTTGGATATTTTTCATTGGCACATCATTTGCAAGCAAAAGGCTGGCGCAGCTGTGTCGCAAATCGTGAAAGCGAATGTGTTTTAGGTTGTTTCTTTTCAACAGCAATCTGAAATTATTTGTCACCCAATCGGGAAAGATAATGTCTCCATAATCGTCAACAAAAACATATTCATCAAAGTCGTGAATATATGATTTGCCATAGAGCTTTTTGTTGTGTTCAATTTCTTCTTTGCGTTTTAAAAGCAATTCTTCAATTTTAGGCAGTAATGGCAAAGATCTTAAACTTGCGTCTGTTTTAAGTTTTTCTGACTGATAGAGTTGTCCGTTTATTCTTACGATTTTATTTTCAACTGTTATGATTTTCTTTTTAAAATCAATAGACTTCCATTTCAATCCTAACAATTCACTTCGTCTAAATCCATAGAAAGCAGCCACTCGGACAATAAGTCCCAATCGTGTTTTATCAGAAAAAGAAAAAAGAGTTTCTAACTCCTCTTTGTTATAAAACTCTGTTTTGTGTTTTTCTCTTTTAAGTTTTGGCATAAACTCGTATGGATTTTTGGGGATTAAGTCATCTCTATATGCCTTTCTTAATGCTGGCGATAAAATGACTGCATAATGTTTTATTGTTGTGTTTGTGTTTCCGCGTTCATTTTTAAGATAGTCATAGAAATCTTGAATATGATGATAGGTCACATCTTTCAATAACAATTTATTTCCAAAATATTCTTTTATGGTTTTTAAGCAATTTTCGTAAGAGTAATAAGCTGCTGGACTTAACTCTTTTCGTTTATCTAAAACAAATTGTTCAATATAATCAATAAAAATTATATTTTTATTAACAATTCTCTCATCTGAAACACTTTCATATTCTGCAATATTAAAGTTTTCCAATTTTTCTTTTAATAGTTTTTCCGCAGCTTTTTTATTTCCACGCTCTGGCAAGTCGGTTTTAATTCTTGTTCTTCTATGACGGTTGAGAGAGTCTTTGTAATAGATTGTCAAATAGTAAATGCCATTGATAACTTCTGTTTTACCTGTCATAATTGTTCCTCATTAAAAAGATAGGCAATCACATTATACTTAGGTATTTTGTAGTCTTTGCCTATCTTTTTCGCTTTAATTTCGCCATTTTTTAATATTTCATAAGTTTTTGTTCGTTTTACGCCAAGCATTTCTTGTAATTGCTTGATATTTACGCAGTCTGGATATTCTTTAAACATGACTGCTGAAAGTTCGAGAATTCTGTTCATTTCTAACCTCACATTTCGCTTTGTTCCTTTCTTTGTCTTGATGAAGATTGGTCAATCATGCTATTTAATAGTTTTTGAAATTTTCGATTTCTGAAAAGATTATAATCTTCATAAATGTTTTGACGTCTAATGTTGAAATCAAATCTTGTCCAACATCTGAAAAGATTTGGGTTTTCGGCGCGAATAAAAAGATAGTCGTTAGCACTATCTTTAATTCCTGTAATCAGACACTCTGGAAGATTGTTGTCTCTTGTGATATATTTAATATTTCTGCTAAGCGTTCTGGCATTTAGCATTTTGCCATTTTCCCTAACACAAAGATAATCTCTATTGCTATAATCGTAATCCACTTGACTTAAAGAGTTTTGCAATTGTTTTTGTTGCTCATTTATCAACAAGTCTTTAATGTGTGGCAAAAGGGGATAAGTGCGTGCAAATTCTTCATCTCTTTTCAGATGAGTGTAATAAGCATGATAATCATCGATTCCATTTCGTGAAATATGATGTATAGTGATTGTGTTTTTTACAAAGTCAATATCACTCCATTTCATATTCATAAGTTCCAATCTTGAAAGTCTGTAAGCAAATATCATCTTATAATAGCACTCGTATTTGTGTCCTTCGCAAGCCTTAAAAAATTGTTTGATCTGATTTTCGTCATATTGTTCTACAAATTCATTTTCCATTTTTACCTCACATTTTCTGCTAATTTCAAACTCTTTAAATCATCTCTCATGACATCAATCAACTCATCGCACAAATCTTTAAAATCTTCAATGCTGATATTTTCCAAATTGCCATAGGCGTTTAGCCTATACATATCAGATGAATAAGTGTCTCCAATGAAATAACGCAATCTGTCAAGATCGTCATTGTTTTGTTCAAGCCAATATTGCGTATCATCTTCATCAAGAAAGCCAAAATCGTGGATATGGTCGCACAAATAAATGCCACCATATTTGTTTTCAAAGTCGGCGCAAGTGTTCCAAATGTTTGCATAGTTTTTTTGATAATCGTAGGAGAGATTTTCTTTTATCTCTTTTAACTTTCGTATAAAGTTTCTTTTGTCAGACAATTCACTCATCTTCACCTCTCAAAAACGGATAAATTCTTTCAGCAACTCGTTTTATCATGACGGGTGGAACACTCATTCCGCATACATAGGAAACATGATCCAAACTTTCACTTAAAAAGTTGTAATCTTGTGGAAAGGTTGAGATTGAAACAATATCTTGTTTTGACAAAAAGGTTTTTGTATCCCACCGAATATTATTGCAGTGGGCTGTTATTGTTGGGGCGACTTGTTCGTCATACACAAAACAATAGTTGAAAAAAGAGCTCTTGCCACGAGTTTTAAAGCAAGCGTTCTGTAAATTTCGATCACCATATTTTGCATGGCTTACAAGTTTCTGCAAAGTATCATACAAGGGCGTATTTGAGCCATATTTGGCTTTTATTTGGCCGAAAGGGATTGGTGTATAGTTGAATGTTAAATTGAGCTTATTAAGGTCCAAATCAAGTCTGGTGGCTACAAAGAACACTCTGTGGCGCTTCTGTGGTATTCCCATGTGTTCACCCTTTAAAAGCCAATGTTTTACTTCGTAGCCAATTTCGTGAAAATGTTTGTAAATGTTTTGCACATATTTCCAAGCGTTTCCTTTTGTAAGCCCTTCAACATTTTCCATGACAACAAACTTGGGGCGTAGTTTATTTACTGTTTCAATAAAGACAAAAGCCAAATCATCAAGAGTTTGTTCTTTTTGTCCTTCACGAAATTTCTTTTTCTTTCCCCAAGTTTTTTCTCGTTTTCCTGCCATAGAGAATGTTGTGCATGGTGGACTCCCGTCCAAGATGTCAAGTTCAAAGAGTTCTTGTGGCAATTCATTGTTTGGGATATTATTAAAGTCTCGAATATCCATGACAAAGTTATGCTTAGGATTATGATTTTTCACATAAAGGGCATTCATGCGTTTATCAATTTCCAAACAGCCAACAACATCAAATCCTGCGAGTTTATATCCCATTGTGCTGCCACCACCACAAGCAAAGCA
Source organism: uncultured Lachnospiraceae bacterium (assembly GCA_964541365.1). Lineage (GTDB taxonomy): Bacteria > Bacillota > Clostridia > Christensenellales > UBA1242 > Caccovivens. Next base: position 25,374 of record CAZIPJ010000013.1, read on the forward strand.
GCTAAATACTTTCAGTCCGTTGCTTTGTGGATAGTCTTTAAAACTCCAATTCCAATCAGTGCTTTCTTTTGCCTTAAATCTTTCGCCTTCGCTACCCAACAAATCAAAAATTGATTGTTGCATAGTTTTTCCCTCTTTCTTGTATTTTTCTTCTATGCCATTTCTTCTCTATATTGTTTTTGCTGTAAATAATAGCCAAGAGTTCTAAAAGTATCCCAAGTCTCTTGTGTGAGAGTGTCTTGGTGTTTTACGATTGCCGCTGCACCGGCAAAACTAAGTTGCAAATAAGTCATATAGACACAAGTTTTATCAACATCGTTTGCAACAATTAAAGCCTTTTGCAAATAGTTTATTTTTCTTTCTTGCAAAACTTCCAGTGCTGCAATACAAAGTCCACCTGATCCGCAACAAGGGTCAGCTATTGTTATAAGTTTTTTGTTTTTATCATCATAGTCTAATGTCATTTTTGACATAAGAAGGCTGACATGATATGGTGTGAAAAATTGACAAAGCTTTGGTTTTCCATATTCGTTTACAATCCTCATATAAAGTTCACCTAAATAATCATCGCGTTTATTTTCAAACTCTAACAATAAGTCTGTGATTTCATCACAAACAATTTGTGCATGGTTTTTATCTTCCTCATCATAATTATCAAAAACATGAGACAGTCTATCTATGTTTTCTTTTTTTATCTTTGGGTCGCAACCGATTGCGATTTTTAGGGCCAAAAATTCAATACAATCACCGAAAGTTTCAATAACATCTCTTTTGTATTTGAAAGATTCGAGAGACTTCATTGTTTTTTTAATTTTTTCTTCTTTCATAGGTCCTCACATTTCAGCATTGTTTTGTTTTTCAAGTTTTTTGATTAAAGAAAAAATACTTTTTGAAAAAGTATCTTTATCTTTAACTAATGCTTCGTTTGGATCTTTGTATCCACAATTGTCAAACTCTACAAACTTGATTTTATTTTCTTTAAAATAATCTTTCAATTTCTGCGACCATTTTTGTCCTGCTTCATCATTGTCAAGTGCAATAATGAAAGTTTTATTTTTGTCTTTTTCGCTTTCAATAAAAAGGTTTACATTGTTTGCGCTTCCAAGCCCAACACAATTCACATTTAAAGTTTCAAAACTTAAACAATCAAATTCACCTTCGGTTATTGCACAAACAGGTTGGTTGTTTGTCATCGCTTGCTTATTGAAAATATCGACATCGCTGTCCTTTGTCTTATAATATCTCATTTCTTCATTTGGATTTATATTTCTTGCTGAAAAGCAATTATTTGAAAGGGGGATTGTGATCGCATTTAGTCTTGTATTTGTTTTCTCAAAATAAAAACTATTAAAGCCCAATCCAAAGCGGTTTGCAGTAGCCAAATCAATGCCACGAGAAAGCAAATATTCTTGTGCTTGCAAATTGTCTTTTAAAGCATTTTGCCAATATTTATATGCTTTTTCATAGTTTTTTGCAGGTTTTTCTTCATTTTTTACTGTTTTTTGCCTAATAATTGTATCTGGCGTCAGGGTTCTTCTTCCATAATAATCAATTGCTTTTTTAAATGCTTCTTTACGATCCAAGTGTTCAATTGCGGAAATTGCACCAAACAAATCATAAGTTGCACCGCAGCCAAAACAGTGAATTTTGTTGTCATCAAAATATTTCATTGACGGGTGTTGATCGGTGTGTTCGGGGTTTATGCAAGTGAAAAATTTGTCTGTCCTAATCCCTTTTGTTTCAAGATAGGATTGCAAGTTTGACTTGATATGTTCAATTTCATATTGTTCCATGCTTACATCTCACTTCCACAATTTACTATTTTCTTTAATTGAGTTTCATATTTGTCAAACATATCTTTCAAATCTCTTTCTGAAATTTCATCATGAAATCTCAAATAAAACTCTGTGATGTGTCGCAATACATTCTCTTTTGGAAAAAGGTTGTAATCCTTATCTTTGAGAAAATTGTAATCAACAAGACAATCGCCAATGAATTTTGTCGCGTAAATTTCTCTTGCATTTTCAAACAAATATTCGCTGTCTTTACCAAGCATTTCTCTTTCAAAGTCGTCAATTTCTCTTAAAAGCAGAGATGACAATTTAAAGTTTTCTTTATCAGTCATTTCACATCTCCGAATTATCATTTTTTTGTTCTTGTTTTTTCTTTTCGTGAGCTTCAATGATTGCTTGTATTTCTTTTTCAAGTCTTTCGTTGACAATTTTCTGTTCTTTAATGATTTGTGGCAGATTTTTCATATCTTCTTGTCTTATTTTGTATTTTGTGCCACAATCACAAGACAGCATTTGTCCACCACATCTTGGACAGCGCTCAATATCACAACAATCTAAGTGTTGTTCGCCAACATAGCAACCGCAGTCTCCGCAAGTGGGATCTTCACCATCTCCAACCCAATCTTCATCTTCGTCTCCAAAGGGGATAGGATCGTAGAGCTCGCCTTTGATTAAATATTTTATCTTTTTTTTCTTTAAGTTTTCTTCAACATAGTTTCTGAAAAAACAAGCTAAATCTCCTTCTGTTAAACGATAGGTTGTGTCTTTAAAGTGAGTATAAAGCGTCCACAAAATTTCCTCTTTTGGAAATCCTTTAATATCTAAATGATTGCTACTTCCTACGATATAATCATGCAGTTCTTCAAATGTTAATATCTCATAGTGCCTTTCATAAATTTCATTATTGGATTTTTTCAAGATAAAAGCTTTGTAATCAGAAAGTTCTTTATCAACTTTTTCACAAAGTTCCTTATGTTGTTTGTCTGTCATCGGCATACCTCACATTGTTTCTTCAGCTTGTTTCTTTTTGAGTTTCTGTATATCATCTTTAT
>CAZIPJ010000014.1:0-28197 GCA_964541365.1 uncultured Lachnospiraceae bacterium
ATTTACGGAAGGCTCAAACATTGCATATTACAGTTAAACCTGATAAATAGAAAGAGAAGGAGTCGGTGACTCCTTTTTTAATGAGATGCGTTGATAGAATTGTGAAACGAAATTGTTTTTGTGGTGGGTGTATTTTTATTGGTTTTGGCAGGTAAAAAGAGTTGAAATAGTGTTCTTTCACAAAAAATTGTTGCATAAGGTATTATGAAAGTTTAATTTTCCGTCTTGGAGGCAATAATGAAAGTGAAAACATTAAAAACAGAAAAACAAAACTCTGGTGCTTGGGTGGCAATTTTGAAAGGTGTTTCCGTTGGGCTTTGTGTTTCGCTTGTGGGAATCTTGCTCTTTGCGTTTATTTTAAGATTTACAAGCATTTCGGACAAGGTTATCGCCCCAGTGAACGAAGTTATCAAGGGTGTAAGCATCTTTCTTGGTGTGTTTATTGGACTTAAAAAACACAAGAGCAAAGGGCTTTTAAACGGCATTTTGATTGGATTTTTGTTTATAATTGTTGCTTTTTTGGTGTTTTCTCTTCTGGATGGGACTTTCTGTCTTGACCGTACTTTTTTGAATGATATTGTGTTTGGCAGTATTATCGGTGCAATATGTGGTATCATTTGTGTTAATTTGAAAAAAAGTTAGGCTTTTTAATTGACATCAGTCCCAAAATGAATTATACTTAACAAGTGTAAATTTAACCGATTTTATTACTTGGTTTAAGGGGACAAGATGGCTAAAAGTAGAGTGAAAAAGAATTCCATTATCAATTTTGTTGCGGTTACAATTTTGACAATTATCGGAATTTTTTTGTCAGTATGCAGTTTTAATATTCCTTACACAACTTACACCTACAAGGGTTTTGCAAATTCAATTTCTTTGGGTTTGGACCTTGCAGGTGGTATTTCTGTTGTCTATGACTGCTCTCTTTCTCGTGACAGCAACACTCAAAACTTGGACAACGCTATCGATGCAACTGTAACAAGACTTACTGCTGTAATCACCAAGGAATACAGCGAAGCAACTATCACAAGACAAGGTAATTCTAGAATCAGAATTGAAGTGCCTTCTGTGACTGATTCAGACAAAATTTTTGGACTTATTGGAGACCCAACTCCACTTTATATGACTCTTACGGAAGATTATACAGCCGAAAAGAGAGTTTTGGGAACAGATATTGAAAGTGTTAGGGCGGTTTATCAGCGTGGTGACGACGGCAATTATGAATATGGTGTCAATGTGACATTCACTAAGGAAGGTGCAAATAAATTTGCTTCTCTTACTGGGGATGCCGCAAGTGGAGACAAAAAGATTTATATTTACATCGGAAAAGAAGGCGAAGAAGCTAGTATTCAACCAAAAGTGCTCAACTGTGAACAACGAATTACTGGTGGCTCAACTTTTATTTCTGGAAGTTTTGAAAATTATGAAGATGCAGAAGAATATGCACTTCAAATTATGAGCGGAACTTTCAATGTTTCTCTCAATCTTTTGGAAAGTTCTGTCATTTCTGCAACTCTTGGAACAAAAGCCTTGAAACTTGCCATCATTGGCGGTTTTGTTGGACTTCTTTTGATTATGCTTGTAATGTGGCTTAGATATGGAGATTTCGGTCTTCTTGCTTCATTTGCGCTTGTTATGTATATGGTTTTGATGCTCTTCTTCTTGCAAGCAATTCCATTTGTTCAGTTGACTTTGCCTGGTCTTGCGGGAATCATTCTTAGTATTGGTATGGCAGTTGATGGAACAGTCATTATTTTTGAAAGATTCAGAGAAGAATATCGCTCTGGAAAGAAGATTCCACTCTCAGTAAAAACAGGCTTTAAACGTGCTTTCTGGCCAATCTTTGACAGTAACATCACAACAATCATCACAGCTTTGGTGCTTTACATTTTGGGAACAGCATCAATCAAAGGCTTTGCAATTACACTGCTCATCGGTATCTTGCTTTCAATGTTTATGAACCTTGTTATCTTGCGTTTCCTTGTTAAGTGGTATTTGCCATTCAACAGTGTTAAGGGAAAGAAACTCCATTTGCCAAAACAAACAAGGGCATTCAAAGAGCCTGAGACAACTGTCACAGGAGGTGAAAGCAAATGAGTAAGTTTAAGAAATTGAAAAGTTTTTCTCTTGATGACAAAATTGAAAAGTCAAAGTTTGACTTCTGCAAAAATCTTAAATGGTTTTTGGTTGCACTTATTTTGATTATTTTGATTGGAATCATTCTTATCAGCACAGTTGGATTTAATCTTGGTATTGATTTCACTGGTGGCTCTAATATGACTGTTTATGTTGGTCAGTATAAAGCTGCTGATGATGTTACTTATGGCAAAAAGCTTGATGTAAACAAAGATTCAAAACAAATCAAAAACAAGCTGCAAAGTGTCCTTGACAAACACGGACTTAAAATTACAACAATTCAAACAACAACTATTGATGCAGAAGACCTTGGAATTTCTAAGGGTGATGCAGTCATTGTGAAATATCAAAATGACAACTCTTTGGAAACAGAAGAGATTGAAAAAATCAACGACGAAATCAGACTGGAAATTTTGAAAGCCTTTGGTTATATCACCGAAGAAGACGGAGATGTCAATGTTGACAACATCTCTGAAATTGACAGAGCTGTGCTTGTTCAAAATGGCGGTGTCACAACTGCAAGTGCTTCTGCTGAACTTATGATGAAGTCATTCATCGCACTTTTGGTTGCGGTTGCACTCATTTTGATTTATGTTGCCATCCGCTTTGAATTCACAAGTGGTCTTGCAGCAATTCTTGCACTCTTCCATGATATTTTGGTGACAGCATCTGTTGTTTTGATTTGCAGAATTCAAGTTAATGTTGCATTTATTGCGGCACTTATTACAATCTTGGGTTATTCAATCAACAACACAATCATCATCTTTGACAGAATGAGAGACAGACTTAAAGTGGCAAAAAATTCAAACGAAAAAATTGACAACAAGTTGGTGGCAAACAATGCTGTTAAAGAGACGATGCTTCGTTCAATTTTGACTGGAATTACAACATTCATTATGATATTTATGATTACTGTAATTGGCGTTGCTGACATCAGAGAATTTGCATTCCCAATTATGGTCGGAATTCTTGCTGGTTTCTACTCTTCTGTGTTTATCACACCTGGGCTTTGGGCAATTGCATACAAGCCAAGAAAAAGAAAGAAAAACAACAAGAAAGACGGCAAAGTTGTTGAAGTCGCTGATGAAGCCGAAAATGATGAAGAAACTGACGATGTTGAGATTGTTAATGCTTAATAAAAACAGGAAACTATTTCCTGTTTTTTTATTTGCTTGTTTGGGTGGGTTTGTTTTATAATTGTTTAAAGGATAAATATGGAAAAATTATTTAAAAATGCAAAGCTTGTAGTTCTTGAAAACGAAACTGTTTTGGATGTTGACATCTTGGTTGAGAATGGAAAAATCAAAAGTTTTGATAAGGTGAAAAACTTTGTGGGTGAGACGATTGATTTACAGGGAAAGTTTGTGATGCCAAGCTTTGTAAATGGTTTTTATGACAGTGAAAGTGCTGTCATAAGCAACTATTTTAGTGGACAGAACTGTTTTAGTGGAAAAGACATTAAAAAAGACGCTTGCAATTTGATGCTAACCAAAAATTTGCTTGCTGGTGCAGTTTTTTTGAATGATATTACAAAAACAGGAGTGCCTGTTATCCAAAACATTGAAGAAAAAGATGAAAGCGAATTATCCGCTTTGAGCAATAAAATTGCACAAGATAAAAAGACTGCATTTTTGAAATTTGGACAAGACTTGCTTTCACTTGGGACGATTGATAAAGAATTTGGAAAGTCCGCTTGCAGTGTGCTTGAAGACTTTGGATTCTTGGATAGAGAGTCGATTGTTGTTGGTGGAAATTGTCTTGAAAAGGATGAACTTGAAATTTTGTCAAACTATGGGTGTAAATTTGTAATTTTGCCAAATGAAGACGCAAGAGTGGGCAGGCGTGCAACCAATGTTTTGTCGCTTTTGGCAAAGGGATTTGACATTTGTTTGGGCAGTGGAAATTCTGCTGAAATTGACTTCTTTGCGTTTATGAGACAGGTGCTTTCATCCACAAGAACTCTCTTTGAAGATGAAAATTGCTTGACTGAAAAAGATGTTTTGTCATTTGCAACAAATGGCTTTGTTTTCGGGATTGACAACCGTTTGAAAGTTGGCGGGCGTGCAACATTTATTGTGGTTGACAAGACTCAAAGTCTTTATGATGAACCATTTAAAACTTTGGTTTGGGAGTGTAGTAAACGGGATGTTTGCCTATGTGTTAAGGACGGGGAAGTTTTGCAAAAAAATGGCGAAATCCTTATGAAAAACTTGCCCGATTATGATACAATAATAAGGAACTTGAAACATTAAGGAGAAATAAAATGACTATTGAAGAAAGATTATCAAGCGAATTTGGACTTAGAGCGGATTATTCGCAAAATATTATCAATTTGATTGATGAAGGCAACACAATTCCTTTCATCGCAAGATATAGAAAGGAAATGCACGGTTCTTGCGATGACCAAGTGCTTAGAGATTTCGCTGATAGACTTAAATATTTGAGAAATTTAAGTGACGAGAAAGAAAAAGTTCAGAAAGTTATTACAGAACAAGGAAAATGGACTGACGAACTTGCCAAAGCTTTGGAAGAAGCAATGACAATGACCGAAGTTGAAGATATTTACAGACCTTACAAACCAAAGAGAAAAACTCGTGCTTCTGTTGCGATTGCAAAAGGACTTGAACCACTTGCAGACATCTTGCAAGCTCAATCAAAGCAGTATGTTGTTTTGGAAGAAGCAAAGAAATTTATCACAGAAGAAGTTTTGACTGTTGAAGATGCCATTGCGGGTGCAAAAGACATTGTTGCAGAAAGAATTTCTGATAGTGCTGACCTTAGAAAAGACTTGCGTGAAATCATCGCAAATAAGGCATTTATTCAATGCTCACTTCTTGAAAATGAAAACAATTTAACTTATGAGACATACGCAAACTTCAAGCAAGAAGTCAAAAATATTCCAAGTCACAGAGTGCTTGCAATCAACCGTGGTGAAAACGAGAAGTGCTTGAAAGTTGAGATTGTTATTGATGAAAAATTGACAATCCCTGTGATTGAGAAATATTTCAAGAAAAAGAATGAAGACACTGATGTCTTGATGAATGAAACGATTGCTGATGCATACGAAAGACTTTTGTTCCCATCTCTTGAAAGAGAGTGCAGAAACAATTTGACTGATGTTGCTGACGAGCAGGCAATCAAGATGTTTGAAGTGAATCTTAGACCACTTCTTCTTGAATCTCCACTTAAAAACAATGTTATTCTTGGTTTTGACCCAGGGTATCACAATGGCTGTAAGATTGCCGTAATCAATAAGCACGGAGAAGTTTTGGATACAACTGTGGTTTATCCAACTCCACCAAGGTCAAAAACAGAAGAAGCACTTGAAAAACTTAAAGCGATGATTGAAAAGAACAAAGTTGACATCATTGCAATTGGAAACGGAACTGCATCAAAAGAATCTGAAATCTTTGTTGCAGAGCTTATTAAACACGTAAACCGTCCAGTAACTTACGCTGTTGTAAGCGAAGCTGGGGCGTCAGTTTATTCTGCATCAAAGCTTGCTGCGGAAGAATTCCCTGATTATGATGTAAATCTTCGTAGTGCGGTTTCTATTGCAAGAAGATTGCAGGACCCTCTTGCAGAGCTCAGTAAAATTGATGTTAAATCAATCGGTGTTGGACAATATCAACACGATATGCCACAAAACAGACTTACAGAAGTTTTGACTGGCGTGGTTGAAGACTGTGTAAACAGTGTTGGTGTAGATTTGAACACTGCTTCTCCAAGCTTGCTTTCTTATGTGTCTGGACTTAATAAAACAATTGCAAACAACATTGTTGCATACAGAACAAAGAACAAAGGTTTCAGAACCAGAGAAGAACTTTTGGATGTTGCAAAACTTGGACCAAAGGCTTACGAGCAATGTGCAGGTTTCCTTCGTGTTGTGGGCGGAACAAATGTGCTTGACAATACTGCTGTGCATCCAGAAAGTTATGATGCTGCAAGAAAACTTTTGAAACTCTTCTCACTTTCAGAAGAAGATGTTAAAAACAACAATCTCGCACTCTTGCCAAAACTCGTTGAAGACAAGGGAGAAAAGAAAGTTGCAGAAGCTTGCGGAATTGGTGTGCCAACACTTACTGACATCACAGCCGAGCTTTTGAAACCTGGTCGTGATATTCGTGAATCAATGCCAAAGCCTGTTCTTAGAAGTGATGTTATCCATATGGAAGACTTGAAAGAAGGTATGGTGTTTAAAGGCGTTGTCAGAAATGTTGTTGACTTCGGTGCATTTGTTGATATTGGAGTTCACCAAGACGGACTTGTTCACATTTCTCAACTTTCAGATGGCTTTGTGAAACATCCAAGTGATGTGGTTAAAGTTGGGGATGTTGTTGATGTTAAGGTGACTGGCGTTGACCTTCCAAAAAAGAGAATCTCTCTCACTATGAAAGGAATTGAAAAAGAAGGTGAATAGCAATATGCAAAAATGCCAAAAGTGTGGCACAACTGTTCAAGAGATTTTGGAGACTGGTTTTGTTGGATGCGAGCAATGCTATAAAATGCCACAAATCCAACAAGCCGTTGACAAGATGTTTGGTGGAAAAACACATAAGGAATGATTTTTGAAAACTGTTGCGGCGAAGCTGCAAATTTGTACACTGAAATTTTAGGGAGAATATGAAGAAAAAATTTGAGAACATTGCAATTTCTTCTAGGATTAGATTAGCGAGAAATGTATCTGGCTTCAATTTTTTCACGAAACTGCGTGACTATACGGACGCAGTTTTTATCATTGATTCGGTCAAAAATGTCCTTGCTGAGTGTGGAGATTTTGAACAGATAAGACTCAAAAATGTTCCGCTCAATGATTGCAGTGCGCTTTTGGAAAGGCACATCATAAGCAAAGAGTTGATTGAAAACAAGGATATATCAGCTGTTTTTGTCAGTCCAGATGAGCATATTTTGGTTATGGTAAATGAAGAGGACCACATCAGAGAGCAGTGTATCTTTGATGGCTTTGACCTGTGGAAACCCTATTTTGAAATCAAGAAGATTGACGATGCGCTCTTGAATGAGATTGACATTGCTTACTCTGCAAAGTATGGATTTATTACATCAAGTCCAGCAAATCTCGGCACGGCTATGAGAGCGTCGGTGATGTTGTTTTTGCCTGCGATTGAAAGAAATCACGATATTGAACTTATAAAAAAAGAAGCTCGTGGACTTGGATTTACTGTTCGTGGACTTTATGGGGAAGGAAGCGGGACTTATGGAAGCTTTTATCAGATTTCAAATCAAAACTCTCTTGGAAAAACTGAAAAAGAGATTATGGATGGTGTTTTTGACTATGTAAATACCATTTGTGAGATGGAACTTTCTGCAAGGGAAGACATATTGTCGACCAACCACGATGCCCTGATTGATGAGATTTTCAGAGCATACGGGGTTTTGAAAGAAAGTATGCTATTATATGAAGATGAGATGATTAGGTTTTTGTCTCTTGTCAAGTTTGGTGATGCGCTTGGATATCTTAAAATATCCGATAAAAAGGCATTTTCAAGACTCTATGTTGAAGGATGCAGTGCAAACTTGAAAGATATTGAAAATATATCTGGCAAATTGAAGGAAGAAGTTGCAAGAAGTCAGTATATATCAAGAAAGATTTGCGAAATCGTCAAAAAAGTTAAATGACAAATTGATTTTTCTTATACGAAAATGTCAATAAATTTAAAAAAGGAGACGCTGTTATGGCATTGAATAATGGTTTGTTTTCAGACAGTATTGAAAAGGTTATTAAAAATGCGAGCAAGATTGCTTTGCGTTTTGGAAGCAATTTGGTGGGCACTGAGCATATTCTTTATGGGCTTGCAAGTGTTTCTGACTGTACAGCATCAAAGATACTGTCAAGCTTTAATGTGACGGAGAGTTCACTTTTTGAACTCTTTGAAGAGTCTGCGTCAGGAGTTTCGCTCTTTGGAAGTGTGGAACTTACTCCAAGAACAAAAGAGCTCTTTCAAATTGCAAAACAAATTGCAATGGATATGGGACATTCTTTTATTGGCACAGAGCATCTGCTTTTGGCAATCCTTTCAAACAAGAGTTGCTATGCGACAAAAATGCTTTCAAATATCTATGGAGTTAATATTCAAGAGATGAAAGATAAACTTCTTTCATCACTTCAAATTTCTTCATCTCAGAAAGAAAGCAAAAAACAGGAAGAAAATTCTCAGGTGGGAAGCAGTTTGCCTGATAAACTTCTTGAAATGGGCAGTGACATAACACTCAAAGCAAAACAGCATAAACTCGACCCAGTGATTGGAAGAGAAGAAGAAATTCAGCGTGTTATTGAGATTTTGTGCCGAAAGACAAAAAATAATCCTGTTCTTATCGGTGAAGCTGGTGTTGGAAAAACTGCTGTTGTTGAAGGACTTGCACAGGCGATTGCAAGTGGAGATGTTCCAGAAGAAATCAAAGACAAAACAGTGTTTTCTCTTGAAATCGGTGGGCTTATGGCTGGCACGAAATATCGTGGTCAGATGGAAGAAAAACTTAAAGATACAATCGAAACGATTATTCAAGACGGGAATATAATCGTCTTTATTGATGAAATTCACACTCTTGCACAAGCAGGTGGAAAAGAAGGAGAAACCAGCCCTTCTGATATGCTTAAACCATATCTTGCAAGGGGAGAACTGCAAACAATCGGCGCAACAACAACTGACGAGTACAGAAAGTATATCGAAAAAGATAAGGCTTTGGAGAGAAGATTTCAGCCTGTTATGGTCAATCCGCCATCAGTGGAGCAGACAATCGAGATTTTGAAAGGGCTTAAAGACACATACGAAGCTTTCCACAAAGTCATCATCACAAATGAAGCAATCTCTGCCGCTGCAAATCTTTCTGACAGATACATCACTGACAGAAGCTTGCCAGATAAGGCGATTGACTTGATTGATGAAGCTTGTTCCAAGGCAAAGGTTAATTTCACTCTCAAACCACAAAAGGTTCGTGAGATTGAAGAAAAAATAAAGTCGCTTTCCGCCAATCGTGATGAAGCGTCTCTTCAAAGAAACTATGAAAAAGCTGCAAAAATTCAATCTGACATTGTCAAGCTTGAAAATGAACTTGAAGTGCAAAATAAGAAGTTCGTCAAGAAAAGCGGAAGCAATCAAATTGGAGAAAATGAGATTGCCGAAGTTGTATCAAAATGGACGGGGATTCCTGTGACAAAACTTACCGAAGGAGAGAAGGAAAAACTGATTCATTTGGAAGAAATCTTGCACGAGAGAGTAATTGGTCAAGATGAAGCTATTTCAGCCGTTTCAAAGGCAATTAGGCGTGCAAGAGTTGGTCTTCAAGATGGAAAGAGACCAATCGGCTCATTCTTGTTTATGGGGCCAACTGGTGTTGGAAAGACAGAACTTTCAAAAGCGATTGCAGAAGCCCTTTTTGACAATGAAAACAACATCATAAGAATTGATATGAGTGAGTTTATGGAAAACCATACTGTATCAAAACTTATTGGTGCTCCACCAGGATATGTCGGCTTTGATGAAGGCGGACAGCTGACTGAACAAGTTAGGCGAAAACCATACAGTGTTGTTTTGTTTGATGAGATTGAAAAAGCGCATCCAGAAGTCTTGAATGCACTGCTTCAAATCTTGGATGATGGAAGACTTACTGACAGCAAGGGAAGGACTGTAAGCTTCAAGAATACAGTTATTATTATGACAAGCAATATTGGGGCAAATGAGATTCGCCAAAACAAACAACTTGGCTTTGGAAGTAAGGAGTCTGAAAAAGTGAACGAAAGAGATATTTATCTGGATGCACTTAAAAAGAAATTTAAACCAGAGCTTATAAACAGAATTGATGTAATTTGCATTTTTGACGCACTGACAAAGAAAGACCTTATCAATATTTCAAACATTATGCTTGAAAACCTTAACAAAAGACTTTCTCCATCTGGGCTTATGATTGATGTTGAAGATGAAGCAGTGGATTATATTGTCGCAAAAGGCTCAAATCTTTTGTATGGTGCAAGACCACTGAAAAGATTTATTGAGCAGGAAATTGAAGATAGAGTCGCTGAAAAAATCTTGCTTGGAGAACTTCCAGAAAAGGGGAATATTGTCGTTTCTCTTTCAGGGGATGAATTGCTGTTTACTTCTGAAAGTTAATTACTCATTTTATTTGATAAATTTTTTAACTTATGTTAAAATGAATTCAAGAAAAGGAGAAAAATATGAAAGTTGTTTATGTAGAAAAAAAATATAAGGCCGCTCAAAGATTTAAGAGTGTGGTTGAAGACAAACTTGCTCGTCTTGACAAATACTTTACAGAACAAGCAACAGCAACTGTTGTTGGCTCTAAACAGGACAAAAGAGAAAAGCTTGAAATCAGCATTTCTTGCAAAGGTTTGACATACAGAGCAGAAGTGTCTGGAAACAACAACTATGAAAATATTGACCTTGTTTTGCCAAAAATTGAGAGACAAATCGTAAGAAACAAGCAAAAAGTTAAGGCAGATAGACGCTCTGCACCAAAGAATGTTGGATATGAATTCTTGGAAGAAGAACCAGATACAAAATTGGCAGAAATTTCAAAGAAAAAGTCATTCAATCTTGACCCAATCACTATCGAAGAAGCAAAAGACGCAATTGAAAGAATTGACCACTCATTCTACATCTTCCTAAATGCTGAAACTGGCAAGGTTAATGTAATCTACAAGAGAAATGACAAGAAATATGGCTTGATTGAAGTTAATTTCTAATATAATTTGAATAATTTTTTAAATAACAAACACAATAAGAATATGAAAAAATTTCTTTTAGTTTTCTTATGTGTTTGTTTTTCTTTTCTGGCAGTTGCTTGTGAGTCTGAGACGCAATTGCGTGTTGCTTCCATAAGTGATTTAACAGGTCCGCTCGCTACGCGTTATTCAATCAAAGTCGTGCTTGAAGAAGATGAAAGGGTGGCAGAAAGGTATGTTGATTTGCAAATTAAATCAAGCAAAGCCAACCAGACCTTGCGTTTTGGAGAAGAAAACGGTGATGCATACACAATCACTTTGGATGAAAAAGACTATTGGTACAACCTTACTTATCTAATCAGCAAGACAAACGGTGTTGGAGTTGAAGGAAACTATGAAAAATATACAGATTTTGGGAATAAGATATTCAACTTCTCATCACAAAATGATGTGACTCTTACATTCAGAGTTGTGGCAGGAAAGGAAAAGGTTAATAAAGAGACCGGTGAGAAAATCTTGGTTCTCGGTGAAGACATTTCGAAAGAAGTTAAAATTAAAGTTAAAAAGTTGAAAGAAGATTGATAAATAAAGTAAATTTTTAAATGCGATTTTGTCGTAAATTTGAAAATTTACTTTTATTTTTTTGCTGGATATAGTATCATAAGATATAGGAGAAATTATGTTATCAATCAAAAACTTGTACTTGAAATACACCAAAGAGTTTTATGCTTTGGAAGATGTCAATATTGAAGTTGAAGAAGGGGAAAGTGTTGCGTTTGTGGGAGAAGCAAACAGCGGAAAGACGACACTTCTTAGAGTAATTGCAAAGCTTGAAGAATTTGACAGTGGTGAGATATATTTAAATAAAATTCCAATCAAGAAAATTGACTTTAAAAATGATTTAAGCGTTGGATATGTGCCATATTGTCCTGTATTTTTAGAAAACAAAACAGTTTACGAGAATTTTAGCTATATTCTGCATAAGAAGGGTGTTAAGCCTGCGGAAGCAGAGAAGATGATAAACAATGCCATTATTGATTTCTCTTTGGAAAGAATCAGAGATGAGAAAATCAAAAACATCAGAAAAGAAGACAAATATGTCTTGTCGCTGATTAGACTGTCTTTCAGAAAACTTGACTTGCTTCTTGTTGACAATATTTTCGATGAAATCTCAGATGTTTATCAAGATGCAATTTTAAGCTTGATTAAAAAACTTAAAGACAGCGGAACAACTTTGATTCTTGCTTGTACAAGACCAGAAATTGCTGAAAAGATTTGCAAAAGAAAGATTTATTTTGAACACGGAAAAGTGGTTGATGATTAAAATAAAACAGCAGAAAAGTCTGCTGTTTTATTCTTTTTAAATAAATTTTTCAAAAAAGTCTTGACAAAATCCCCCCCCCGCTATAATTGATTACATCAAAGAAGGGGGGATTAAATATGGCAGTAGGCGAAATTGAAGAATTGGAAATTTTGGATGGAAATGGAAAGCCAACAGGCAAATATGTGGATAGGAAGATTGCACATAAACAAGGGATTCCACACGCTCATATGGCAGTCATTATTGTTGACACGAATTCTGGAAAACTTTTAATTCAGCAACGCTCAGAAAAAGTTGAAAAATATCCAGGAAAATTTGACTTGCTTTCAGGGCACATCAAGAAGGGGAAGACAGAAATTGACACACTGATTGCAGAGTGTAAGGAAGAAGCAGGTCTTGAAGTTGGACAAGGTAAAATCACAAAAGTTGGTTCAATCCCAAGAGACGATGTGACGAATAACGGAACTTTCTTTGAAAAAGGTACAACCGAACTTTACATTCTTGAAAAGGATTTAAGTAACTGGAAATCAGCAGAACACGATGACGAAGTGGATGGGCTTGGACTGATGTCAGTATCTGATTTTAAGAAGCTTATGAGTGAAGATAAAGTTGTCCCAAGACCAAATGTTTGGGAAGCTGGTATTAGTGCGGTTGAATCTTTAAGCAAGGGCAAGTAAAATAAAAAAACACCAAATACATTGGTGTTTTTTCTTTTTGATAAAGTTTGACTTTTTAGCTTGAAAACATTTTCTATAATTCTTCAACAGAGTTTGAGATGTCTATTACTTTTTCCTTTTCGTCTTTTGGCTCACTCTTTTTCATCATTGATGACATAAGTTTCGATAGCATTTCATTTTGGTTGAAATTGCCAGAAAAAAGCGATGCAAGCAGAGAGTTTCCACCTAAGAGCTGTGCAAGGGGGTTATCCTGCGAGAAGAGATTTGAAAAAGGAGAAGAAGGTGACTGTTGCACTTCTTCTTTTATTTGTGGTTCTTCTTTTTTCCCAAGTGTCATCGCCTTTGGATAATAATCTTGTGCGGGATTTTGATTTTCCCTTGCTTGAAAAGGTTCGTTCATATCTTATTTATATGTGCCAGTTCTATTTTTAGTGTTGATTTGTCAGTTTTTTTCATATATTGAATTTAGGAGTGAGTATGAGATTAAGTGAAATGAACACAGAGCAGCAGAATGCACAACAGCAAAAAGCTGCCCAAAAGAAAAAGACAATCAATGAAGCGTATGACGAGCTTAAAGGTTGTTCGTCGGATGAGCTTATGGAAAGACTTACAAGGGAAATTAGGGGGCAAAAGCTTAACGGCACTTTTGATTATGATGGACTTAAAGCATCTATTGACAAAATCAAATCTTATCTTCCTTCGCAAACCTATGAAAATATGATAAGGATAATTGAAAGTTTGAGATGAATTTAGAAAAGATTGACAGAAAACTTTTGGCTGAAATTGCAGTTTTAAATTACGAAAGAAAAGTGCCTTGTTTTGTGTTTGGAAAAGATTTTGCAAGCACGAAAAAACAGTTGCAAAGGCACAATATACATATCTTGGATGAATATTTATTCATCAAAACATTCTTCTGCACACTGTCGCAGAAGGAAATTTATTCACTGGCTGACTTAAAGGTGGTGGATTATATTTCGTCTTGTGCCAATGCCTGTGCATTGATGTATGTGTCCAAAAAGATTTTAAAAACTGAAAAAGTGAGACTGTCTGGCAATGGGGTAACGGCTGCGTTTATTGACACTGGTATCAGTCCACATCCAGATTTTTTGCTTGGAAGAAACCGCATCAAAACTTTCAAGGATTTCATCAATGAAAGGCAGATGTCTTATGATGACAATGGGCACGGAACATTTGTTGCAGGCGTGTGTGCAGGCTGTGGAGCAATGTCTGGATTTAAGTTTTCAGGTGTTGCACCCAAAGCAGACATAGTTTCTTTGAAAGCACTCAACGCAGATGGAGAGTCTGGGGCGAACAAAATCCTTAGTGCAATGGAATGGATTTTTGATAACTATCAAAAAGAAAATATCAAGGTTGTTTGTATGAGTTTTGGAAGTGAACCGCTTGGGGCAAATGACCCAATTATGCTCGGTGCAGAAGCACTGTGGAAGGAAGGCGTGACAGTGGTGGCTGCGGCAGGAAACAGTGGGCCAGAATATCAGACAATCAAGTCACCGGGGATAAGTTCCAAAATTATCACGGTCGGCGGAATAGACGACAACAGGTTTGATGAATTAAGTTACAATCCAAACTTTTTTGAGATTGCCGATTTTTCTTCACGTGGGCCTGCACTTAAAAAAGTTAAACCTGATTTGGTTGCGCCAAGTGTTGATATCGTTTCTTGCGCTCTTGATAAACCATACACAGTTTTGTCTGGAACTTCTGTGGCGACGCCGATGATTGCTGGGCTTGTTTGTCTGATGCTTGAACAACAGCCGGAACTGACTCCAAACAAAATAAAAAACAACTTACTCAGAAGCTGTGCTCCACTTGGCTTTGAGATGAATCTTGAAGGTTTTGGGATGCCAAATTTGAGTAGATTGTTTAATATTGTGTAAATATTTTTAATGATTTTTAAAAAGAAGATTTAAAATAAAAAGGCCTACTAGGCCTTTATTAAAATTGCAGAAATTAGCGCCGCAGCTTCATTTTTTGCAGTTTTTTTCATTTTTTCAGTAATTTTCTCTTTATTCTTAAATAGTAAATTTATTTTATTTTGAAGATTTTTTATGTTGCAATCTTTACTTTCCAAAACTTGTGCATAGCCTTTCTTTTCAAAAAGTTTTGCGTTTTCAATTTGGTCTCCACGAGAGTTTTCTTTTGACAATGGGAGAAGGAGCATAGGTTTTGACAAGGCAAGTAATTCGTTGATTACGCCACTGCCTGCACGGCTGATGACAATATCAGCAGTTGTGTAATAATCTGCGATGTTCTCAGCAAAAGGGACAAGCTTGTAATCTGGATGTTTGATTTCTTTGAAATTCTTTTTACCGCAGATGTGCAACACATTGAAGTTTTTTGTCAGTGCGTCAAGATTGTCAAAGATGAGCTGATTTATTGCTCTTGCACCAAGACTTCCGCCAAGGACAAGGATTGTTGGTTTGTTGTTTTTGAAAATGTTTAGTTTCTTGCCGTGGAAGATTTCAGAGCGGATTGGCTGCCCTGTATATACACATTTTTTGTTTTTCTTTGCTGTCTCTTTGAATGATGTACACATAACATCACAACAATGCAAAATCAGTTTGTTTGCAAGTCCAAAGGTCAAATCACTTTCGTGGCTTACAATAGAGAAGTTTTCTCTCTTTCCAGCAAGTGCGACGGGGACTGCAACAAATCCACCTTTTGAAAAAATTACATCTGGGTCAATTTCGGTCAGAATCTTTTTTGCACTCTTTACAGCCTTTGCAAGCTTGATTGGAATCAACAGATTTTTCAAAGTAAGTTTTCTTTCAAACTTGACGGTTGGGATTGTGTGATATTTTATGTTTTTGTATTTAGCCAAAATCTCTTTTTCAATTCCTTCTCCGCCGATGTAATGAAGTTCACAATCTTTCAGTTTTTCAGCGACAGCAAGGGCAGGATAAACGTGTCCGGCAGTTCCGCCACCAGTCAAAACAATTCTTTTCATTTTCTCTCCTTATCTTATTTTATTATTGCAGTTTTGTCTTTATTATATGCTTATTTGCCTAACGAATATTTAAACAAAAATATGAATAAATATACAGCTTGCTAAATATTTGAGCAGATTGGATTTTGGGACATTAGGTTTGACAATTATTTATTTGAAGAGCTTTCAATTTTTATTGTGTTCAAATTTTGAAAATGTTGCGTTTTCGTTTTTTAAAAACTGCTCTTATATGTTAAAATATACTTGAATATATTGGGTTCTGCGTTTTTTTAAGGAAAGCAAACCTAAGAATATGGAGAGATTTATGGCTGAGAAGAAATACGAATCAAAAGACATTGTCGTGCTTGATGGGCTTGATGCTGTTAGACTTCGTCCTGGTATGTATATCGGCACAACAAGTGCAAGGGGCTTTCATCACATTTTGTGGGAAATTGTTGACAATGCTATTGATGAAATTTCAAATGGATTTGGAAATACGATTTCAATAACACTTAACAAAGATGGCAGTGCAACTGTTGAAGATAATGGACGTGGAATCCCTGTGGATGTCCATCCAACACTTAAAAAGAGCGGTGTTGAAGTTGTTTATACAACACTTCACGCTGGTGGAAAGTTCAACAATGAGAACTACAAATTTTCTGGCGGTCTTCACGGTGTGGGTGCATCGGTAACGAACGCTCTTTCAAGATGGTGCAATGTCACAGTAAACAAGGGCGGAAAGAAATACTACATCGAATTCCATTCTTATGAAGACGAAAATGGAAAAATTCACAGTGGTATCGCAAAAGCACCACTTAAAGAAATCGGCACAAGCACAACTACCGGAACAAAGGTGACTTTCCTGCCTGATGACAGAGTTTTTGGAGTGCAAGAATTTTCCTATGAAGCGATTGTTAAGCGTGCAAGAGAACTTGCGTTCTTAAACAAGGGACTTCGCATTGTTATAAACGACGACAGAACTGGCGAACACAATGATTTCCACTATGAAGGCGGAATCAAGGATTTCGTCTCTTATATGGTGGAAGGAAAAAATTCACTTTTCAAAAATCCATTTTACATTTCGGCAGAAAGCAAAATTGTAAGTTTGGAAGTGAGTTTCGTTTCAACTGACTCTTACACTGAAAATACTTTCTCTTATGTCAACAATATTCCAACAACAGAAGGTGGAATGCACGAAGTTGGCTTTAAGAGTGCATTTACGAAGGTGTTTAACGATTATGCAAGAGCAAACAATCTTTTGAAAGACAAAGAGCCAAACCTTTTGGGTGAAGATTTCAGGGAAGGACTTGTCACGGTTATCAATGTCAAGATGAGCAATGTTCAATTTGAAGGGCAGACCAAGACAAAACTTGGAAATCCAGAAGCGAGAACAGAAGTTGAAGCTTTGACAGTGCAAGAACTTACAAATCTTTTGGCTGACAAGAAAAATGCGAGTTATGCAGAAGTTATTGTTGAAAAAGCAAAACAAGCAGCAAAAGTTAGACTTGCAGCAAAGAAAGCAAAAGAGTTGACACGTGCAAAAAACAGTGCAGAAAACTTCAACCTTGTTGGAAAGCTTGCTTCATCAACATCTCGTGACAGAACAAAGAGCGAACTTTTCATCGTGGAAGGGGATTCGGCTGGTGGCTCTGCAAAGCAAGGTCGTGACAGACGCTATCAAGCAATCTTGCCACTTAGGGGAAAACCGCTTAATGCTGAAAAGAAAAGAATCGACCAAGTGCTTGCAAATGAAGAAATCAGAACGATTATCTCTGCTTTGGACACTGGTTTTGGTGAAGATTTTGATTTGTCTTCACTTAGATACAACAAAATTATCATTTTATCCGATGCCGATGTCGATGGTTTCCATATCAGAGCAATTCTTTGCACATTCTTTTATCGCTATATGAGGCAATTAATCACAGAAGGACACGTTTTTGTTGGACTTCCACCACTTTACAAAGTGTACAAGAAGGATTATGAAAAGTATGTCTATTCTGATGCCGAACTTGCAGATGCTGTTGCAAGTGCTGGAAAAGGTTATATGATTCAAAGATACAAAGGTCTTGGAGAGATGAACCCAGAGCAACTTTGGGAGACAACTATGGACCCAGAAAACAGAACACTAATTCAAGTCACTATTGAAGACGCCGCAGAAGCTGAGAAGATGGTTACAACTTGGATGGGTGACAACATTGATGAAAGAAAAGCGTACATCAATGCACACGCAAACTTTGACCGTGAAGATACCTTTATGAGAGATTACAAAAAAGTTTAGTTTGTTAAAAATAATTTGGGGGTTATTGTGAATAACAGCAGAAAAGACGAAGAAGAATTTAAACCAAATTCGATTGAGCCAATTGAAGGACAGATTTGTTATGACGAGCTTCTTATCCCACAAAAACAGGAACAAGAAGAAATAAAAGACACTTCAACTGTGGCTGGGCAGATGGATTTTTGGAGTATTGACCCAAGAAAAAGTGAGATTGAGCCTGAAAATTCTTCAAAAGATGAAAAAATTTCAAAGCCAAAAGTTTCGCAGAGTGTAAGCGATGATGTTGACACTCCTGTTGAAGACGGCGGAAGCGGAAATGCGGATGGAAATGGTGGAGATGGTCCACGTGGTGTTTTATTTAAGACACTTGAAGATGTGTTGCACGAATCTATGATTCCTTACACTGAGTCAGTCGTTGTGGATAGAGCGCTGCCAAGAGTTGAAGATCGACTTAAACCTGTTCAGAGAATAGTTTTGTATTCTATGCTTGAACTTGGACTTACACCTGACAAGCCTTACAAAAAGTCGGCGCGTATCGTCGGTGACTGTATGGGTAAATACCACCCACACGGTGACAGTTCGGTTTATGATGCAATGGTGCGTATGTCGCAAGATTTCGTTCTTCGTAGTCCACTTATTGACGGACACGGGAACTTTGGTTCTGTGGACGGAGATAGCGCTGCTGCAATGCGTTATACAGAAGCGAGAATGACTCCACTTGCAATGGAACTTTTGCGAGATTTGGAAAAAGATACAGTGCGTTGGGGACTCAACTTTGACGACACTTTGAAAGAACCAGAAGTTTTGCCAGGAAGATTTCCTAATTTGCTTGTTAATGGAACTTCGGGCATTGCAGTTGGTGTTGCAACAAACATTCCACCACACAATCTTGGAGAGGTTATTGACGGCGTTGTCGCTTATATTGACAATCCACGCATTTCTCTTGAAAATATGATGAAAATTGTCAAAGGACCAGACTTCCCAACAGGTGGAGAACTGATTCTTGGAGATGGAATTAGAACTGCTTACGAAACTGGAAAGGGCAAAATTACAATTCGTGCAAAGGTTGGAATTGAGCAAAATGGCGACAAGCAAAGTCTTGTGATTACTGAAATTCCATACCAAGTTAACAAATCTTTACTTCTGCAAAAAATTGCGGAACTTAAAGAGAAAAACAAAGATAAACTCTCAGTGATTAGTGAAATCAGAGACGAAAGTGACAGAAACGGGATGCGTGCTGTTATTCGTCTTAAAAAAGAAGCAAATGCAAAGAAGATTTTGGCATTCTTGTTTCAATCTACAAATTTGCAAGTGTCATATTCAATTAATATGATTGCCATCGCAGACGGAAAGCCAAGACAAATGGGGCTTATTGACATTATTTCTTACTACACCGCTTTCCAAAGAGAAGTTGTGCTTAGAAGAACAAAGTATGACTTGAATGTTGCAAAAGAAAGAGCACATATTGTTGAAGGGCTTCTTATTGCAATTAAAAATATTGATGCAGTAATAAAAATTATTAAAACATCCGCAACAGTTGCAGAAGCTAAGCAAAGATTGAAAGACAAGTTTTTCTTGTCTGACAAGCAAGCACAAGCAATTTTGGATATGAAACTTTCTCGTCTTGTCAACTTGGAAGTCAACAAGTTGGAAGCGGAACTTGCTGAGCTTAAAAAGAAGATTAAAGAGCTTGAAGAAATCGTTGGCTCTAAAAAACTTCAACTTGATGTTGTTAGAAGGGAAATTTTGGAAATCAAACGTAGATTTGCAACTCCAAGACGCTCAAAAGAAATCAAGAGCGATGAGATTGTTATTGCAAAAATTCAAGATATTGAAGAATCAAAAGATTTCCTTATTGCGCTTACTGCTGGCAAAACTTTGAAAAAAGTCAATATGAAAAATTACGCAAAATCACAAAAGGGTATTGTGGACAACTCAACCTTATTTGACATCCACACTTCTCTTTTGAGCGTTAAAGACAGTGACACTGTTTTGATTTTCACGGACAAGGGGAATTGCTTGAAAGCAGGTGTTGACAAACTTCCTGAGTGTAAGTGGAGAGACAAGGGCTTGACTTTGAAGCAAATTGACAAGTCCGTTGATATTATGGAAACCCCAGTTGCTGTTTTGAAAGTTGAAGGTGACGGAGATGTGGTTTGCTTCACTCAAAATGGAATGGTTAAACGCTCCACAGAAAAAGATATGGTTGTGTCAAAATCATTCTATCAAGCTGTAAAACTTTCAGATGATGACAAGCTTCTCGCTGTTGAACACGAGCAGAAAGGCAAATCCTTTGTGATGTTGTCTAAGTTTGGTTACTGCGTGAATTTTGATAAGAGCGAAGTTCCAATGCAAGGAAGAATCGCTGGCGGGGTTAAAGGAATCAATCTTGAAGACAAAGACCAAGTTGTGTATGCTGGACAAAGCATAAATGGGGACTATATGCTCGTTTCAAACAATGGTTTCGTCAAGAGACTTAGTGCAATGCAAATCCCTATGTGTGCAAGATACAGAAAAGGTGTGAAATATATCAATTTTGCTCAGGATGGAAAATTCGTTGCTTTCGTCGGAACAAGCGACAAATCTGTTGTTGACCACGGGCTTAAATTTACAGTGCTTTCAAAAAGGGCGTATGTGGTTTCTAATGACAGACTCAGCACCGGTGAAGAAAAAGTCACCAAAAAGTTTTTAGGGGTTTACAATTATTTTGATTAAGGGTCAGCGACCCTTTTTCTTTTTGTTTTTGGGATGAAATAGGCACTGAAAAGTGGCGAAATTATGAAAAAAATGCCAAATTATTTTGAATTTTATTATATTATGTATATAATAAACATATGAAGAAGAAAATCGTAATGCTTTTTGTTTCGATTTTTATGGTTTTGGGCATTGTGTGTGGCTCATTGTTTATCAGTGCAGACACACTTTTTTCATCAACTACTGAAACTTCTCAGAGCAAAGAAGAAGATAAGCAAGTAAAAATTCAAGCAACAGGAAACTGGATGGATTTTGCAACAAAAAATAGACCTGGCGGCGAAGGAACATATTCTAACCCATATACAATTTCAACTGCACAACAACTTGCGGATTTTATGAATATGGTTAATAATGCAGTCTATAATACGGATACTCAATTAAAGTATTATGATTCTTATGCTAAACTTACAGCGGACATTGACCTATCTGAACATTATTGGACTCCTATTGGACTTGGAGACAACACTTTCAGGGGGAATTTTGACGGTAATGGACATTGCATTTCTGGAATTTATCTTGACTCACAACACTTTGATAAAAAGGCGACTTCAAAGCTTTTATATCCAATTGGACTTTTTGGTGCAGTTTCAAATGCGACAATAAAAAATCTTGAAATAAGCGACAGTACAATCACAGCAAAGCGTGAAGAATATGCAATATTTTGTATGGGAAGTGTTGTAGGATATGCGGCAGGAAATTTGACTTTGGATAATATCATAGTTGGCAGCTCTGTCAAGATTAATCTTACTGGGAAATTTAATGCTAGTTCCAGTTTGGCATTTGCAAGTTATGTTTGCTTAGGCGGACAAGTTGGTATAACTGAAAGTCTGACTGCTACAAACTGTCATAATTTTGGCTCGTTTAAAATTGAAGATGCAAGTCTTGTATCTTTTGGTGGTGTTGTTGGTAATGTTGCTTCAAAGTTAAATGTTAGTTATTGTACAAACTTTTCATCCATTTCTTCAACTGTATATTCAAGTTTATACACTTTTGGATTTGGCGGAATAATTGGTTCTGTGAGCGATGGTGGGACAACAATTTCTGACTGTGTAAATTACGGGGATATCAAGCTTACGCCTAGTTCAACTTCTGTTAAGAGTGGCAATATTGGTGGTATTGCAGGTATAGTACTCAACAACGCTTTGATAAATAGGTGCGTCAATTATGGTGAGATGCAAGGTACAACGATTGTTGGCGGAATTGTTGGTCGAATGGGACAAAAAATGGAAACCGGTCAGTTCCTTTGGTGGGACTGGGTTGACAAAAGTGCCTGTGAAAATGTTGTGATTGCAAATTGCATAGGTTATACAAAGCCTACGGGAGATTCAAAAACCGGTTATATTTGTGGTGAAATACACGGCAAGAATAGTATCAAAGGTTGTTATGTTACCACTAGTTCAGCTGGTGTTGGTGTATGGTATTATGCGGATGGAACAAGTACAAGGGAATATTCTGCATATCAACCAAACGAAGTTTGTCTTTGGAAACCAATGTATCTTTACCAACATCATTACATTAAATTTTTCACAGATTCTAATTCATATAGTGACTCGGCTTGGCACATAAACAACTATGATGGAACTCTCAAAGGCTTTTCAATCTCAGGTTGGAAGAACCAAGTCAGTTGCAACTATGCAACAAGTGGTTGGGTGATGACTCCAATACTTTACAACCGTGGATACAGAAATGGAATAATAAGCAGTATCCCATATTCACTTGTTCCTGCATCATTACTGGGCAAGGCTACTTTATCAACATATTATTATCGCGACAGCGCAGGCTATATTTATAGCTTTGATAATGATGCACTTGATAATGAAAATATGAAAATCACAAATTCTCAGATAGTTGGAGATACTGTTGAAACAGTTACTCTTGGATATACTAATGCACAGTTCTACTATATTAAGGGATTGAGAGACTGTCTTGTTGGAACACTACAATTTTCATATAACGCATCAAATTTTAAATCTAAATCTGCCAGTTCGTCTACAACAGGTGTCAGAAATGTTGCAATAGATAGTGACAATTATTTTAATGGGGCAAGAATAAACAATTTGTATTTTGATTCGGGATTTAACGAAACGGCAAAATTTACTGTTTACTTCCAAAGCCAAGCGAAAACACTTAATATAAGATACAAAGTTGGCAAATACAAGTCGGGTTCGTCAAGTGGCTCTGTTGATTTGGCAAATTTTATTGAGTTCTCTTATATCAATACACAAAATTCAAAGCTCGCAGATTTTGTCTCAGTAAGTGGAAAGCAAGAACAGGTCTATTACAAAGAAAAGATTGACTTGGATATTACACCTGAGTATGGCTTTGCAGTTTTGTATGTTTTGGATAGAGATGCAAATAATGTCAGTGATACTTTTGCTAATTATACCATTGATTCCAATGGGAAGCTTATTGAAGAGCAAAAAGTAGTAAGTTTTGGTGATGTTCATAGCGTTTATGATGCAAAGAGTGTCAGCAAAAACAAACCATTTGTTGATGTGAGACGACTTGGAAGTGTTGTGACAGGAGTTGATATTAAACCTTCCACTCTTGCAAGTGCCGAAGAAGACCCAGCTCAAGGCTATGGAAAAACTGATGTTCAATACAACTATATTTACAACAAAGAGCTGATTGTTTATCTCATTCCTATCAAATACAATACAAAAATGAATATCACACTGGATTCTCTTGATGGGAGAAAAGAAGGACAGGAAAGTTATTTTAATAAAGATTTGTATGCCTATAAGGGTGAGGGTGGAGTTGAAATAAACTCAATCAAAGCGGTAGCAGAATCAAAGACTGTTTGTTTTGCATCAATTGGTCCAACCGAAATTGATAATTATGTCAACACAAGGTATAGTGAATTCTTTAAATATGGCTATACATATTCGTTGTATGCATACTGTTATCAGGGAGATACAACATCACAAGCGACTAATAACAGTGTGGCAAGAAAGATAAATATTATTTCAAATGAGAATCAGTTATACAACGATGGGACAATTAAGAACAATGGAACAATTTTGACTGATATGAAAGAAATCTTGTCAAAGGCTATTCAAACAGACGCAGATAGAAAGTGTTTGACTTTGCACATAGTTGTTGTTAGAGAACCTATTGAATACAAAATCAACTTTGTTACGATGGCGAACTCTTACACTAGTCCAAGTATTTACAAAGATGTGACTGCCGAAGGCATTGCAGGGGAAACAACCTTAATGGTCACAAGAAACGGCAGTAAACTCACGAATACATTTAATGTTGATGATAAAGGTGCTAACTATTTTAATGAACTGAAATGGGGATATTCTAAGGCTGGTACAAGTTTTACAGGTTCTTCAACGCTTGTTTCAAATGATGTTTTGAGAGATGACAATCAAAATTTGAAGACCTTGGCAGAGCTTGTTGATGCTTATATCAGAACAAAGTGTGGCGGAAATGTTCAAAGTAGTTATCTGGCTGACAATACTCTTACAGTTTACTCATATTTCACATTGCAGACATATAAGTTGACGTATAAGCTAAATATTGATGGCGAAGATAAGAATTGGACGGGTGCCGGAGTTACTGTAAGCTTCAATGCAACAGGAAGCAGTGGCAGCATAGGTGATAAGTCAGTCTACTATTATACACCAGTTACGCTTTCTGTTGGGAATTTGAGTAATGCAAGATTCTTGGGATGGTACTTGGATGAAACAGATGGAACAAAATTGTTGTCACTCAGCCAAACTTATAAATTTTTGGTTAATCCAAATAAGGTGAATCACAATAGAACGCAAGCAACTAATGCTTATAGCGTAAACTTAGTGGCAAAGTATTCAAGATACAATTCAAATACTAACGCTTTGAAAACAGCTGGTTCAAGCAAGGTACTCACTGTTTCAAGTGCGGACGATTTGCTTGCACTCAGCAGTAGTGTAAGCCGTGGAAACACATACGCTGGATATGTGATTAAGCAGACAGCAAATATTGATATGTCTGACAAAGTATTCAATCCAATCGGGACATCAACTTATGCGTTTAAAGGAACATACGATGGACAGAACTACATTATTTCAAATTTGAAGTTTGTATATAATGGCAGTGTTGGTTATACAAGTTATCTTTACGATGTTGGGCTGTTTGGTTACACAGACGGTGCAGTAATTAAGAATTTAACTATTAAGGATTCAAATTTTACTGGCTTCACAAATTCAGGTATGTTTGTTGCAAATGCAAAAGATACAACACTTGAACATTTGAACAGCTTCAACTGCAAGCTTGAAACATCAAGCATTTTAATCTATAATATATATGGGCATTTTACTGCGGACGGAAGAATGACACAAGATTGCACATATGACTATATAAATAAATTTGCTGATGCTAAAAAAGAGCTTAGCATTGCTGGTGTAACTGAGTGGATTGCTGATGTGTTCAGACAAAAAAGAGCAAACATTGGCGGACTTGCTGGACAGATGATTGGCGGTGTTGCTTATGCTTGTTCAATGAACTCTGATATCTCAAATCGTTTTGGTATTTCATATTTCAATGGACTTGTTGGAAGCAAAGATGACGCCGCAAAGATTGTGGAGTGCTGTGTTGAAAACAAAAATACTACTTCTGGTGTGGATGAATTTAGTGTTGCAAATTCAGACGAGAATGTTGAAAACAGCTATTATCGCTATGGTTCTTCAACAAAGTATGTTGGTACTGATTTGAGCGGCAACATTCCAACAGACAAGAATGTTTGGTTTAAACTTGCAAATGGAACTTGGACTCTTAGAGTTTTGTATTGGAACTAATTTGAAAAAAGATGTAAATTAAATTTTGCATCTTTTTTTTGTTTTATAATTTTTTTCTAAAAACCGAAAGAAAAAAGCTTTCGGTTAAATTTTTTGTCGATTTTTGTTTGGAAATGTTCTACTTTTAAGGGCCCCTTAATAAGTTATTTTTGTAAGTGGAATGCAAGGATTTTGCAGGTTTCACTTTTCGACAATTTTGAACAATAATAGATTATTTAAGTCAAAATAGGCATTGGTCAAAATGGTCAAATATCCTAAAATAAAAAGCGAGGTTGGTATGCATTTCTGCGTTATCAAATCAAGAACAATTAAAATTTTTCTTGCCATTGTGCTGGTGGTTATTGCTCTGGCATTGCCATTGAGTGGGTCGACATCTGCCCAAGTTTATTTTGGTTATTCCACAAGGAAGGTGCCAATATACAATGTTGACACACAAAATAAACAAGTTGCAATCTCTTTTGATGCAGCTTGGGGAGCGGATAAGACGGAAGATATCATTTCCATCTTGAAAGAGTTTGATGCAACTGCCACTTTCTTCCTGGTTGGTTTTTGGGTCGAAGATTATCCAAATCAAACAAAAGCCATTGACGAAGCTGGACTGGAAATAGGGACTCATTCAAACACTCATCCAGATATGGCCAAACTTGACAAGAGCACCATCAAAAATGAACTTGAAACTTCCATTGCTAAAATTAAAAATGTGACTGGAAAAGAAGTTAGTTTGTTAAGAGCGCCTTTTGGCTCTTACAACAACAATCTTTTGGAAGTTGCAGAAAGCTTGAATTTGAAAACAATTCAGTGGGATGTTGACAGTTTGGATTGGAAAGGACTTTCAGCAAGCGAAATTTGCAACAGGGTGATTTCAAGAGTAAAGAATGGTTCAATCATTTTGATGCACAACAATTCTGACCATGTACTTGATGGATTAAGATTGATTCTAAGCAGGTTGAAAGTGAAAGGTTATAAAGTGACAGGAGTTTCTGATTTGATTTACAGTGACAATTACACAATTGACAGAAATGGAGTACAACACCAAAATTAGGAGGGAATTATGAATTACAATGAAAAAGAAGAAACAACAAATTATGCAAAAATTGCAGGGCAAATTGTGAGTGAGCCAACAAAATCTCACGAAATTGATGGTGAAAATTTTTATGAATTTTCGGTTAGAGTGAACAGATTGTCTGAGGCAAAGGATATCATTCCAGTGACAATTTCAGAACGCACCTTAATGGAAAACCAATTGAAAAAAGATGACTTTGTTGAAGTTGAGGGAGAGTATCGCAGTTACAATAAATTTTTGGGTGAAAAGAGTAGATTGATACTGCATCTTTTTGCAAAAGATTTTCATGTTCAAAAAGATGGTCAAAAATATATTAATGAAGTTAAATTGACAGGTTTCATATGCAAACCACCAGTTTATCGCAAAACGCCTTTTGATAAGGAAATTTGTGATGTGCTGCTTGCAATAAACAGAGCAAACTATCGTAAATCAGATTATATTCCTTGCATTTTGTGGGGACGTAATGCAAGATTTTTGTCCAATCAAGATGTGGGTTGTAAGGTTGAACTTACTGGACGTATTCAATCAAGAGAATATAATAAGGAACTTCCAAATGGAGAAAGAGAGAGTCGTACGGCTTATGAAGTTTCTTGCCAAACTGTGTCAATTTTGGGAAATATCACAAACTTATCAAAAACAGATGTTGATAAGAAAGCTGTAAATGATTAAAAAAACGCCATTTGGCGTTTTATTTTTTCATTTCATAAGTATCATTATATTTTGAGGTTATTTGAGAGCAAAATGGTCTTGTGGAATATTCCATAATGATGGCATGTTGAATTTCATTCATTTCTTTTGTTTTCCAATTTGCGGAGCCATATAAAGATAAATTTCTTGCAAGATAAAACTTACTTCTTGGATCGTTGTTTTCTTTCACTTTTTCTTCCAATTTATCTTTTACAGTTTCCAGTTCCAAATAAGTGAAGCCATTATCTTGCCTTTCAACAAGACTTAAAAAATGTTTAGCTTCTAAATATTCTTGTTCCAAAAATATATTTGGTTTGGTTTTTAATTCTTTTGCACATTTTTTACATGCTAAGCTGAGCAGTCTTAAAGTTTCGCTTGAAACAGAAACTTTTCCATGGTTTTCAATTATGTTGTAAAAAGGTGTTTCTTGGAGATGTTTAAGTTCTTCTTTTGCATTGTTTCTTATGGCTTTGGCAAAAAGAAGTTTATGGCTTAAAGTGCTTTCATCGGCACTTAAATATTTATCAATTGTGATGTTTTTCTCCAAGGGCGAAAGTGTACACCACATCTTTATGGCGTTTTCACAGCCTGCTTCTGCAAGTGATGTCAGAGGAACAGTGATGTTTGAATTTTTACCAGTTAACGCAAATTTGCACCAAAGTGTTATATAATCCATCTCTTTTGCCATTTCTTCTGTCATTTTTTTCTCCTTATTTTTAAATATTACCATATAAGTGAGCTTTTGTCAATATCAATAAAAACGCCATTTTGGCGTTTTATTTTTAAAACAATGGTTCATCAAATGAGTCTGGTTTTTGCACGCCCATAAGTTTTAAAACTGTTGGGGCAATTGAAGAAAGT
>CAZIPJ010000015.1:0-22998 GCA_964541365.1 uncultured Lachnospiraceae bacterium
TCCGTTTGTTCCAGAGACTCCCACAATTCTGAGTTCATCGCACGCACGCTCATAAAAATTTGCACAAGAGTTTGCAAACAACTCTCTGCAATCGTCCACTTTCAAACTTCCGTCACCAAGCTCAAAATTGCTTAAAACAAGCATTGCACCATTTTCTTTCGCTTTGGCACATCTCTCTTCCGCCTTTGCTTTGTCACTTGTCAAGCAGAAAAAGATGGAATTTTCTTTCACAGCACAAGCGTCCTTTGTCAGAAGCCCTACATTTTTGCCTTTAAATCTTTGCAGTCCGTTGCTAATGATGAAATTGTCATCAAAAATTTTTTCAAAAACCATAAAAACTCCTTTTTGCATATTTTAGTGGAAGTCAACCGCCTTTGAGACATCAAAACAAAATAAGTCACTTTAAGACAAAATTTGCACCTACTTTTTGCTCGGAACTTTCGCTTCATCAAAGATTTTAAGAGCGTCACTGTCAAAAGTTTTCAAAAGTCTGCGCCTTTTATCTCTTTCAGAGAAGCTTTCTTCAATTATTGCACGCAGAAGTTCTTTAAAAGGGACTTCCTTAAACAAATAGAATCCAAGTGAGCCAGGAATTGAATTTATTTCATTGACATAAAGTTGTTTTTCATTTTCGTCATACAGAAAATCCACTCTGACAACTCCCTTGCAGTCAAACAGTTTATAGACGCTTTCCGTAAGAGACGAAACTTTCTTTGAAAGTTTTTTGTCCGCTTCTTTATTTTCAGAGTGGTCACTTAAATACTTGTCTTCAAAGGTGAAAATGTTTGTCTTGTTTTTCACTTCATTAACAGAAGATGTAAATACATTTCCCCTAAACTCAAAACAAGCACAATTAAACTCTCTCAAATTTTGAACAACAGTCTCAACAAGCACCTTTTCATCGAACTCGAAAGCCAGGCAAAGTGCTTCTTCCAAGCTTGAAGAGTTTTCGCAAATCGAGATTCCGATGCTGCTTCCAAGATTTGCAGGTTTGACAATCACAGGAAATGACAGCTTTTTCTCGATTTCTTTCAGTTTTTCGCTCTTGGATTGCTCATATTCACATTTGTGCATTGAAAAATATTGTGGTGAAGGGATGTCATTTGCTTTAAGCACATCTTTCATAAACACTTTATCCATACAAAGTGCAGATGATGTCACATCACAAGATGTTTGAGCAACATCACAACAATTAAACAGTCCCTGAGCACATCCATCTTCCCCAATATGACCGTGACAACAATTGAGCACAGTCGAAATTCGGCAGAAGTGAACATATTTTCCATTTTTCTTAACAAGCAGACAGCTTTCTCCCAAAAGCAAGCTCAGTCTTCTTTTTCTTTTTGCTCTCTTTCTGAAATTTTGAAAAACTTTGACATCATCCAAATTATCGGCAGTCCACCAAAGTCCTTCTTTATCTATGTAAATTGGAATATAAGAATATTCGCTAGGCAAAAACTTCATTGTTTGCATTGCAGTAATAATCGATATATCGTGCTCAACACTTACTCCACCAAAAAGGATGGCAACCTTCTCTTTCATAAAAATCTCCTTAACCTTATTAGTTATGAAAAATTTTTATTTTGTGTCATTTTAAGTTGTCAGGAAAATCGTTTTCAAAAAGCACTACATCACCCTTGCACAAAATCTTCTTTAAAAGCTCTTGCTGTTCTTTCCTTGTCTTTGCAAAGTAAATTTGGTTCTCGCTCATTCCGCCATCTCTTGCTCCACTCAAAAGGCTTTTCTTGTTTGTCTCATTCATAATGACAAACACATCTGCGGTTTCTGCAATAAGTTTGCCAGCCAAATAGTTCTGTTCTTCTTGTGCCTTGCCAAGTTCCACCATCCCAGGAGAGACAACCACTTTTCTAGCGCTAAAACAAGAAATGGTTTTGAGCGCTTCCTTAAAGCCTTCAATATTGCTGTTGTAAGAATCATCCACAACATCCACAAACTCTCCCTTGATAAGTTCCAAACGGTGTGGAACTGATTCAAGTTTTTCAATCGCCTTTTGGATTGAGTACAAACTCTCTCCCAAAAGATATGCCATTGCGGCAGCAGCAACAATGTTGTCAATGTTTGAAGAACCGAGAAGCTTTGTCTTGCAATCAAACTTTTTGCCATCAAGCACAAAAACAAACTCTGAGCCTTTTGAAGATGCATTCACATCTTCTGCATATGCAAAACTTCCTTCAACACAAACAAGATATTTTTTGTGTTTGTATCTGTCATAAAGTTTTTTTGTGGAGCGACTTTTGCCATTAAACACCATCAAATCCTTTGTCGCTTCGCATAGTTCATACTTTGTGTCTTCAATTTTTTCAATAGTCCCAAAAGATTCAAGATGACAGTTTCCAATTGGAGTAAGTATTCCAAAATCCACGCCCACAAACTCCGACAAAAACTTGATGTCACCACTGTGTCTTGCACCCATTTCAACAATAAAGAAATCATCTGTTTCTTTAAGATTTTCCAAAATAGACCTGCACACTCCCATAGGCGTGTTGAAGCTTTTTGGCGTTGCACACACATCAAACTCTTCTTTCAAAATCTGATACAAAAAGTTTTTTGTTGATGTCTTTCCAAAGCTTCCAGTAATTCCAATTTTTTTGCCAGAAAAATTTTTAAGTTTTCTTTTCGCCTTTTTAACAAAATGCAAACTTATCAATTTTTCAATAGGCATCGCTAATAAAAATGGAATAATTAAAATAATCGGATAGAAAATTGTCGACAAAATAATTGGAATAATTAAATAAATATTTTTAATTAAATAAAAATATATAAAAAAATATAAAAAATTAAATAAAAATATAATAATCAACAATCTTTTTATTCTTTTTGTAAACGCCAAAGCGCTTTTGTCACCGAATAAAAGCGGATTTTTAATTATATTTTTTAAATAATTTTTTATTTTATAATTTTCTAATTGAAAATATTTAATAAAATATATTGAAAAAATAGTAAAAATAATTGAACAAATTAAAGAATATACTGCAAACATTCTCACCTCATCTGTAAAAAGTTTTTCAATTCTTGCGAAAACTCCAACTTTCTGTCAACAAACGAAAAATGTCCAGCTTCTTCCAAAATTACAAGTTTCGAAGTTTTAATTTTTCGCTTCATTCTCTTCGCCATATAAATCGGAGTAGTCTTATCGTCTTTGCCAAAAATAATTAAAGTGTCACATTTTATGTATGGTAAAAATTCATCAAGATGTGTATTTACAATATTCGTAAACACCTTTCTCATATTTGGGTCAAGTGCCAAATAGTCACAACTTCCGTACTTTGAAACATCCATTTTGAGTTTCTTCTTGATTTTGTACATCCAGACTTTTAAGTAATAGAGCAAGCTTCGTCTTGGCTTAACTCCCGCACTGTCAACTAGCACAAGCTTGTTTGTCTCTTCTTTGCAAAGGACTGAAACTATGATTGAGATTCTTCCACCAAAAGAGTGTCCAATCAAATTGAATTTTTTGATTTCAAGCTTCTTGCACAAAGCTATGAGCATATTCGCATATGTGAAAACATTCCAATCAACAGGGTTTTTGTCACTCTCACCAAATGGTGGAAAATCCACAAAAAGACAACTCTCATTCACAAGGTCTTTGCAGAAAAGCAAACTTGTATGCTCGCATCCCCAACCGTGCAAAAAGACATTGACCACATCGCTTTTGCGGTTTATGTATTTATAGAAAATTTTGCAGTCTCTGTATTCATACTTCATACAAAATCATTCTATGAAATAAATTTATTTTTGTGTAAGAGTGCTGGCAAATCTCCCGCACCAACAAAAAGCAAGACCACATCTTTCTTTATTGTTTTTAGAATTTCCATAAGGCAGTCAATGTCATCAGCATACATAGTGTTTGGATTTTGAGTGTTCAAAATCTCTGACAAACTTTTTGCACTGACACCGTCCGACTCCACTTCCCTTGCCGAGTAAGTCTTAAACAAAATCGGCCTGTCAACCATTTTCAGCACTTTCACAAAATCATCAAGAAGGTCCTTCGTTCTGCTGAATGTGTGTGGCTGAAAAACAACAACCAGTTCTTTCTCTTTAAAAATCTTTTTTGCCGAGTAAATCGCCTTTTCAATCTCAGTTGGATGATGGGAATAATCTAAGATGACATTTTCAAAGTCTTCACACTCGACTTTCTCAAACCGAGTCTTGACGCCCTTGAAGTTTTCAAGTCCTTCTTTTATCTGCTGGTCGGAAAGTCCAAGCACCTTGCAAGCACGATATGCATTGATACAATTTTTTACATTAACATCTTCGCATATTTTAAGTCCCAGCCTGAAAAGTTTTTCCCCGTCTTTGCAAAGTTCAAATGAAAGCGTGCCATCCTTTTTGTGTCTAATGTTTTTGGCAGAAAAACTGTCATCTTGTTCAAGCACAAACTGAGACTGAGACTTAAACTTTTCAAAAGACTCCAACTGCCTTTCAAAAGTCTTGAAATAGTCCATATGCTCCTTTTCAACATTGGTGATGACACTTATATATGGTTGAAGATTTAAGAAGTTGTCATAGTATTCACACGCTTCTGTGACAAAAAACTCTTCCCCGCCTATATGAAAATTCTGCATATCTTCACAGCGAAATCCGCCAAGATGAAGCGTTGGTTCTTTGCCAGCACTTTTCAAAATCTCATAGAGCATCGCAGTTGTTGTTGTCTTTCCGTGAGAGCCAGCCACTGCAATAACCTTTTTATATTCCTTTGAAATCGCACCGAGAAGCTCTCCACGAGTAAAAATCGGTTTGCCCAAGCTTTTTGCAAAAACCAGCCACTCATTTTCTCCCCTTATAGCAGACGAGCAAACCACATAATCTGCTTGACTAAGTTTTTCTTTGTTAAGTTCCAAGTCAACGGCAATTCCATTTTTTCTCAGCATCATCACTGCATCGCCTTCGGCACTGTCGCTTCCGTCAACAATATTCCCCATTTCCTTTAAGAAGACAGCCAGTGAAGACATAGAAATCCCGCCAATTCCAAGTAGATAAAATTTTCTTCCTTTGTGTAATTCAATTTTTTTCATAGTAATTTCTATGAGATTGAAAAATAATTTGTCAATATTAAAAAATCTTTTGCAAAATTTTGTAAGTATGTTATAATTAAAGTGACCGATGGGTTAAATATAAAAAAGGAAGGTACACAAACTTGAACATTACAGACGTTAGAATCAGACTCGTAAACAATGATGAAAAACTTAAAGCAGTTGCATCAATCACAATCGACAACGAATTCGTTGTACACGATTTGAAGGTTATTGATGGAAAAGACGGATATTTCCTTTCAATGCCAAGAAGAAAAGTAAACGATGGAGAATACAAAGACATTGTTCACCCAATCAAAACTGAAGTAAGAGTTGAACTTACTAAGTTGATTCTTGAAGCATACGAAAAAGCCGTTGCTGAAACAAATGCATAACAAAATAAAAAGACTACAAATTTTGTAGTCTTTTTTTATTACATAAGTTTGCTTCCGTCGTTTGTTTCAACAACTTTCAAGATATTTTCTTCAATGCCCGTCTGTGCGTTTATGTAAATATAGTATGTCGCGTTGTCTCTTTGACATTCAAATTCCCAACACAAAACTTCTCTATTGAAGTCAAGTGGACTTAAACAAAGTCTGCCTTCTCCAATCTCGAATGAAGTGTCCACGTTCGACTTTGCGGCACTTTCAGAGATTTCTGCACTGCCCAGACTTCTGTCTGTGTGGTTTGTCAAATATGCAATTGCATCATAACCCACAACATTTCCATATTCCAAATCCACTTTCACTTTTACAAGGTCTGGATAGAGAATAATCCCACTCTGAACTGGTGCAAGATTGAAGTAGATTTGGTCGTCAAGTTCTTGATGCCAAACAACCTTGGCATCTTCAATCCCTGTATTCTTTGCAAAATCAAGTGCAACTCTTTCGGCTTGCTCATAAGAAAGATTTTTTGTCCCTGATTCGTTATGTCCACTGACATTCAAAAGATGTCCGCCAACTTTTGTCGCCTGAACAAACAATTCCTGCCCATCTGCATTTCTGACAATGAAGTTGAAAGTTTTAAATCTTCCATTTGTTTGTCCGTCATACTTCAAACTGGTTGAATTTTTGAAGATATCGTCCACTTTTTTATGTACTTCTTCCTTGGACAATTCACTTCCAGAAAGTCCTTTCACCTTTTTATTTACAACTGAGTCTGAGAATGGACCATCGTAAATCAT
The DNA here is from genome assembly GCA_964541365.1 of uncultured Lachnospiraceae bacterium. Taxonomy (GTDB): domain Bacteria; phylum Bacillota; class Clostridia; order Christensenellales; family UBA1242; genus Caccovivens. The sequence goes on from CAZIPJ010000015.1 coordinate 6,217, forward strand.
AGTTGGATAATCGCTGTCGTCTGCGTGCATTTGTGAGAAATCAAGATTGAAATCATCAAAATCGCCGTGATGTTTTCTTCTTGCTTTCACTATTTTATATCCATTGACCATTTTGTCAGACATCTTGTTCAAGAAAAGTTTCATCTCTGTAAGTGACTCGTGCATTTTTTGAAGCACTTCAATGTCACTCTTTGACAAGCCTTCTCCACTTTGGATTTTCTCTTCCAGAATTTGTGTATAACCAGACATCTGGTTGATGAATCTTACACTTTGCATAATTGAATCGCCAGAAAGTGGCATTGATGCGATGTTCCCTTGCATCTCCTTTGCATCCTGAGAGATTTCCGCAAGCATCTTAACTTGATATTTTTGGTCATCAGAAGCCAAAAGTTTGCTTATATTTGTGTCCACAGAGTTTGCGTTTTCAACAAGCTCAAAATAATTCTTTTTATAGATGCTTTCAAGTTGTGTTGAATAGTCACCTTTTTCATTCATCGTCACACCATAAGCGACACCAAGTCCGATTGTGCTTGCTCCCAAAATTCCTGTTGCAATTGAAAGACCAATTACAGCGCCTTTATATTTGTTCTTTTTGCTTGTTCTTTCTTTTTGTTTGTTTTCTTTTTCCATTTCCATAAAAACTCCTTAAATCGCAAAAATGTGATTTCCTATTGTGATTGTTGTCGTCTTAGTGTAAATCCACTTGCTTGTTGCAGTCTTTGCATTATAGTAGTACAACGCACCATAAGTTGGGTCCCAACCATTGAGAGCATCTCTGGCTGCATTGAATGCAGTTTGATTTGGAGAAAGATTGATTTGTCCGTCATTAACCGCAGTGAATGCCCAAGGCTGATAAATCACGCCTGCGATTGTGTTTGGGAAGTCTGGGCTCTTAACTCTGTTTAAAATCACGGCCGCAACGGCAACTTGTCCAACATAGCTTTCTCCCCTTGCTTCTGCGTGAACGCACTTTGCAAGAAGGTTTAAGTCACTGTTTGAGATTGAGCTGTTGTCAGTTTTGGTTGTTGAAGAACTCAATGTCATTCCAAGAGCAGCGGCAGTCTTTGGTCCAACAATACCATCTGCTGTAAGTCCATTCTTCTTTTGGAAAGATTTGACAGCAGCTTTTGTTTTTGCTCCATAAATTCCGTCAACGCTTCCTGTGTAATATCCCCAGCGTTTAAGTTTTGTTTGAACAGTCTTAACCTGTGATGTAGAAAGTGTCGCCGCCAATGCAATCTCAATATGTGGTTGATTTAAATATGTAGTGGCAGTTGCAGCTCCGCCCATAGACAGAATCGCAAACGCAACCGCAAGACCAGCCTTGGCAACCTTCTTCTTATTTTTCATCATAATGTATTTTACTCCTTTTTATCTTGATGTTACATTTTGTATTGTGTCCCAAATTTTTGAAATATACTCAACATTTTGCGGATTTTTTGAAGAAGTAAAGCAAACTGCTGGAAAAACAACACACCACCAATTATCGCCCTTTGCATCTCCCAAATCAATTTTTAAAGATTGATAAACACCCGATTCCAAAACAAGATTGTCATAAACTCTTGTTGGAATATTTTCATCAACGAGTTCCACTTTTGCTGTATATTTCCCACCAGCACTTTTGATTGTTTGGTTTGCAACTTCCGTTATTTTAATCAGATTTGAAGAAATAACAACCTGCGCTTCATCTTTATTTTGCACATCAGAAAGCTCTGGAATTAAGAAGTCCACAATCGCATCTTTTACTTGGTACTTAATATTTTTGTCAAAGTCCGAATTTGAATTTGCAGTTATGTGAATACGAACATATTGCTCATCAATTTCTTCTTTTTTCTGTGTGCAAAATACTATTGCACAAACAACCGCAACAATCCCAAGAAATGACAAAATATATTTCATAACCGCTCTCCTTTACAACATTTTTGTCAGCAAACGCAAAGAAAAAACCGCAAAAATGTGCATTTTTTGCGGTTTTTAATCAAAAAATCAAATTTTGGAAGGATTTTATTTTTCTGTCAAAAGTTCTGTTATGCTCTCTTTTGATAATAGATAATGATGTTTTCATCCCTTTCAAGTGGGAAAGCAACTTCTGGGTTTTGCAAATTTATCATCTCTTCTCTAACTCTCAAACTCTTTGCAATATCCCAAGCAGTTTGCCCAGCTTTTGCAAACACAACTTCAATTGCGCAATCTTTTTCTTCAATCAAGCCTTGTTCTTCAACAGTTGAGATTACTGCACCGACATTGTCACAATCGTAAGAAACTTTTACTTTCAATTTTGCATCAAAGTAGAATTCTCTACCCTTCTTAACAACAACATCCACATCATAAAGAATCGCACTTGTTTCAACTTGTGCATCTTCACAAGGTACATTCGCTCTTTCAGAAACCACAAATGGAACTTCAATCAACACACTGTGGAGTGAGTTTGTTTCATCATTGAGATAGACTACATTCGTTTTTGTAATTCCTTCAACATTTATTTCACCATTTTTGAGATAAGAATTTGTGATACAAAGATTTGTTGCACCAACAAACATAATCTTATCAACTCTTGGCTTGTCATCATCAAGAGAGAGTGAGCCGTCAATCTTTGCTTCAAAAGTGTCATAAGAAAGTGGTTTTGTCATATCGAAAGATTCTGTTGAAATGTTAAGTTCTTTCTCAGTGCTGTAAACATCTTTAACAACTCTTTCTGTTCTTTCTTCATAAGAACGCACGCAAACTTCAACAGGGATTGAAAGACGAACTGTAATTCCTTTTTCAAGTTGTTCGATTTCACACTTAACAGAATTTCTCTTAATCACTGCTTCTGCTTCACTTACGCCTTCTCTGGTTGCATTTTCAAGCTCAACTTCTTCTTTGAAAGACTCTGTCACATAAACAGATTCAAATCTGTCATTTTCTGTCAAATACAAAATTCTTGTGACAACATCTCCGCCAACTGAGACAAAGTTGACTCCATTTTCAACGCTCTTTACAGAAACTTGGCTGTCGCTGAAAAGCACTTTGCGGACTTGCTCTTTAATTGAAACTTCGCTGTCAACCACAAAAGTTTCTTTTGCTTCACCAACAAAAGTGTTGACCAAAAGTTCGTCATCTTTAACGCAAACTGAATCGTCTCCACCTGCGATGTTCTGAACTTCTCTGCATAAAATAAGCACTCCGCTTTGTCCACAAATGCAAGAAAGTTTCACTGTTCCGTTTGACACACTGTCAATCTTGCAGTCTTCAACTTCAATCTTGATTCCAATCTTGTCACCAACTTGGATGCTTTCATCTTCAAACTTGCTTGAAAATGGGCAAGATGAGTTGATTGTGCCGATTTCTCCATCGACAGTTGAATAAAGAATACAAACATCAATTACACCGTTGAAGTTTGCAACTCCATTCAAAATTTCTGCGTTTTCCACTTGTGCATTGTGGCAGACTGACAAGATTTTGTCAATTTCTGCATTTGCGTCAACATTGCACTCAACATTGAATTGAGATTTTTCAAGACGCTTCTTCTTCACCACTGTAAATTTGTTCATTTCAAAAGACATAGTTCCCTCCAAAATCAAAACTATTATATCTTACTTGCCACTTATGCCCCTTAGAACACATTTTTGAATAATTTTCAATTTTGTGGCAAAAATCTTTGAAAGGAGTTTTTATGAGAAAAATCATTTTGGGACTTGATGATATCAAGAAGAAGATAAACGAACTCAAAGGCAGAAATGTCCAAATGAGCATCAACCGTGGCAGAAAGAAGATTGAATTTTTGACAGCAACAATCAAGGATGTGTATCCAAGCGTATTCACAATCAAAACCAATGACGAAAAACTTCAAACTTTCTCATACTTTGATGTGATGTGTGGCAATGTAGTTCTCGATGAAAAATAAGGCAGTCAATGCCTTTTTTTACATATTGATTTTTATATATGTCTATGATATAATATCTTTATATAAGGAGATTTACATATGAATCAAGATGCACTCAGCAAATCAATAGTCTTGACTGGACCTGTTGGTAATGGAGCGCCTTTGTTTGCACAAGAACTGTCTAAAAAAACAGGTTATCCTGTTATTTCATTTGAAATTTTTAAAGAATTGCCACCTAAAAGCTATTTAGATACAATGTTTGCTTTTAGTTCAGAAACGAGAGAATCAGAGTTATATAAACTCAGAAGAAAATTTTTTCAATCTGAATATATACCTTTGGACGAAGTCGAAGAGAGACTGAAAAATCTACGAAACCTGTTACCCAATGTAGAAAATTTCAGGCAGATGAACTACAATTACTACGTCCCTGACTTTTTGGCAATCTATTACAGTCCAATTGGACGTCACTACTATCAAAAGCAATACGAAAACAGATTACTTAAACAAATTATTGAAAATCTGAGTGTTCCTGTTATTCTTGACATTAGTGGCGGAACTGCAATATGCCTTGAAGAAAATTACAAAACAATTGAATCTCATATTGTACTAGAGCATAGGAAACAACTTGACAGGTTCCGTGCTCACCTGCCAAATGGAATTAAGTTTTCAGAAACAAAGGAACTGCTTTCTTGCTTCTCAAATGTAATCAATTTACAATTACCACAAAATTATTCTCATATTGAAAAAGCAAAAAATGAAGCGGTAAACCCCGCTTTCATACGCTCTCATCAATACGAAGAAACTGCCACACAGAATGTTTCTGTTGAAGACTGTTTTGACAAAAAGGGAAAAACTGTTTGGAAAAATATTTTCAGAAAGGCAGACCAAATCATTGACAGATGCACAAATGTCACACCTTTCATTCCAAGCCAAGATGAATTAACATCGTCACTTTCAAAACTCGACAGTTTGCTTGATGGCGGAAAGAAAGACTCCACCGCTAAAAATAAAGATGGTAAATAGAACTAACAAAAACTGCTTGATATATCGTCAGAACCATACAGCGACACAACAAAAAAACATCTCAAAACTGAGATGTTTTTATTTTTATCTAACAAATTCTCTGTTGTCTGATTTGCTTGATTGAATTGCAGAAGCAGGAACATCTTTTGAAACTTCTTCATTTTTTGAAGCATTTTCAGATGTGACAACACCACTCTTTTTTCCACTCTGCATAATCTGTTCGATGATGAGTTTTGCATCAAAGTACTGGTCAGCAGGGATATCACCATAACGAGAATCACCAGTATCCCCATAATCATATGAGCTGCCACTGCCACCATTCTGACCACTTGGAGTTGGAATATCAAAATCTCCTGAACGATAATCTCTGTTATCTGGGTTTGGAGTGATAACAGGTGTTTCTTTTAGGATGCCAATTATTTCATCAACAGTCAAGCTATCAGCTTTTATTTCTTCACTTTTTATTTTTTGATAATCACTTTTTTTCATATCAGCACCCCTTAATTTTCCTAAGTATAACATAATTTATTTCAATGTCAATAATTTTATTTAAAAATTTTTAAATTTTATTTTTTCTATGTCCGAGTATAAAATAATTAGTTAATTTTTAAACAAAACTTCGTTTTCAAAAACAAAAAAACATCTCATCTGAGATGTTTTTTATTGTTCAAAAGTCCAAGTAATTATTTACCGAAATGACCTTTTTTCTTTCTTGGATACTTGATTGCAGCTTGTGCAGCAGCAAGTCTAGCGATAGGAACTCTGAATGGTGAGCAAGATACATAAGACAATCCAACTCTATGGCAGAATTCGATTGATGATGGTTCACCACCGTGTTCTCCACAAATTCCAAGTTTGATGTCTGGTCTTGTGCTTCTTCCAAGTTCAGCAGCAATTCTAATCATCTTGCCTACGCCGTTTTGGTCAAGTCTTGCAAATGGGTCGTTTTCAAAAATTTTCTTTGAGTAATATGTTTCAAGGAACTTGCCAGCATCGTCTCTTGAAAAACCAAATGTCATTTGTGTCAAATCGTTTGTTCCGAATGAGAAGAATTCAGCATATTTTGCAATTTGGTCAGCAGTGATTGCAGCTCTTGGGATTTCAATCATAGTACCAACTTTGTAATGCATTTGAACTTTGTTTTCATCCAAAATTCTGTCTGCTGTTGAAGTAACGATATCTTTAACATACTTGTATTCAACAGAATCACAAGTAATTGGAATCATAATTTCAGGAACGACATCAATCTTGTCTTCTTTCTGAACTTCGATTGCAGCTTTGATAACAGCTTCTGTTTGCATTTCAGCAATTTCAGGATATGTCACAGCAAGTCTAAGACCACGGTGACCCATCATTGGGTTGAATTCGTGCAAGCTTTCAACTGTTGCTTTAAGTTCGTTGAATGTCAAGCCCATTTCTTTTGCAAGAGCCTTGATTTCTTCGTCTTTATGTGGAAGGAATTCGTGAAGTGGTGGGTCAAGGAAACGGATAGTAACACTCTTTCCCTGCATAGCCTTAAAGATTCCCTTAAAGTCTTTTTGTTGCATTGGAAGAATCTTTTTAAGAGCTTTCTTTCTCTCTTCTGTTGTAGTAGAAACAATCATTTCTCTCACAGCAGCGATTCTGTCTGCTTCAAAGAACATATGTTCAGTTCTGCAAAGACCAACACCTTCTGCACCAAAACCAAATGCAACCTTTGCATCTCTTGGATTGTCAGCGTTTGTTCTTACTTGCAAGTCTCTATACTTGTCAGCCCAAGCCATAATTGTTGCAAATTCGCCAGAGATTTTTGCTTCAACAGTTGCAACTTCACCCTCGTAAATCTTTCCTGTTGAGCCGTCGAAAGAGATTACATCTCCTTCTTTAAATTTCTTTCCACCAAGTGTGAAAGATTTTCCGTCATCAGCAAATTTGAGAGCAGAGCATCCAGCAACACAGCAAGTACCCATACCACGAGCAACAACGGCAGCGTGAGATGTCATACCACCACGAGCAGTCAAGATACCTTGGCTGGCAGCCATACCTTCAATATCTTCTGGTGATGTTTCAAGTCTAACAAGAACAACCTTGTTTTTCTTTCCTTCTTCTTTTGCTTTTTCAGCTGTGAAAACGATTTTACCACAAGCAGCGCCAGGAGATGCTGGAAGAGCTTCTCCAATTACTTTTGCTTTCTTGATTGCAGCATCATCAAAAGTTGGGTGAAGAAGTGCATCAAGTTGTGAAGGGTCAATCATAAGAAGAGCTTGTTTCTCATCAATCATTCCTTCGTTTACAAGGTCAACGGCAATTTTGAGTGCAGCTTTTGCTGTACGCTTACCATTTCTTGTTTGAAGCATATAGAGTTTACCTTTTTCAATAGTAAATTCCATATCTTGCATATCTTTAAAGTGTTTTTCAAGTTTTTGAGTGATTGCAACAAATTGTGCATAAACATCTGGGTTTTGTTCTTTAAGTTGAGCGATTGGTTGTGGAGTTCTGATACCAGCAACAACGTCTTCGCCTTGTGCGTTCATCAAATATTCTCCGTAAAGAACATTTTCACCAGTTGATGGGTTTCTTGTAAACGCTACACCAGTACCGCTGTCGTCTCCCATATTACCAAATACCATTGATTGAACGTTTACTGCTGTTCCCCAGCTATATGGAATACCGTGCATCTTTCTGTAAACATTTGCTCTTTCATTGTCCCAAGAACGGAAAACAGCCTTAACAGCTTCCATAAGTTGAACTTGTGGGTCTTGTGGGAAATCAACCTTTTGTGATTGTTTATAAAGTTTTTTGAAAAGTTTAACGATTTCTTTCAAATCGTCTGCTGTCAAGTCTTTGTCAAACTTAACACCTTTCTTTTCTTTGATTTCGTCCAAAATTCTTTCGTATTTTGATTTATCTTGTTGCATAACAACATCACTGAACATTTGGATAAATCTACGATATGAATCGTAAGCAAATCTTGGATTGTTTGTAAGCTTTGCAAGTCCTTCAACAACAGTGTCATTGAGTCCAAGGTTCAAGATAGTGTCCATCATTCCAGGCATTGAAGCTCTTGCCCCAGAACGAACAGAAACAAGAAGTGGATTGTTTGGGTCACCCAAAGTCTTTCCAGTTGTCTTTTCAAGCTTTGCAAGATTTGTCTTGATTTGTGCTTGGATATCAGCATTGATTTGCTTTCCATCGTCATAATATTTTGTGCAGGCTTCTGTTGTGATTGTGAAACCTTGTGGAACAGGAAGTCCAAGCTTTGTCATTCCAGCCAAGTTTGAGCCTTTTCCACCAAAGAGAGCAACATTTTTGCCGTCTGCTTCTTTAAATGCGTAAACATATTTTTTCATAAATAGAACATCTCCTTTTTATTACGAGAGTATTATACCAAAATGCAGAAATATTGCCAAACAAAATAAGAAGAAAATTGAAAATTATTTCCAAAAAATTTCAATTTCAAACCAGCATAAAGAAAATAAAAAAAGGGATTATTTCATCCCTTTTTTCTTTTTCAATTTTTTCTCAGTTTCAGAGTTTTTTAAAAAGTCGCAATATGAATCAACCAAATCATCAAACTCTTTGAGAGCATTTTCAACAGTTTTTTCCATTTCACTTTCCACCTTTTGAACCGTCAACAACTTTGTCAAATTCTGAAAGTGCACTGTTGATTGCTTCTTGTTCTGCAAGCTTTGCTACTTTTGCATCTTCGTATGCAGAGATATTCATTTTAAATTCATCTGTCAAGGCTTTGATGTCATCTGCTTTCGCACCATTTCCCACAAGTTCTCTTGCCAACGCTTTTGCTTGCGTTCTGAGTTCTTCTTCTGAGATTTCTCCAACTGCAAATTTATCAAATAGAGCATCGATTGTTTTTTCTTCTTTCTCTTCTTCTTTTTCCAGGTTCGGTTTTGCACTGTTGTAGTTATCTTTATCACTCATAACAACTTCCACAAGCATTGTTTTTTCTTCTTCTGTACATTTTTCTGTTGCAACAGTCAGACATTGTTGTTGAAGCTCAACTGCTTTTGCAAAGTCATTGTTGTATTCTTTTTTGTTAAACGCAACCGTTTTTGCAAGCAATTTCACACTGACAAGTTCCATTGTTTTGGCTGTGCCTTTTTCGCATTCTTCCTTATTAAGCCAAACATACTCGTTTTTGCCATAGGCGACAATTGGGGCTGTGCTTGTGACTTTCCCAACCCTTGTTAATGTTTCATTCCAAATCTTTGCTGTTCTTGTTTGCTCCTTGCAATTTTTGACAATGTCGCATTCTGGATTATAGGCTATCTGCAAAGCAACTCGCAACCCGCCGTCAGTACCGCTCGTAAGACCTATGTCGTAGGGAGCGCCGTCATCGTATACACATAACACGTAAGACGAAGATTTCGCACGTGCACTTCTAGTGTAGTACCAGCTTGTACCAAAATCGCTTTTCCAAGCACCTTCTTCTGCTGCTCTTTCAGAAAGGTCTGCACTTGAATAAGCACGGAACTTTTCTTTGAGCTTTCTTTGTTGCATTTCACTTACTGGATATGCCTTCAATTTAATTTCTGCCATTTTATTTTTCCCCTTTTTCAATTAAATTTAGGCCTTTTCTAAACCCACTTTAAAGTATTATAGCATAAATATAGCCGGATTTCAAGAATTAAAGCGAAAAATTGTTTTTATAATCGAAAAAGTTAAACATTAAAGCCGAAGAATAAATCTAAAAATTATTTCCAAAAAATTTCAATTTCAAACCAGCATATAGAAAATAAAAAAGAGAACCTATTGTCCCCCTTTTCCATCTGTTAAATTTGGAGTATTTTGCGAAACTGTTGTTTGTGGTTTTGTTTCTTCTCTTTCCAAGTCTGGCGTTGCAGTTGCATAGCCATCTTTGTCAGAAATAACAACTGGCACAAGCATCGCCCTTTCTTTTTCAGTACATTTCAAAGTCGCAACCGTATACGCTTGTTGTCTCAACTGAACAGCTTGCTCATAATCATTGTTCAAACCATTCACATCCAATTGCACGGCCTTGCAAAGAAGTTCAACGCTGACAAGTTCCATTGTTTTGTCTTTTCTTAACTCGCACTCTTCTTTGTTAAGCCAAACATATTCATTTCCGCCAAATGTGACGACAGGTGCTTTCCCAGACATTTTTTGTCTTGTTTTTGTCTCTGGGTCCCAAACAATCGCTTTCTTTCTTTTAGGATAACAGCTTTGCACAACTTCGCTCTGCTCATCGTATTGCAAACGCAAACAAACACGAAGTCCTGTATCCTTAGCACCACAATTATAGGAAATCAGCCCGCCACATTGTCCAACAAGCAAAACCAGCCCATTCTCTCCCTTTGTCCTTGTGAAATACCAACCAGTCTCAGTTGACTGGTCTTCAAATGCGCCTTCTTCTCTTGCTCTGACAGAAAGCTCGGCACTTGCAAAAACTGGATATTTGCTCAAAAGCTTGACCTGCTCCTGAGCACTGATAAGATAAACCAAAGTTCTAAATTCTGCCATAAAGTCTCCTTTTTTGTGCGGCTCGGGTATTATAACAAAGCTTTAAAGAAAAAGCAATCATAAATGCAAAAATTTTTTTTGAAAAAAACAAACTTTGCACAAATAAAAAAAGAGCAAATGCTCTTATAAGTAAAACTATGAAAACTGAGATGGGATTATGCTCCATCAATAACCGCTTCCAAATATTCAAGCAGTTTGTCTTTTCCAAAGCTTGACTGCGAAGAAAATGGAATGAGCATCTCCCTACGCACGCCAAGTTCTTTGGCGACAGCCGATGCCGCTTGTGGAACTTTCGACTTTGCAAGCTTGTCGACCTTTGTCATCAGCACCATAAAAGGAATTTGGTAAGAGTTTAAAAATTCAAGCATAGTCTTGTCAAGTTCTGTTGGCTTAATACGACAATCAACCAAAACAAAAACCGTTTTCAAATTTGGAGATTGCAAAAGATAGTCTTCCATAAGCCCAGCCCAATTAGCGATGTGCTTCTGTCCCGTTTTGGCATACCCATACCCTGGCAAATCAACAAACCTAAATTTTTCATTGATTACAAAATAGTTGACCATTTTTGTAAGACCAGGAGTTGAAGAAGTCTTTGCCAGATTTTTCTTTTCTGTCAGACAGTTGATTAAAGAAGATTTGCCAACATTACTTCTGCCGACAAATGCAAACTCTATCATCTCATCTTTAAGGATTTCTTCACTTTTGACAACAGATGTCAAATATCTTGCACTGGTTATTCTCATAAATTTATGATATCACACAAAAGTCATAAAAACAAACCAAAATTAAAACAAAAAGTTCTAAAAAGTTTTTCAAATCGCTTTACACAGCTTCGTCTTGTTTTCTATAATAAACCTATGAAAAACTTTACACAGGTGCTGAAATTTACATTTTTCTCAATATCTGCTGGCGTAATCCAATTGGCAGTATCAGAGATTATGTACGATTTAATACATATCAATTACTGGGTGTCATACTTAACTGCACTCATTCTTTCTGTTATTTGGAATTTCACTTTCAATAGAAAGTTTACATTTAAATCGGCAAACAATGTACCTATTGCAATGCTTCTGGTTTTGGTGTACTACGCAGTGTTCACCCCTGCGTCAACACTTTGGGGAAATGCAATGGAAAAAGCCGGTGTTGCAGGAATTCTTGTCACAGCATTCTCAATGATAATAAACTTTGTTACTGAATTCTTGTGGCAAAAATTTGTTGTTTTCAGAAATTCAGAAAACAGTGCCGTAAACCAAGAAGAAGAGACATTCAAAAAGATTATAAAAATTTGCAAGGGCTTGTAGCCCTTTTTATTTTCCTTTTCTCAAATGCACAACTTTAATCATCTCCCGCACCACAAAAAAACACAAAGTATAATTTTTCACTTTGTTCCGCATCAAAAAAATAATTCTCACCATTCTCCCATTTTGTTCATAAAAAACAAAATAGGAGATTTTTTATGGCAAATTATTTTGGAACAGACGGTGTGCGTGGTGAATATGGAAAAAATCTGACGACCGACCTTGCTTTTTCTGTTGGGAATGCACTCTCTCAAATCAAAAACAAGCCAAAAGTTTTGATTGGTTATGACACTCGCCTTTCTGCCGACGCATTGAAACTTGCAGTCAGCACTGGAATAGTGCAAGGTGGCGGAACGGTGATTGATGTCGGCGTGCTTCCAACTGCTGGCGTATCTTATCTGACTAAAAAAACAAAGTGCGATTTTGGTGTTGTCATCACGGCGTCTCACAACGCCCCAAATTACAATGGAATCAAAGTATTCGATTTCAACGGCAAAAAACTTTCTGACACAGATGAAGCATTTTTGGAAGAATTTTTCAAAAACACTTACACTTGCCAAAAGTGCGGTAAATATTTCAAAATGGATTACCTGAAAAACAAATATGTCTCCCACTTGCTGAAATGCACAAACCAAACTTTTGAAGATATGCACATATGTTTGGACGCAAGCAATGGAGCGTCCTATCACATCGCCCCAAAGGTTTTTAAAAGTAAAAAAGCAAAAGTGGATTGTTTTTCTTGCAAAAACAACGGCGCAAAAATCAATATAAATTGCGGTTCGTTAAACCCAGAGCTTTTGGCTGAAAAGGTCACCCAAAATAATGCAGACATCGGCTTTGCTTTTGACGGTGATTCAGACAGAGTGATTGCAGTCAGCAAAAGCGGAAAGATTTTTGATGGAGATAAGCTTCTTTACATCTTGGCAACTTATATGAAAGAAAAAGGCTTGCTTTATGCAAATTCAGTCGTAGGAACAAGCCACACAAACAGCGGAATAATGGTTGCACTTAACAAACACAAAATCAATCTCATCCGCACTGACATAGGTGACAAATATGTTATTGAAGCAATGGAAAAAATGAACTTAACTCTCGGCGGAGAACAGTCTGGACACATCATAATCAAAACTCATTCTCAGACTGGTGACGGCATTTTGACCGCACTGAAAATTTGTGAAATTATGAAAGAAACCGGCAAGTCCCTAGACGAACTCTTTGACGCTCAACTGATTCCACAATTCAATGTCAATGTACCAGTGAAAGATAAGATAAAAGTTATGAACAACGAAGAACTTAAAAATCTCATTTCTGACATTTCAAACAAAGTGTCCCCTGCCGGAAGAATATTGGTGCGTGCAAGTGGAACGGAAGACAAAGTGCGAGTTATGGTGGAATATTCTGACACTGAAAAAGCAAAAGAATATCTTGAAAAGATAAAAAATTTGATTGAAAAAATATAAAAAAAACACCGCCCCTGCGGTGTTTTTTTTAATTTGATAAGTTCTTCACAATTTTGTCAACCATCTTGCTTTCTTTCTTGTCAAGAGATTTTTTCAAATCATTGATAATCATTGAATCTTCTTTGGATTCATAAACTTCAAAAAACTTTTCGGTTGGAACAAGAGTAAACTCTCTCTTGTCTTTTTCAGACCTTTCCTTTGTGATGAAACCTTTTTTTATCAGCTGCTTAACTTTGTAAGTTGCATTTGGAGAAGATATGTCCAAGAAGTTTGCAAACTGTGTGATTGTTGGTTTTTCCATAAGATAGATGCATTCAAGGCAGAAATATTCAGAAGATGACAATGCGTCTTCTTTTTCCGTTTTATGAAACATATTCTTGTAAATCAGCAATTTTACCTTGCGGTAAAACTTGTTTAAAGGGTTTTTAAATTTCATATAAGCACTCCCTTGAAAATTCAATATATTATACTATTGTTTTGAAGGCAAATTCAAGTAAATTGTTAAAAATTTTTAAATAATTTTGTCATTTCAGAAAATTCTTACAGTCCTTTTCAAACAAATTTCAGATAATTTTCAATTTTTATTGCAATTTGAAAAAAAAGATGTTATGATAAAGACGCAAAATAGTTCTGGTCCTATGGTCAAGCGGTTAAGACGCCACCCTCTCACGGTGGAATCAAGGGTTCGATTCCCTTTAGGACTACCACAATAAAGAAAGCTGTCAAAGCTTTCTTTTTTTTCGTTTTAAGAGAATTTATATACATATTAAAACAGTTGTCAAAACAAATTTTATGTCACAAAAAAGTATAAAACGTAAAAATGTATGCTATAATACAATAAATTTTTATTTTTTATGCAAAAATCTTGCACAAAATCTTGAAGTATGTTATATTTATTAAGACAGGAGTGGAAAAATGATTATTAGTGTGAAAGTAGACAACTTCCTAGTTTATTCAAATGAAGTAGAATTAAATTTAGTTGCAGATATGAGAATTAAAAAGTTTCTTAGCAATGTTTATAGTGAAAACAAGTTCAATATTTTGAAGTGTGCCTGTATCTATGGACCAAACAACTCAGGCAAAACCTGTTTGGTACGAGCAATAAATTCTATCAAGAATGTGCTTCTTGGCGAAGTGGCGGAAGTTCCAGCAAACTTATTTACAAACAGCAAGACTTGCAGCTTTGAGATTGCTTTCTTTTTCCTTGGTAAAGCCTACAAATACTCATTTAAATTTGATTCAACAATCTCAAATAATTGTAAGAAAGGCTTTGTTTATGAATGCCTTAAAGAGTTTATGATTGACAAATATGGAAACTTCACTGAAAAGAAAATCTTTCTAAGAGATTCCGAAAATAACAATTATGAATGTCCTGAAGACCCTACCCTTGAAGGCGTTTTAGAGCTTATCTCAAATGATAACATTCTTATTTACAGTTTAAATACAACAAAATATCCACTCGTTGAAAAATGGAAAAGAACTTTAAGAGCCTTTGCCGAAAAAATTGAAATTGTTGAAATGAATAGCATCACAGTAACAAAAACATTATTGGCATTGAAAAATAACGAGCCACTGAAAGGTAAGATTGTTGAATTGATTAAACTCTCAGATTTGGACATTGACGATTTCTTATATTTGGATAACAATCCAAAGACCGCGTCAAATGAACAGAACTTCCAAAATGAAAGAGAAAAGTTTACAACTCAGCTAAATCCTTATGATATGCTTAAATTAACATCTATTCATAAAGGAGTTGCAGTTCAAAGTTTTAGAGTTGATTCGATTGGTACAAGAAAGATTGTATCACTTGCAAGTTATATTGTGGATGCCTTATTTAATGGAAAGATTCTTGTCGTTGACGAGTTGGACAGTAGCTTGCATTTCAAACTTACAAGAGCACTTGTCGCTTTGTTTAATAGTGAGTTAAATGAAAATTCTCAGTTGATTTTCACGGCTCACGATGTGACACTGCTTGACTGCAAGAGATTATTCAGAAAAGACCAAATTTGGTTTGCATCAAAAGATGAAGAAAGTGAAAATCTCTATTCCTTGTCGGATTTCAATTCACAAGAAGATAAAATTCGTTCTGAAAGCGACTTGTTTGATAAGTACAGTTCAGGTATTCTTGGTGCAATCCCAGAACCTAACTGTATTGAGCTTCTCTTAAACAAGAATACTGGAGAGTGATATGAACAAAAATCGAACCCCAAGAATTGATGCAAACCCCGTTGTTTACATTGTATGTGAAGGCTCAGAAGAGTACGATTATTTAACAAAGCTTAAAGAATGTAATGTCTGGTCAAATAATTACACTGTTAAACTCAAGAACGCAAAATCAATAGATAGAATTTACGGCGTTTACGAGTATTGGTATAGCCAAGCAGGCAAAAACAATATTGTTCTCATCTTTTGCGATACCGAAGCTCCCCCTTATGAAAAGATTAACCTTTTGAAGAAAAAAATCAAAGAATTACACAATAGAAAAGCATCTGAAACAATTATCTTTTTTGCAAACCCTTGTACTTTGCAAATAATTCTCTCACACTTTAAGGCTGTACAACTAACATCAAACAAAAAAAGCGACAACTCTTCACTTGTCAAAGAGTGTACTGGCGTAAGTTCGTATGATGCAACAGAACATCAACGTGATGTAATTATGGCAAAAATCAATGCAGAAAACTACAAGACTATGAAAGATAATATCGCTAAACTTTCATCCGAACAAACAAAAATTCCAAGCACAAATTTTCTCGAATTGTTAAGTTTTCTTGAAAACGATGATACAACTTGGATTAGAGAACTCAACAAAAAAATCGAAAGTGCTTAGTTGTGCAGTTTAAGGAGAACATATGAAAATCATTATAATCGGATGTCCAGGAAGTGGAAAATCAACTCTTACAAGGAAGCTCTGTGAAATGTTAAACTACCCCGTGCTGCACCTTGACAAGATTTATCATATTGACAACGAACGCCATATCACAAGAGAAGAATTGAAAGAAAAAGTGTACTCATTCGCAACTGAAAACAAAGACTGGATTATTGACGGAAATTACAAGGCAACCATTTCACAAAGAGTTGAGCTTGCCGACACAGTCATTCTTCTTGATATGGACACAAAAATTTGTCTTGAAAACGCAAAAAAACGTGCAACCCAAGAGCAACGAGAAGATATTGCAAAAGGCTTCAACATCAAAATAATCAATGATGGATTTTTGGAATTTATTGAAAGTTTTAAAAAAGATACTTTGCCAGAGATTATGAAATGTTTGAAAGAAGCAAAGAACAAAAATATTATCATATTAAGAAATTATGAAGATGTAGACTCTCTTCTTACAAAACTGAAAACGACTGGCAAACTATAAAAAAGCAGGAATAACTCCTGCTTTTATTTTTATTCTCCGCGCAAACTATCAACCGCTTTTTCCCTGTCTGTGCTCTTATATACATAAGACCCGCTGACCAAAATGTCGACTCCACAATCCACAAGTTTTTGTGCGTTTTCAACATTTACGCCACCGTCAAATTCAATTTTGAATTTCAAGTTGTTTTCTTCCCTAAAACTATAAATTTCTTTCACCCTTTCAACCATTTCTAGAATAAGTGATTGTCCACTCTTTCCAGGCACAACGCCCATAACAAGCACAACAGGCTGGCGCTA
>CAZIPJ010000016.1:0-22393 GCA_964541365.1 uncultured Lachnospiraceae bacterium
TTTCAAATGAACGGCAGAAGCCTTCCCAAGCATTGTAAACATATGCCTTCGTACAAGGAGTCTCACCTTCCGCACTTTCAAGACCGACATAGACATTAAGTCTCTGCTTTGTCTCTTCAACACCTTCCTTATTCTTCTCGGTGTATTCTTCCACAATTGGACAAACGGTGATATTAATTATCTCTTTCTTTCCCTTATTTGCCTTATGTTTAACTGTCATATTAAAGGTGTAAATATCAGAGTTTTCATCTTTCATAAACTTTTTCAGAAATTCATTTTGTTGCTCAACAGATGCTGCTTCTCCATTTTCAGCCAAAAACTCATCATTAAACTTTTTCAAAACCTTATCATATTCTTTCTGAGCTTTGTTTCTCTCTTGATTGACCATTGTCACATAATTTCCACCAAAAGCGAAATCAATTTTCTTTCCATTGATATGAGTGATGACATCACCTTTTTGATACGGATTTTCAATAGTATAACTTTCGCTGTAAGAAGACTGATAAGTTGTGCTGTTGAAAGTTTGAATCTGTGGCACATCATAGCCGATTGTTGAAAGCAAAATCCACGAAAAGATTATGGCAGTAACAAAATTCATTGTCACCCCGCCAAGCAGGACAATTATTCTCTTCCAAGGCTTTTGATTGTTGAAAGCAGTTGGAGACGTGTTTTTTCCGTCATCATCTTCTCCATCAAAGGCACAATATCCACCCAACGGAAAAATACGGAGAGAAAACTTTTCCCCCGTTTTTTTGTTGGTCTTTGAAAATATTGGAAAACCAAATCCAATAGAAAACTCATTGATTTTAAATTTAAGAATTTTCCCAGCGATGTAATGCCCCAGTTCGTGAACTAAAATCATAAAAAGAAGAATGACAATCGCAAGCAGAATGTAAACAGCAATCATATAAACATTTCCTTAAAAGCTTATCGTTCTTTTGTTTACACAGCAAAAATCAAAAATGCAAGCAAGATATATGGTGCCATAAAGATATGAGAGTCAACTCTGTCCAAAAGTCCACCGTGACCTGGCAAGAATTTTCCACTATCTTTCACCCCAGCTCTTCTTTTGATGATTGATTCAAACAAGTCGCCACATTGTGCCACAACAGAGCCAAAGAATGCGATGAGCAAATATGCCCAGATTGGGAAAAGTTCCATAAATGGTTCAAATGAAGCAACACAACCAAAAATCAAGTATACGCAAGCACTGAAAAGCACGCACCAAAGCACCCCGCCGACAGCACCAGAAATTGTTTTTCCGGGACTAAGTTTTGGGCAAAGTTTCTTTCCGCCAATCACAGAACCAGTGAGCATTGCAAAAGTGTCAGTAAAGATTGGAACAAGGAATGTAGTAAGAAGTACAAACACAGAAACATTTGATTTCACCCCTTCAAGTTTTGAAAGTGGCAAGTCGTTTATGTGGTTTGTCAAAATAAAGAACAAGAACAAAAATGCAGGATAAATGAAGCAAATAACGGTGTGAAGTGCTTTTTTGAAAGAGAACTTCAAAACTGACATATTTGGAACATTTCTGACTGTCATTTCGTGAAGAGTAGTTTGTTTTTTTCTTAAATAACTCATCAAGAATACAACAACTCCACCTACGAGCATCAAAGCAATATCAATCAAGATTGTGTACAAAATCCAGAACAAATCTCCACTCACTACCCCAAAGTGAACGCCAATCAAGTTTCCAGCAAGCAAGAATGCAGGGGCACTTACAGCCACCCATTGTTCGTTGTAAAAACCTGTCTTTGCAAGCAATTTTGACATTTCATAACAGCCAAAGCAAGCAAGAATCGCAAAAAACGCATCAAAGAAATAATCGCTTACAAATATTTTAAGCACAAAAAGCAGTGCCAAGGTAATCACGATTGCAATTGATGAGTAAATTCTTTTTTTCATTATTTTCCCCCGAATCTTCTGTTTCTCTTTGAAAACTCAAACAAAGCCTTGTCAAGTTCTCTTTTATCAAAATCTGGCCAGTGAATTTTTGGAAAGTAAAACTCACTGTAAGCCGCCTGAAAGAGCATAAAATTTGAAATTCTCATTTCTCCACTTGTTCTAATGAGCAAGTCAACATCGCCGGCGTCACCTGAATACAAATTCTCTTTCAGATTTTCAATAGTAATTTTTTCTCCGCGCTCTGCAACCAAATTGGCAGCGTGAACAATATCATCTCTTCCGCCATAATTCATTGCAAGATTGACAACAAGCCCAGTATTATTTTTGGTATCTTCCATAGTTTTAATCAGAAGTTCTTGCAACTTCTTCGGAAATCTTGTCACATCGCCCATTGCAATAAACTTAATATTCTTTTTTTCAAAGTTGGTTCTATACTGCTCCACCATATCATAACAAAGCTCAAAGATATATTCAATCTCCGCCTTTTCTCTATTCCAATTTTCTGTGGAAAAAGCAAAAAAGGACGCATAGCGGATTTCTGGATATTCCGATAAGGTGCTGAGAATGTTTTTAAAAGCGAGTGCACCTTGTTTATGCCCAAGCATCTTATTCAACCCCCGCTCTTTTGCCCAGCGTCTGTTTCCATCCATAATAAAAGCAATATGAGTTGGGAAAGTGCTTATCTGCCTTTTCTTTCTAAACATTTCAACCCCTTAAAAGTCTGTATAGTTCTTTTGTTATACTTTCATAACTTCTGCTTCTTTTTCATCTGATGCAGAGTCCGCAAGAGAAGTGTATTTGTCGATATGTTTTTGAACTTCTTTTTCAGCACTGGCATACTCATCTTCTGAGATTTCGCCGTCCTTTTTCAAGTCTTTAAGCATATCAAGTGCATCACGTCTTACGTTTCTCATTGCAACTTTTGTGTCTTCGCAAATCTTCTTAACATTCTTAACGATTTCTCGTCTTCTTTCTTCTGTAAGCATTGGGAAGACAAGTCTAATAATTTTTCCATCGTCAGTTGGAGTAATGCCAATATCAGAAGCAGAAATTGCTTTTTCAACATTCTTAATTTGAGTTGCATCCCAAATGTTGATATTCAAAATTCTACCTTCTGAAACAGTCACTGTCCCCATTTGGTTGATTGGAGTTGGAACACCGTAATATTCAACCATAACCTTGTCCAAAATATGTGGATTTGCTCTCCCTGCCCTAATAACAAGATATTCGCTTTGTTGATGTGAATATGCCTTTTCCAAATCTTGTTTTAAAGAAGCGAAAATATCTTCAACTATTTCGTTCATAAAATCTCCTTTACCTTTTGCAATAGTATAACTGAAAAAAGTTCATTTTGCAAACAAATTTATGCAAACACAAGCAAAGACAACAAAAAATTGCACGAATAGTGCAATTTTTATTTTATCACATCGTTTTTTTTAACCTTTTGACTTAACGATTTCAATTCTATCCGCTTTCGCATCAGTTGAAGCATCTTTTGATATTTTTTCAGTTAAGTCTTTCATTGGTCTATACAATTGCTCTGATACTGGCACTACAACCCTATCTCCCCCAAAGAAAGTTGGTTGTGGGTCAATGTAAGCACCATCAAAATTTTTAAGAGATTCCATAAGTGGAGCTCTAAGCTCTGACTCAAGCAAAACTGAAATTGGTTCTTTGTCATCAAAACACTTTTCAGTCAAAAATTCAAGTGTCATTTCATATAGTTTGTCAATATCAGTGAAACGCTTGCCCATCTTGTTTTTCTTTTCAGCATAAGAATCTCTGAAAACGGCTAAAACCGATTTGATTTCATCGGCAAACTGATTCTCACTTTCTTGAAGTCTCTTGAAATCTTCGACGTCATTGTCTGTCACTCTTATTTGCTCAACCGCATATCTTCTGTTTTGGAAACCTTCAATTTGACTGGTGATTGACCAAAGTGCTCTCCTATCTTTAAAGATTGCATCCCAACCGCCACTCTTTGCCAAAATACTTCTTATTTCCTTTCTAAGTTCCCCATCGCCAAGTTTTTCTTTTTCGCGCTTTTTATAAAGTAGATTTTTAATCTGTGGAATAATTTTTTCATCATTGTTGCAGAAAATCTCCACAAATTTTTCCACTCTTTGCCAATCGGTCATTTGCTCAACATCAAGGATTTCAATATTATCTACTTTTTCAAGATTTTGGAATGTTGGAATAACATCAAAGTTTATGCAATGCTTGTTTCCAAAGAGTGATTTGCCAAGTGCGAAGAATCTTGCCATATATGGATTTTCTGGGTTTTCTTCGTCGTGTGTCTTAATCGTCTTTAAAAGGGTTTGAAGTTTTTTGGTTTCCATCGCAAGTACATAAGGATTTGCATTAATATAATTCATAACACCTGCTTCATCTGTGTACATTTCCAAAACCAATATATTATGTGTTGCATATCTTTCAATTTTTTCAATTGGGATTGAATTCATCGTGCTTATGCTAACTGGTTCGTGGAACAAGAAGCTGAAACCATAATTTGTAGCTTTTCCACCATAATACACCCTCTCATTAAGAGAGTTGGCAATATTTTCCAAAGTACTTTCTTTATACTCCATACACCCTGCATTGATTGTGAGTAATGAAAAGTTGTTGTTGACCCAGTTTCTCATAATATGAAATTTACACCAAAATCTTGTCATTGTCGTATTTTGAGCAGATTTAAAACGCTCATACTCTCTTTCAACTGCATCATCAGTAATCTTGCTTACTACATAATCAAATGCTAATCTCACGGTTTTTGGTTTGCACGAAAAAAGTGTTGGGCAGTTGATAAGTCCGTCATCAACCATCTTTGACTTTGAATCTTCTCTTTTCATTTTTTCAAACTCTTTGTCTTTATTGAAAAACCAATAATTATGTTCAGGATTTTCTTCCATATAGAACTTCATAATTTGCTCATATATTGCAGGAATGTTTGAAGCTGAAACTTTTGAAAGGATTGTAGCTGAACACTTCTCAACAACAGCATTTGCTTTTTCTTGTGAAAGTCTCAACACAGTTTTTAATTCATCGTAAATTCTGTCAAAATCTTTATCAAAATCTGAATAGTTTGAAACAACAGCGCCAGTGTTTCTGTCATGGATGATTCCATAGTTTCCATCCGTGAGAGATGTTACATAAATAGTTTTGTAAATATCAATTCCTTTTTCTGAAATTGAGTTGTAAAGTCTTTTCAATCTATAATAAATATCAACAGGAGTTTCATCGGAAAAGCTTGGATTTGACAATATTGCTTCGGCTGATTTTCTACGCTCAGCAATATTCTTTTGTGGAACGCCATCAACATAAGCTGGCAAACCTTTTTTGCAAGCAGGAGAAAGTGCTGCAACCACCGCAACAAGTTTTTCTCTGTCATCATCCCTATTTCTATTGACATAATCTATATGAATAGAGCCACTTGGTTGATATTTTTTATCAATAAGCTTCAAAATTTGCTCATTGGTCAAACCAAAATATGTACTGAGAGTCAAAAGAACATTATCTTTATTCCTTTCCCAACTCAAATTCAACATCGGCGAACCCCCACTATCAGTTTGATTTTATCAAATTTTACCCATCCTGTCAAGAGCAAATTACTTTTGTGTCGAATTTTGTTGTTTTTTGAAAGTCGACAGCAAAAAAGCAAAGAAAAAAACACTCAAACAAAGAATTGAGTGTTTTATTTAAATTAGTTTCCAGCCATTTGTTTTGCAACTTCTTCGGCCAAGTTGTCATTTCTCTTTTCAAGACCTTCACCAAGTTCATAACGAACAAATCTTCTGATAGAAAGTTTTTCGCCGATTTTGAGTGTAGCTTCTGTGATGACATCTTTGATTGTTTTGCTTGAATCCTTAACGAAAGGTTGATTCATAAGGCAAACATCTTCATAATATTTTTTAACTCTGCCTTCAACCATTTTTTCAATGATTTGTGCAGGTTTACCTTCATTGAGTGCTTGTGCTCTAAGAATTTCTTTTTCGTGTTCAAGTTCAGAAGCGTCAACTTCTTCTTCTCTTACATATTTTGGATTTGCAGCAGCAATTTGCATTGCAATATCCTTAACCAAAGCTTGGAAATCGTCACTTTTTGCAACGAAGTCTGTTTCACAGTTAACTTCAACCAAAACGCCGATTCTTCCACCCATATGGATGTAAGAAGCAACAAGTCCTTCTGAAGCAATTCTGTTTTGCTTTTTATCAACAGCTTTCAATCCTCTTTCTCTAAGAAGTGTGACAGCCTTTTCAAAATCTCCGTTTGCATCTGTGAGTGCCTTTTTGCATTCCATCATACCAACGCCTGTTTGTGCTCTAAGTTTAGCAACATCTTGTGCAGTAAAACTCATAATAATTCTCCTTAAATTTGAAATCTGGTTTTTCTATGAATGACAAAAGCTTACGCTTCTGTTTTTGTTTCAGTTTCAGCAACCTTTTCTTCGGACTTTGCTTCTTTCTTAATTGCAGGTTTCTTTCTTGGCTTTTTAGCAGCTTTCTTTTCTTCCCCTGCTTCTGCATCAGCAACGCTTGGTTTTGCTTGTTCAAGCAAACTTTCAAGGTCAAGTTGTTCTTCGGCTGAATCTTGTTCTTCTTTCTTCAAAGAAACGCCTTCTCTTGCTTCGATAACTGCATCTGCAAGAGCGCCTGCAATAAGTTTTACTGAACGAATTGCATCGTCATTTCCTGGAATAACAACATCAACATTTGATGGGTCACAGTTTGTGTCAACCAAACTTACAACTGGGATTCCCAAAATGTTTGCTTCGTGAACACAGATTTTCTCATTTGATGGGTCAACTACAAAGATTACGCCTGGAAGGTCTCTCATTTCTTTGATACCACCAAGGTTCTTTTCCAATTTGTCTCTTTCAAGCTTCAAAAGGATAACTTCTTTCTTTGGAAGCAAATCAAATTCTCCAACTTTCTCCATATTGTTGAGTTTGTTGAGTCTTTCAATTCTGTTTCTGATTGTTTTGAAGTTTGTGAGTGTTCCACCAAGCCATCTTGTGTTTACATAGAACATTCCACATCTTTCTGCTTCTTCTTTAACGGCTTCTTGTGCTTGTTTTTTTGTTCCAACGAAAAGGATGTTCTTTCCGCTTGCAACGATATCACGAACAAATGTGTAAGCCTTATCCACTTGTTCTGATGTTGTTTCCAAATTGATGATATGGATATCATTTCTTGCTGTGAAGATATACTGTTTCATCTTTGGATTCCACTTTCTTGATTGATGTCCGAAATGAACACCAGCTTCCAAAAGTTGTTTCATTGAAATAACTGACATAATTTTTCCCTCCTGTTTTTGTCTCTTCCCCAAGCATCTTTTTCTTTGATAAACCCAAGACTTTTGTCTTTTGCAAGCAAACAAATTCAAACTATCGACTTATCATTCTTCAATGGTTTGCAAGCGCTTTGGCAACAGTCAAAGAATCCGCAATGGGTGAATATTTGTCCAATGACTTAAAGAGTATAACATACCCCCAAGTAAAATGCAAGTAATTTTGAGTTAAATAAATAAACTATTTACGAAAAAATTGGTATTGACTTTTGAATTTGGTTGTGATAAACTTGCGTTTGAAAACAAAGGAGTTATTATGAACGTATTGGAACTTATAAACACAAGAGATATTTCTTATGGACTTTACTACAACCCAGAAGAAGCCCTTCACCCATCAATCGCAACTTGTGAAGAACAAATTAAGCAACTTAGAGAAAAGTGTAAAATCTCAAATCAAAAACTTTGCGAACTTTTGATAGCAAAAACTGGTAAATACTGGTCATATGAAATAAAAGAAAAAGATGACTTTGAGAGTGACAATCTTTTCAACAGCGGAAGCAAAAGTTTGATTTTGACTTTCTCAGCAGATGATGGACAGTCACTTTGCGCAATGGGTGCACACAGCAGCGCTCGCAACAGAGAAATTTTGGAAAATGCAAACTGGTTTGATGTTCTTCTTTCAATGCGTACTTCTTCAAAAGAAGACAGAAATGTTGTACTCCCAACAGGACACACAACTTTGGTTGCTGGAAACAATGAAATCTTGTACAAAACACTTATGGAAACCGCTGGAAAACTTGAAGTTGAAACATTGCTTTCAGATTCAAAATCACAACCAAGCACAAAAACACCAAACGCCAACAAAGGTGGAGAAGGAAAATAAAAAGAAAATCAGCAAAACGCTGATTTTTTTATTTTTCTACATAATGTGCGTTATTAGCAACACTCATTCAAATACATAGAAAGGCACGCGTGCCTATTTGTGATAGGATTTGTTTTCAATGATTGTAAACGCCCTGTAAACCTGTTCCAAAAGCATAATGCGGAAAAGATTATGTGGGAAAGTCATCGGTGAAAAAGATATTTTTTCATTGGCGAGTTTTTTCACTTCTTCGCTCACCCCGTAAGAGCCACCAATCACAAAAGTCACAACAGATGTCTGTTGCATAAGCGACTTAAATTTTTCTGCCAAATTTTCACTTGAAAGTTCTTTCCCTTTGATGTCGCAAAGAATAACATATCCTTTCAGTTTTTTGACGAGCTCTTGCCCTTCCTTTTCAATTATTGTTTGTGGATTTTGAAGTTGGTTTTGCTCTTTAATTTCTGTGACAGTCAAATTGCAAAAAGCAGACAGACGCTTCAAATATTCCGCCTGTTCTTCTTTTGAAAATTTCTCTTTCAAATTGCCAACACAAACTAAGTTTACAGAAATCATAACAACCCCCAGATGAAAGTCATAATTGTCACAATCGCACCAAGTGCAACCGCACCCCAAAGGAAGATTCTTGACTTCAAGTCAGGTTTAAACTTTTCATCTTTTCCAATCTCGTCAACAGAATTTTTGATTATGGTTTCAAGGTTTTCGCTGACGAAATTCATAAACTCTTTCTCATCAATAATCTTTGACTGAAAATCATTTTCAACTATTGTTTTATTTGAAGATTTAATATCTTCAACTGACTGCAAATATGCTTCTCTAATGGCAAGAGTTGCAAGTTCTTTTTGACGCCCCGCAAAGTTGTATTTAAAAGTTTCTCTAAGCATAAATCGCACAAGTTCATAAGCGACAAAGAGCAAAAGGCACAGAAGAAGAATAAAAAGAATTACACCGATAATCTTGTTTTCAGAAACATAGACTCCAATACCATTGAAAAGTTTTCCAATTCCCCAACCTTTTGCTGATGCAAAATTGAAGAAGACGCTTAAAAAGTTGTTCATAAAGTGTATGATGATGCAAGGCCAAATCGAACTGCATCCCCAACACAAGTAACCAAGGAGAAAACCAATCAAAGTTGCATAGAAAAATTGCTCAATGTTGAGATGTAAAAGACCAAAAAGCAATCCTGAAATCAAAATACTTTTCTTCATCCCAGACATTGAATTTCCGTTGAGAAGCATTCCACGATGCAAGGTTTCTTCGCATATTGCAGGCAGAATCGCTGTGCCGATAATTCCCAAAATAAAGCCAACCCAGCTTGCCCCAGAGCCACTGCCACCTGTTCTGTGTTTATATCCAAAAAGTGCAATTATTGAATTGAAAAAGTTTGAAACATAGACATTCAAGAAAAACACGATTGCACCCAAAACAACGCTTGCAAAAATAAGTTTTAATGACACCTTTCGATAGCAACAAAACCTGACCACATCTTTTGTTTTTGACTTTGTAATGACTTTAAGTACGAAAAGTGGCAAAAGAAGAATTATTCCCACCTGAGTAAAGAGACTTAGATAAAAGGATGCTTGTGTCCCAAGGAATGAAAATAATCCGTAATGACTGCAAACTCTCATTACAACTAAACAAACCATAACAAAGAAATAAATCATATTAGTATAAAAATTTACACTTTTTTCTTGTTTTGTCTCGCTCATATTTTCTCCGATATAGTATCTTACTCCCCTTAAAGTGCATTTATAACAATCATAACAATAGAGACGATTATTCCAATGACCAAAGTAAGTGGCATTTTTCCGATGTTAATGCTGGAAGTTATTGGAGCTTCGCCGTGCTTTTCCACTTGTTCTTTTGGACGCTTGACAAGGTAGAATTTGTAAATTACAAACAAAATCGCACAAGCTGCAAATGCTGCAACAAATGCCAAAATATAAACCCACCAAGCCATACCAGCAAAAGACAACTTAATAATTCCAAGTTCCTGCAAAAAACCAACAGTGACAGTTGTGATATTGTTGAATGCGTGAATCAAAATAGGATAAAGAAGATTGTTGGTCTTGTCCATAACCACAGTCAACACAAATCCCAAAATCAAAGGATAGATAAACTGTGTGATGCTTTGGTGCATAAGTGCAAACAAAAGCGATGTCAAAAGCACGCTCATAAAAGGCTTAAATCTTTCTTTCAAACCTTGAAGTATCATTCCCCTAAACAAAAGCTCTTCACAGATAGGTGGGATGATTCCCAAAAGCAAAAGATTGAGAAAATAAAATCCAACTGTATCATTTCGTGGGCTAAAATCAGAGTCGCCAGAAAGACCAAGCGCCCTAAACATATTTCCAAACACACCTTCAATCAGCAACATAAAACCAAAAAATGCCATAATACCAACAAAGATACAAAGAAGCACAGTCCAAATATTTGCTTTCTTGAAAGAGAGATTGCAAGCCTTTTGTTCGATTCGGTTGAACTTGTTGTATGAAAAATAAATGCAGATAAAAATAACTTGGGTAAGAATCATATAGACAATGCTAAACCAAAGAAACTTGTTGCAAAGCTCTGTGATTACATTGGTTGACTCTTCAACATTGATTCCACTCTTTTTCGCAACAGCAATTGAAATATAACCAAAAAGAAGTCCCACTGCAAGTGGCAACAATAAAGCATACAAAAAAATCTTTCCGGCATCTTTTGTAGTGTAAAAATTTCTCTTTTGAAAAACTTTTTTAAGTTCGTCAATCTTTTCCATAGTGAAAATAATAACATAAATTTATTTAAAACACAACCAATTACACTGGACAAAAGCCAAAATTTTAATTAAAATAAGATTATGAATAATTTTATGGAAGAAGCAATCAAACTTGCTAAAAAAGCATTGTCAAAAAATGAAGTGCCAATCGGTGCAGTAATTGTATGTGGAGACAAAATCATCTCGGCAGGTTTCAATAAAAGAGAAAAAAGCAAAAACGCAATTCATCACGCAGAGATTATTGCAATTGAAAAAGCTTGCAAAAAATTGAAAGACTGGCGACTTGAAAACTGCACAATGTATGTCACCCTTGAACCTTGCCCAATGTGCGCTGGTGCGATTGCAAACGCCCGCATCAAAAAGGTTTTCTATGCGGCAAAAGACAAAACATCTGACGAACATCTTTTTGAAGCAATCCTGTCATCAAATCGTCTAAACCACAAGTGCGAGTATCAGCAACTTGAAGAATATGAAAAAGAATGTGCAACCCTTCTTTCAAGTTTTTTTAAATCCAAAAGGGGTTGATTAGTCTTTTTGTTTTTCGCTCAGACTTTGCCCATCCTTAAAGTCTTTATACTCAACAAAAAACACTCAAAAGTGAGTGTTTTATTTTTAAAGCAAGTCAAAAAGTTTGTTTTTGTATTCTTCTTCCGTAATTACACCGGTATCTCTAAGTTTCTTCAATTCTTCAATTTTTGCTTTCTTTTCTTCATATGCTCTGTCACGCAAAACTTCTTCTCTCTGCTCCTGCTTTTGCTCTCTCCTAAGCTCGGACTTATCATTTATCACAACGATATCTGGCACAAATGCTGAAATGAAAAGAAGAATCCAAGCAAGCCAACCACCACAAACAACAATAATTATAAATCCAGCAACATAAATTCCATAAGAACTTCTGAAATATTTTCCTTTGTTTCTGATTGAGTAAAGCAACAATATACTTCCAACAAGTCCAGCTGCAAAAGAAATCACTACAAAGACAATTTTGGTTGAATAAGCAAACATATAGTAGTATTCTTCATACTTTTGCAAAAATTCAGGTGTGACGATGGCAACAATGGACGAAATCAAACTTACAGTTATTGTAATAAGATTGACAATTGCCGACGCCATAATTAAGTTTCGTTTTGTTTTATTCATATACATTTCCACTTACTCCAAGACAAAATTATTTTGTCCAAATAACTCAGAACAATAATATCATTATGCAAAAACAATGTCAAATTATTTTGAATTTAATTAAAAATGTATTAAAATCTTCGTAGGAGAACTCTGATGAGAATTGAAAAAAGGACAATCGTCATAACTGGCGCTTCAAGCGGATTTGGTCTTGGTCTGAAAAATATATTCCAACAAATCGGAGATGTTGTTATTGACATTTCAAGGACTGGGACCGACTATCAAATAGATGTTTCTGATGAAAAGAAACTTAAAGCCGCCTTTGATGAAATCTACAAAAATTATGGCGAAATTGATATGCTCATAACTTGTGCTGGCTATGGAGTTACTGGCGCAGTTGAACTACTTGATGAAAAGACAACAAGAAAACAATTTGATGTAAACTTTTTTGGCACAACTTTCGCCTGCAAATATGCCATTCCAAAAATGAGAAAAGATGGAAAGATTATCATTCTATCTTCAACCACCGCCCTGTTCCCACTTCCATTTAAAGCATATTACTGTGCAAGCAAAGCAGCAGTTGACAATTTTGCAAGATGTTTGAAAATGGAATTATCTCAAACTTCAATTCAAGTCACTTCAATTTGCCCTGGTGCAACGAGAACAAAATTCTGGCAAAACGGAATCCAAAACTTTGACACGAGTGAGAGATATGGAAATGCTGTCAAACTTTCCACAGAACAAAACCAAAAGACAGAACGAGCCAGTATGTCAAGTCAAAAAACAATCAAAAGGATTTACAAAATTTGCGAAAAGAAGAAGCTTAAACCAAGATATATCATCGGCAGAGAATACAAACTTTTCAACTTTTTCAGAAAAGTTTTCACAACAAAGACAATGGACAAAATGTCAACAAGGATTTTCTATAAAAAAGACAGGTAGCCCCTGTTTTTTTATTGCGACAATAGCAAATTGCAGTGAGCACAAACCTTTTTCAAAACTTTACATAGACTGAGAATGGAGGCAAAGAATATGAATTACTCTGGCACTTATAGACCTGGTTGTTGTCAAGATTTGCGTCCGTGTGGAAACTGTTGTCCACCACCAGCCTTCTGTCCACCACAACAGTCCCCACATTGTGGTGGAGCACTAGTGATAGACCAAAACAGCATACTTTATTTTGCAATAGGCTATCTATTGGCACAGAATTGCAAATAAAATTGCCAAAAGACAAATTCCATATTGCGTCGTAATTTTTTTAACAACGCAAAAAAATAAAGCGAACAAGTTCTCGCTTTATTTTTTATAAAATGAATATTTATTCAAATTATCAAATAATTATTCACAAAAAAACTTTACTTTATCAGCTCATTCCATTTTGCAATAAAATCTTTGCAAACAGCAAATGCTTCATCATAAATGTTCTCTTTGGTCAAGTCACAATCTGCAATTTTTAAAAGAGATATAGGGTCTTGACAGCAACCTGATGACAAGAATTTAAGATATTTCTTGGCAAAATTTTTGTCACTTCTAAGTGCATTTGCAATCTTGATTGCGCACATAAGCCCAGTTGCATATTTATACACATAAAAACTCATATAAAAATGTGGTACTCTTGCCCATTCATACTTGATTTCATCAAGTTGTTCAACCTTATCTCCAAAATAGAAGTCGTTAAGCTGTCTATATTTTTCGCACAAAAGCTCTGCTGACAGTGGTTCTTCTTTTTCATATATTTCGTGTGCAAATTGCTCAAACTCAGCAAACATAGTCTGCCTGAAAATAGAAGACTTCACTTGATTCAAGAAATAGTCATAATAATAGATTTTTTCTTTCTTAGCTTTCGCTTTTTCAAGCAAATGGTTCAAAAGCAACATCTCATTGACATTACTTGCAACTTCTGCAACAAAAATCACATAATCACTTGTTTGTATTGGTTGATTTTCGTTTGAAAGGTAAGTCTGCATCGAATGCCCGAGTTCGTGTGCAAGCGTGAAAACACTTTCCAAATTCCCTGTAAAGTTTGTAAGCATCACAGGAGTTGCACCATAAGTGCCTGTTGAAAATGCTCCACTATCCTTATTTTTGTTTGGATAAACATCCACCCATCTTTCATTCTTTGCTCTTTCGACAAGTTCGACATAGTCCTGTCCCAAAACAGAAACTGCTTCTTTAATTAAATCAATCGCTTCTTCATAAGTAAATTTCTTACTTACACCACTTACCACAGGTGCAAAATTGTCATAGACTGCAAATTTGTCAAGAGAAAGCATCTTTCTTTTAAGTTCAAAATAGTTATACGCAACAGCAATATTTTCTTTTGTTTTCTTAATCAGAAGATTATAGACTTTTTCGTCAGCTTCTTCGTTGAAAATTGAAGCAGACAATGCACTCTTATGCTTTCTAACTTTTGCAAGCACGCAATCTTCCTTCACATTGTTGATATAATTGTTTGCAAGGAAATTGATATACTGCCCAAATTTTCCCAAGAAACCTTTGAACGCATTTCTTCTAAGCGTTCTGTCCTTGCTCTCCCTGTAAAGTGGGAAATTTGCTTGATTGAGTTCGTGAAGTTTTCCTTTTTCATCTTCAACAGGTTCAAACTTCATATCAACATCAACAAACTTGTCAAAGTTGGAACTGTCTCCGCCCATACATTCTGAAAGACGAGACAAAAGCAATTCTTCGCTTTTTGAAAGTGTATGTTTTTTCTCCCTAAGCATACCTTCAAAATATCTTGCATAGTTTTTAAACTTCTTGCTGTTTTGAAGTTCTTTAAGCTTTGTCTCACTAAACTTACTTATCTCGACATCAATATATGCTGTTGCATTTGAAAGCTTTGATGAAACGAAAGAAACTTTTTCATTAAGTTCATTTGCGGCTCTGTTTGCATTATCTTCACAAAGTCTCAAATGAGCATAGATTGCAATCAAAGAAAATTCCTTTGAGATAGCAGTCTCTTTTTCAAGACATTCAAACAATATTTTGTCGTCAGAGAGTTTGTTTTCATATTTTTTGAAAACACCCACTTGGGCTTCAACTTTTTTAAGCCTTTCATAAAAATCTTTGTCATCAGCACAAAACTTTGTCAAATCCCATTTGTATTTTTCTTCAATTTCACTTCTCAGCTTCATAAATCCCCCATAAAAATTATTTAAATTTTCTGAACAGCGGTTTTCTTTTGGAATTTTTTGTTCTAAAAGAAAAGTATCCTATCTTGATAGGTATTTTTCCATATTAAATTTCTTCCAAGGCAAAGTGTTTTGGTCAGGACAAGCAATAAACACCATCCTCTCTTTTGTAGTTGGATGAACAAAAGCGAGTTTTCCTGCCCAAAGTCCAAGGTTGCTTGTGCGTCCTTTTTCTTTTCCGTACTTAACATCTCCAACAAGACTGTGTCCAATGTTTGCCATTTGCAGTCTGATTTGATGACTTCTTCCAGTCAAAATCTTGACTTCAACAAGCGATTCTTTTCCATTATCTTCCAAATAATTATAGACAAGCTCAGCCTTTTTAGCCCCGTTTTCTGACATAGGGACAATCTTGACGATGTTTTCTTTTTCGTCCTTTTTAAGGTAATTTGTAAGTTTCTCTGACTTTACTTTCACAACGCCGTTGCACACTGCATAATAAGTTTTTTCAACTGAGTGAGTTTGAAATTGCTCAGACAAACGCTTTGCAGATTTTGAGTTTCTTGCAAATACCATAATCCCACCAGTTGGTCTATCAAGTCTGTGAACAAGTCCAACAAATGCTTCTCCTTGTTTGTTGTATTTTGACTTGATATACTCTTTGACTTGCGTAAGCAGTGCAACATCTTTGCTTTCATCTGGCATAGTTGGCACATTATGTGGTTTCAAAACTACAACAATCTGGTTGTCTTCGTACAAAACATTTAATTCTTCCATATTTTCACCCCCGTTGCCCCACAAGGCAAAACAAGTCCTTCTCCGCTTGGCAAACCGATTTCATCCGCTTCAACATTTTCATTTCCAAACACGCTTTTCAAGATGTTTGCAATCACCGTTGGTTGAAGTCCAGTTGTATAAGAATTTATAAGCACAAAAAGTGGTTTGTCTGAAAGCACTTTTTTGCAAAGCTGAACAAAGTCAGCAAGGTTGTCTTCAAGCTTCCACATCTCGCCACTTGGTCCACGCCCATAGCTTGGTGGGTCCATTATGATTGCATCATAAAAATTTCCACGCCTAATTTCCCTTTCAATAAACTTCTGACAGTCGTCAACGATGAATCTTATGTTTGAAATCCCGTTGAGTTTTGCGTTCTCTTTTGCACGCTCAACCATTCCCTTGCTGGCATCAACGTGCGTAACCAAACCGCCCGCAGCCGAGCAAGCCACAGAAGCCCCACCGGTGTAAGCAAACAGATTCAAAATCTTAACTTCCCTTCCGGCACTTTTGAGTAACTGTGACATCATCTCCCAATTGACTGCTTGTTCTGGGAAAATTCCAGTGTGCTTAAACCCCATAGGCTTGACGATAAATTTCAAGTTTTTCCACTCAATCGTCCACTGCTCTGGGATTTGTTTGTTATAGTGCCAAAGTCCGCCACCGTCTTTTCTTTGATAGAAAGCATCGACACCTTTTTTCAGGTCTCTTTTCTTGTGCCAAATGACCTGTGGGTCTGGACGAAGTAGAGTGATACCTGCCCAAGACTCCAACTTTTCTCCGTCACCAGTTGCAAGCACCTGATAATCTTTCCAACTGTCAGCAATTCTCATTTTTCGCTCACTCCTTTTTGTTGTTACACCTTAGCTTTAAATTTGACAATTACACTGCCATCCCCAACTTCAACTGTGCGTTCAATGTCAGGTTCTTTCATATCTTCAAGTTCGACCATTCTCAAAATCAAAACTTCGTTCTTGATTTTATCTTTAAATTCAAACAACATCTCGGCAAGTTCGTTATTAGAGACTTCAATATAAGCATAAATTCTTTGGTCAATTGCAAAATCTGCATCCTTTCTCATAACCTGCAAACTTCTGACAAACTCACGATACAAGCCTTCCATAATCAAGGCTTTGTCAAGGTTGATATCAAGCACAACAGTATTTCCATTTTCGTGAGCAATCACAAAATCTTGCTTTGGCTTCTTTTCAAGATTGAAAAGTTCAGACGATAAATCTTTAAACTCACCAACAGACACTTTCCCCGCTTTATAACCTTTCATAACAGCTTTAAACTCATCGTCAGAAAGCCCAGCAAGCGTGTTTTTAAGCTTTTGAACATCGCCTTTGAGTACAGCCCCAGCTTTCTTAAAGTTTACTGACAAAAATTCGTCATTAAACTTGCTGTCATCTGTTACACATTCAAGTTCTTTAATGTTGAGTTCATCTTTAATTATTTCGCCCATTTCTTTCAAAACGGCTTTAATATTGCCTTCACCAGCAACATACATCTTCTTTAATGGTTGTTTAACTTTGATTTGATTTTCATTTCTCAGTCTTTGTGCAGTTGACATAATGTCTCTTGTCAAGTCAGTAATCTGGGTATATCCGCAATCTTTAACTTTAAATTCGCAAGTTTTATATCCATTGAGAGCGACACTCTCAGACGCATTCTTATCAAGTTCTCTTACGCAATTTTGCCACAAGTATTCGCTGAAAAATGGAATAATTGGAAACATCGTCATCGCAATATTTTTTATCGCATAATTCAAACAGAAATAAGCGTTGAGCTTGTCTGTGCCATTTTCACTCTTATAAAATCTTCTTCTGTTGTTTCTGATGTACCAGTTTGTAAGTTCATCAATCAGAACTTCAAAATCCTTTACAATTGCACCAAAGTTTTGATGAGCATACTCTTTGTCAGAGTTTACTGCAAACTCATTCACACGGTTTATGAGCCACCTGTCAATAAACGACAAACTCTTCTCTTCTGGCTTATAACCAGTAAGGTCAGGTTGGTCAATGCAAGCATATGTGTTTAGGAAAATGTAAGCATTCCAAAGCCCAAGAAGCTTTCTTCTAACTTCATCGCAGGTCTCTCTACCAAACTTAACATCATTGATAAGTGGAGTGTTCACAAAATTATATCTCACAATGTCAGCGCCGATTTCACTAAACACAACATCAAGCGGAATGTTGTTTGGACTTGATTTAGACAATTTCTTGCCGTCCTGAGCAAGAAGCATTGGATAAGTTGAAATCTTTTTGTATGGAGCTTTGCCAGTAAGCACAACGCTCATAACAAGAAGCGAATAGAACCAAAGTCTGATTTGTTCTTTTCCTTCAATTACGCATTCAGCAGGGAAATTCTTTTTGAAAAACGCCTTATCAGCAAAATAATTATTTGTTGAAAATGGAGTAATACCTGCATCAAGCCAGCAATCCCCAACTTCTTTTATTCTCTCAACTTTTTCCTTGCAATGTGGACAAGTGATTTTGATTTTGTCAATGTGTGGTCTGTGAATATGTGGAAGTGCTGAAACTTCTTCTTTACTTGAAAGTTTGGCAAGTTCATCCAAGCTTCCAACAACAGTCACCTTCCCACAATTTTTACAAGGATAAATTGGCAATGGTATTCCGTAATATCTCGAACGGGAAATTGCCCAGTCTCCCATATTATTGAGCCAGTCAAGCATACGCTTTTTCATAAACTCAGGTTGAAATTCAACTTCATCGATTGCAGAAATAAGCTCTGGTCTAATTTCATCCATCTTGATAACCCACTGCTCAACAAGTCTGAAAAGAAGTGGATGTTTACATCTCCAACAATGTGGATATCTGTGAGTGTATTTGTGAGTGTAGTAAGTTTTGTTTCTCTCTTTCATAAGTGAGAAAACAAAATCACGAGTCTCATCGCTGTTTGCGTCAAGTCCACTTAAAACACCAAAGTTTGAATAGAAATGCCCCGCTTCATCGATAGGAATAATATTTTTAAGCCCAAGCTTCTTTCCAAGTTCAAAGTCTTCTGCACCACAGCCAGGAGCGATGTGAACAGCACCACTTCCTTCGGTTGCATCAACGGCGTCCCAAGCAACAATTTTATGCTCAAAGTTTTGCTCTGGAAGTTCTGGAAAACAAGTCTCATACGCTTGTCCGACAAGCTCTCTCCCTTTAACCGTTTTCAAAACTTTTTCAGCATCATCTTTCAAAACCTTCATTGCATCTTTAAGCACAATCAAATTTCTTGTGCTAGATTTGATTTTTACAATGTTGTACTCCATCTCTGGATTTACAGCAACAGCGACATTTGATGAAAGAGTCCAAGGAGTTGTTGTCCACACCAAAATATCATTGTTTGTCCCAAGAATTGGACATTTAAAGAAAATTGCCTGACAAGTAACATCCTTGTATGCATCAGCATCACTCATTTCGTGCTCTGAAAGACTTGTCCCACAACGAGTACACCAAGGCATTGGTCTGTAAGCAAGTGAAAGCCAATTCTTTTCTTGGCATTTTTTCAAGAAGTGCCAAATTGCAGTTATGTTGTTGTCACTGTTTGTAAAATAACTGTCATCCCAGTTCATCCACTGCCCAAGTCTTTTTGAAGACTCAGTTTGAAGAGCAGAATATTTCTCCACTGTTTTCAAACATTGTTCAACAAACTTGTCAATGCCATATTTTTCAATCTCTTTTTTACTGTCAAGACCGAGTTCACCCTCAACCCTAAGCTCAACAGGAAGCCCGTGCGCATCAAACCCGTTTTGATAGTGCATATCATAGCCTTTCATCGCCTGATATTTTATCATAGCATCCTTGTATGTTCTGCCATAAGCGTGATGCAATCCCATAATGTAGTTTGCCGTAATTGGACCATCAAGAGTTGCATAATATTTTCCAGTCTTTTTGTTTTTCTCTTTCAAATTTTCAAAAACTTTATTGTCATCCCAAAACTTTAAAATGCCTTTTTCCATTTCCACAAAGTTTGGCATTGTCTGTTCTTTTTTCATCCTTCTTCTCCTTAATAACAAAAAATCCTTGAAAGTTACAAGAACCTTCAAGGCTTAAACCACTTGTAAACTTTCAGCGTGCCATCACACACCTGCTTAAACTTACGGGAAGCATCCGTCTCCGCCTACCTATCAGCCCACCTTTCACATAAATCTCTCACAACTAATTTAGTTTCAAATTCCTTCAACCAAATCTTTACGAAGAAGAATTCAGTAAAAAGTGTCCTTGACACTCGGGAAGCAACTCGAAAAGTGATAATCTTGCATTCTTCATATTGCCTTTCAGCAAAACGGCAACTCTCTGAAAATCCAAACTGCAAAATATTGTCTTTTCTCAATCGTCTTTATTTGTTTTCAACATAATCATTTTATCACCCAACAACTCTGCAAGTCAAGCACACGAAGTGTGTTTTTAAAATTTACATCAAATCTCGTCCCAAAATCTGAATAACAGCTAGAAATTCTCCAAAATCTTGTTCACACCCTGCGGGTGTCTTTATTATTCTTCAAAAAAGGTAAGCATTTCTGAAATATTAAAAATTCTCCAAAATTTTGTTCATTTTCAAAACATCTGAGCCAGTCATAATTCCCAATGGTTTTTCCCTTGCACCACCATTTTCAGTGACAAGCACCGCCAAGAGTTTTGAATTCTGATGGAACAAAGAGAGTGCTTGTTCAACTGTGATATCCTTATTTGCAAAAGCATAGTAATTGTTGTTTTCAGTTTTTGAAAGCATATCTTCAATCTTCACAGAGTCCAAAAATGCATCTTCTTTTCCGCCAGAAAGCAAAAATTT
Organism: uncultured Lachnospiraceae bacterium; assembly: GCA_964541365.1. Classification (GTDB taxonomy): domain Bacteria; phylum Bacillota; class Clostridia; order Christensenellales; family UBA1242; genus Caccovivens. The sequence goes on from CAZIPJ010000016.1 coordinate 20,663, forward strand.
CCCAAAAGAATCCAAAATCTTCTGTCCATTTGCAATTCCGATAATCTCGTTGTCGTCATTGAAAACAGGAATATTTGAATAACTTGAAGAAGCAATGAGCATAATCACTTCTCTCATAGACTTTGAAGAATGAACACTTAGCACATCTCTCCTTGCCACAACTTCAAGCGCCCTTGGTGGAGTTGTCAAAAGTCTTTCAATTTTTTCAATTTTTTCCACAACTTCGATATGTGGTTCTGCAATAACATATTCTCCATTGTCGTGTACAATGGAATTTCTAAGTCTGCCATAGCTTATCAAATCGTCTTCATATTTTCTGATTGTGAAATTGAAAGCAACAGCTTTTCTAACCGCTTCTGAAAAACCCATACTGCGATTCATATTGTATCTGATTTTGATTGCGTAATCAATGTTGTTGAAAGCAGACAAAAATCTCATAGAATTTGTTTTCTTCACAGAGTCTTGCACATTTTCTGCGTTAAATTCTTCAACCATAAAATTCCCCTTTCAGCCTTTATGAAAGAATTATACAATAAAAAGGCGAAAATTAAAAACAATTTCGCCAACAAATTTTCCGTTTTTTGATAAAGAAAGTATTAAATAGGAGTGTAGTTTAGTTCAGCACTCCCACCTAAATAAACATTTGGCACTTTACCCACAATCACACTCTCAGCAACAAGCATCTCAGTCACACTGTCAATAGTCTTAGAGCGAGCAGGCAAAATAAGACTTACACTAGCGTACAGATGCACATAAACAGAATGTTTTGTTTGATTTATGCCTGCACTTGTAAAACTGCTTTCAAAAGTTGATGTCATCGCACCAATTGAAATGAGTTTCAAGTTGACTTTTGGTCCAACCCCCACCAAAAATGGAAGTCCTGTGAAAGCACCAATGGCAACATCAAGTCCATCTTTTCCCATTTTGTCAAGATAGACCTGTGCAACCTGATAAAACTCTCTTGCAATCAAGTTCAATTTGATTGTTTGCAAATAAAGATGCGTGACATTACCTTCACTGTCATATTCAGTTGTCACCAAATCTTTGTAAGTGATTTCATTTTTTTGAAGCACTTCATACACAGCATCACTTACCGCAGATGTTGACAGAGAGAAAACCATTTGCTTTGTTGCTTCAACCACAACAGGATTCACAACACAATAAACATACACAAAAGATAAAACCAAAAAAGAAAGAAAAATTGAAAGGACAACCATTGCCCTTCTTCTCTTTCTCTTCTTGCACTTTTGCTGATAATATTTCACGATATATATTTATGAATGAAATTTGAAAATCTTTCATACATAAATTCTCAGAAAGCAAAAATCAATATATTGTGTATTATGCTTTGCATAACACCAATTATATGTGGTATTATGTTATTTTTTTGTATGAGACTTAAACATCAATGCAAAGATGAAAGCAAAGAATATTGCTGCGGCAATGCCACCTGCCGTTGCCGTGAAACCACCAGTAAAAATCCCAAGAAGTCCATTTGTTTTGACAGCCCCAATCACACCTTTTGCAAGTGATGCACCAAAACCAATAATTGGAACATTCACCCCAGCACCTGCAAAATCAGAGATATAGTCATAGATTCCTATCGCCTGCAAAAAGACGCCGACAAGTTCAAAAGTAACCAAAATTCTTGCAGATGTGATGTTTGTCGTAATGATTAAAAGTTCACCAATCGCACAAACTGCGCCACCTATCAAAAACACCCATAAATAG
>CAZIPJ010000017.1:0-21706 GCA_964541365.1 uncultured Lachnospiraceae bacterium
GAAGTTTGACATATCGACAGTATTGTTTTTCTTTGCCACTTCTTGGTTGTAAGCGTCTTCTGTAAGTGCAGAATCGAGTTCGAAATGGTCAAAGTAAGCAAATCCAGATGCTTTTTCCTTCTCTGTTCCAAAATCAATTACCAAATATACTTCGCTTGCGCCATTGCCTGTTTTTATAAAAATTTCACAAGTTGTCCAATTTCCGTTTGCAGAAAGTTTTTGTGGGGCTGAGAGTTTGAAGCCCTTGCTGTCATAAAGGGTGACAGTAACACTGCTTGAAGTATTGTAAGAGAATGAGAGCTTGTTGAAACTGTTTGCAGACAGTGACATATTTGGACTTTGTACGCTCTGCCAAGAGTCTTTGCAATTTGCAAGCATAAGGATATTGTCAGTGTCATATTTGCTTACAGTGTTTCCTGGGGTGACATTGCCAAAACTTGCCCAGTAGTATGGGTTTTTATCTCCAACAAGTCCTTCTGCCAATTTGTCTTTATATGCCTGAACATATTTGTCGTATTCTGATTGAGCACTGTTGATTACTCCGCCGTAAGTGAGTTCGCCAGCTCCGTTTATTGTCCAACCGGTTGGGGCGAGTGGATAGCTTCCATCCTTTTCAACAGTAACATCGTTAAATTCTCCGTTTGTCACTGTAAGTGAGCCAGAGATTTCACCAAGTGTTGCTTTGTTTGATGCGTTTTCAAATTCGGAAGATGAAGCTTTTGTGATTGTGATATCATCGAAAACAACGCATCCAGTTGCAGTTTCGTTTTCACTGCCAAGTCCAAGAGAGATTTTGACAGCTGAATTGTAAAGAGAACCACCTTTGACATAGAATTCAACAACGCCATAATTGTTTGTGAATTGGTCAGAGCCATTTGATGTCAGGGCACTGCTTGAAGATTCAGTAAGAAGGTTGTAGCCTTCTCCGTTTTTAAGGTTGTAGGCGTCAAGTACTGTGTCGCTTTCTTCTACAAACATATATACGTTGCCTTCTGAAAGCTCTGAGATTTTGTAGTATGCTTTGATTTTATAGATTGAGTTTGCTTCCACAATAACATCATTTGATGTCACTTTAACATACTCTTTATTTGCAGAAAGTCCCAAAACATAATCATTTTTTGTAATTGACACATTGCCATTGTCGATATCAACCTTGCAAGACAAGTTTGAACCAACAAAGTCATAACCAGTGTATGCTTTAAACGCTTCTGGTGCAGCAGTGCTTAAAATTCTTGCTTTTCCAGTGCCTGATTTATTCCAGTTTGAAACAGGGGCACCATTATCTGGCAAACCGCTTTCAAAGTCGAAGTTGTGAGAAGCGTATTCAATTTCACTTGATTCTCTCAAATCAAAAAGCTTTGCGCAGTTGAACTTTGTTGTCTGTCCATCAGTGCTTGATTCTTGAATATAAGATTTATCAGCATTTGCTTTATAATTCTTCCAAAAAGCATTTTCGCTGTATTGGAAAACGTGGCAGTCATCAAAGAAAACTGCTCCGCCACTTTCTTTTCCTTCTTTATTTGCACCAAGCCATAAATCCAAGGTTACTTCTTGTGTTTCGTCGCCGGTTGCAACATAGAAATAGAAAGTTACCCAATCTTTTGAAGTTACTTCTGCAAAATCTGCTTTAATTGCTTTTCCGTCAGCATCTTTAAGTCCAGACAAATAGATTGAGCCATAGATGTAGTCGTTGAGTGATGTGTGTTCTGTTTGTTGTGAATAATACTTTTCAGTTGAAGCAACTTCATAGTTTTTGCTTGTGGCGTTATAAGCAAGGTTGCAAGAGTAGGTTGTTACGCCAGCAGAAACAGTCACTTCTCCATCATTTTCAACTGTGTCATTTGCACGGAAATAATAAGTTGTTCCGTCTTTTACAAAACCAACAAAAGTTTCGTCTGAATAAAATTTGTCACCAGTTGCAAATGTAAGTTCTTCTGCAAGGGGACTGCTGTTCGGTGTCAAAGTCTTTTGAATGTAATATGTTGTTGTCCCGATGTCAAATTTGACATAAACAGGAGAAAAGTCTTCGTTGAATGCACTGTTTTCAAATGTCTGCTTTGAAATGGTTTTTCCTTCGTCCTGAACGACACCTTTTTCAACATAGGTTGTTTTTTGTGTGTAGTCTGTGTCAGCTTTGAAAGACACTTGGAAAGAATAGTATGAGTTTGCAGCAAGAGAGACTGTGCTTGAAGAATAGCCTTGTTTTGCTGTTTCATAACCACTTGTGCTTGATGACTTTGAGTTAATCATCAAGATTGAACTGTCAGACGCTTTTGCACCTGGGTTTTTTGAAAGGTGATAAGTGCCAGACATATAGTTTTGGAAAGAAGTTCCTGTGTTGATGATTCCGGCAGTAGTTTTTGAGTTTGAATATTTACCAGACCAGCCAGAGAGTGATGTAGACAAAGAATAAGTTGACGAACTTGAATTGAAGTTGTTGTTCGACATACTCATTTCCTTGACATAACTTGCGTAGTAAGTTGAATTGGTTGTGTCAGCGCTGGCTTTGTCAAAAGTGCAAAGAGAATAAGCCGCAGTTGTTGCAGCAATAGGTATTGCAACTGCACACAGACCCATCATAAGTTTGTTCTTGACAAGTATGGTTTTCTTAGATTTTTTCATATTGGAATCCCTTTATATAAATTTAACTCATTTATTATAATACATTTATTGCAAATAATCAAATATTTTTTCGAAAAATAAAGACAATAACTCTATGAAATCGAAGGAAAAGAAGAAAAAAGAGAACGGCGGTGAAAAACTTACTTTCAGAAAAAAGCTGATTTTGGCAATTTGTGGAGCATTGATTGGCTTTGTAAACGGCTTTTTTGGCGGTGGTGGCGGGATGATTTGTGTCCCTTTACTTCAAAAGGTTTTACATCTGTCCGAGAAATATTCACACGCGACAGCAATCGTGGTTATTTTCCCAATTTCTTTTATCAGTGCGCTCATTTACACACTGAGTGGACACCTTGAATTTGTGCCTTTTGTAAGCGTTGGTGCAGGGGTGGTTTTGGGTGGAATTTTGGGCTCTTTTGCACTTAAATTTTTGCCTGAAAAAATTGTCAGAATCGTCTTCGTTTTGATTATGTTGGCGGGTGGAATTAGGCTTCTTTTTTAGTGATTTTTTGCTTCTTTTTGATGAATTTTGGGGGTTGAAATGCTGTATTTTTTGTATGTTTTGGCAGGTGTTTTGGCAGGAATTTTTGGTGGACTTGGGATGGGTGGTGGAACCCTTCTAATACCAATTTTAACCATATTTTTGGATTTTGAACAAAAACTTGCACAAGGCATAAATTTACTGTCTTTTTTGGTTATGGCTTTGGTGTCAATTTACATTCATTATCGCAACGGTCTCATCGTTACGAAAAATATCTGGCTTATCATATTTTTTGGGGTAATTTTCTCAATTTTGGGGGCATTTTTAATGTCCTATATGCCATCAAAAATCCTTAAAATGATTTTCGGTGGTTTCTTATGTTTGTTGGCAGTGGTTGAATTTGCAAAAGTATTCAAAAAATAGTTTACAAAATTTATTTTTTATGTTATATTATCGTAAGGAAAACTATGCGTGCGGGAAGCCACTTTTGGGTTATTCAAAAATACTGCAAATATCAAGGTTATTAGTGCATTTGTTGGATAATTTCAATTTGTGGGAATATAAAAAAATACGCCGTGTTTTGTTGGACGCATATGATAAGGAGCGAAAAAATGGTTGATAAGAATATTTGCATTGGTTGTGGAACTTGCGTTTCAATCTGCCCAGTTGAAGCAATATCTTTTGGAGAAGACGGAAAAGCAAAAATTGATAAGACAAAGTGCATTCGTTGTGGAGCTTGCCAAGCAAGCTGTCCAGTGGGGGCTATTGACATAAACCAATAAAATTTTGGTTCTTTTGTTATTATTGTTATAGGAGAAATTTATGGAAAACATCGCATACATTCAACTTGACGAGAAGAAAGTTAAACTTTTGATTGTTCAAAGCAGAAATGGAAGATATAGAATTTTGGAAGAAGTTGAAAATTATTATGATTTGACAAATGACATTGTCAAAGATTGCCTTCTTAGTCCAAAGTCTAAAAATGACATCTTGAAAATTTTAAATATTTATCGTTATACCATTGAGACTTTCAAGGTTGACAAGATGATTGCAGTTTGCTCAAACATTCTCGTCAAAGCAAGAAACTATCGTGGATTTTTGGATGAAGTTTACACAAATACTGGGATGAACTTCCTTATCTCAAATGACGAAGAAGTAGTCAAAAATATCTATGTTTCTTGTATGAATGAGATTGATGCTTCCAAGGGATATATCATCAATATTGCGTCTTATTCAACTTACATTTTGAAATTCAATAGAAGAAATGTAATTGAATACAACACAATTCCATACGGTTATTCAAATCTTTCAAACTCTGGGATGAGCACAGAAGATATGATTTCAACTGTTAAGAAAGAACTCAAAAAATGCTCACTCGTTAAAAACTATGAAGATGATTTGGTAATTGGATGCGGGACAAGCTTTATCGATATTGCAAGAATTGCAAAAAAACTTACAAGATATCCAATTGACATTGACAACAATTATGAGCTTTCAGATTCATCAGTTTTGAAAGTTTCTGAATTTGCAAAAGATGTTGACGCTCAAAAAGTCAAGAAAATCAAGGGAATTGGACCAGAAGGGGCAGAAAGCCTTAACGGTGGACTTGCAATCATCAATGCAATTTATGATTCTCTTAAAATCGGCACAGTAAATATCTCAACTGCAAACACTTTGGAAGGTATTGTTCTTTCAAACTTGGTTGGCTCTGCAAACGAGAGATATTCTGATTTGCTTCAAAACAGTCTTGACAACTATTACGAGTTTAAAAAAGAAGGGCTTGCAATCAACAATCAAGTCTATGATATGGCAATCCTGCTCTTTAAACAACTCAAAGTTGTTCACAAATTGCCAAGAATCTATGTTAAACCACTTAAAATTGCATCTTATATGTTTGATTGTGGAAAGTTTATCAATTTCTCAAATCATCAAAAACATTCATTCTATGCAATTTTGAATTCAAACATCTCTGGGGCAACTCAAAAAGAAGTTTTGCTTGCTGCTTTTGCTTGCACTTGTCAAAACCTTGACAATTTCAATTTGGCTGAGATTATGAAATATAAAGATATTCTCAGTGATGAAGATGTTGAAGCTGTCAGAAAACTTGGTGTGCTTGTAAACTTGGCTGTAAACTTGAATGCTTCAAGAAAGAACATCATAAATGACATAGTTTGTGATATTTTGGGCGATTCTATCATTATGAAGACAGTTGTGACTTCTGACCCATCGTTTGAAATTATGCAAAGTATGAAGATTTCAGAAGATTTTAAAAAGACTTTCAAGAAGAGCTTGCAAATTATTTAATAAGGAAATGTGATGGGAGTAAAGAAAGGAAATTCCAAACTCATTTGGGGCGTCTTGTTTGCCTTTGTCACGGTGATATTGTGTTATTTTTTCACCGTGGTGTATTTCTATTTCATCTCTCCATACAACATACCTTTAAAAATCGGATTCTGGCCTTTTGTTTCTGAGAAATCAATTGGTGATATGTACTTGGATGCAACTGTGCAAATCAATTTCAAGGCAGAGACAGAAAATTTTGAAACAATTGAAGTAAGTGTTGTGGGGGTTAATGTCAGAAAAGATGGTTATGTCCTTGCACCACTGAGTGAATTTGCTGATTGGAAGGACGGGGTGCAGATTAAAGTGTTTAATCAGGGTACAGCCTACATCGGTGATTTAATTTATCAAGAAAAAAACTATAATCTTGCAGTGCTTAAATTGAAGAATATGGATGGAAATAAGAAAAAAATCAAAATTCCATATGTCAATATCGGCTCTTTCAATGACTATTCTGAGTCTTCCAGAGTGATTCTTACTTCACTTAGCAGCAATAAAAGGGCTTTCACTTCATCAGTTGTTACTGGAGTGATTGACTCTATTGAACCACCAGTTTCTGTTGCAAAAGAACTTGATGGTGTTGAAGTGTTGGATTATTCTGTCACAAATGGGTTTGTTGTTCAAACAAGCAATCTTGCAATGTATGACGGTGGCGCGGCTTTTGATAAAAAAGGTAGACTTTTGGGATTCTCATTTGGCAACCTTCTTTACGCTGGTTTGCCATATGGACAATATTTCTTCCAACCAGTTTATGGGGCACGCAATTTCATAAAAAATGTAATTGCTGATGAAAATTATTCAAATGAACTTGTTGACGCTTTGTGCGGATTTGATACCTATGAAGCGGATTTTATGGTTGACCACGAGCAAGGCGAATTTGAAAATAAAACATTCTATTTCAATGGTGCTTGGAATGTTGCAACTTCTCAGGTGGAGAGTTTCAGTTTGTCTGGTGACAAAGGCTTCTATTTGTTCAGCGATTTTAATTACAGAACTCACACAATTGAAGCAGATTCAATTATCTTATCTGTTAAAGTTGGCAGAGCAGGCAGTAAGAAAATTGACTCAAAGTGCGACTTGTTTGACAGATTATACAACGCAGACAAAGGTACAAACATTGAGTTAATTTACACAGAGAAAGATTCAACAACTGCAAAAACTTTGAGTTTTACTGTTTAATGTGTCTTATGAAGGGGGCTTATGAAGAAGATTAAATTTGCAATTGAAATGGGTGGAGCATACACCTGCATTTATGTTAATGGAGAAGGTTTGGCACTTAAAGAGCCAACCCTGATTGCAGCAGAACCAACAAACGATGGCTACAAAGTTATTGCTATGGGAAATGACGCAAAAAAACTTGTTGGAAAGACAAAAGATAATGTTGAAATCTTTACTCCAATGCCTTATGGAGAACATTCAAATTATGAGTATTCTGTCATCTTGCTTAAATATTTTTTAAGCAAAGTGGAATATAGAGCTGGTCAAGATAAGGCAATTTTTGTTGTGCCTTGTGGACTTTCTGCAAAAGAAAAAGAAAACATCTTGAATGTTTGCGAAGGTGCAAACTTGGGACAAGTTGAGTTGATTCCATCTGCACTTTGTTCTTGTTTGGGGCAGGGAAGAAATATTGACAATTCAAAAGTCAATATGGTTGTTGATATAGGTGGAACTGGCACTGAAATTGCTGTTATCAATATGTCAAACATCCTTAAAGGGGCGACACTTGGCATCGGCGGAAAGAGCATTGATGCGTCAATCGTAAACTTCTTGGCTTTTTCAGAACAGCTTATCATTGGTCTTTCAACTGCTCAAATCTTGAAAAACGAAGTGGGAAGTCTTTACACAAATGACACGCTTAATATGGAAATCACTGGCGTTGATACTCAGACGAAATCTCCAAAATCAGTTGTGATTTTGTCAGGGGATTTGAGACCAGCAATTGAGCCATTCTACAATGAGATTGTCAGAGCAATTGACACCACAATCAATTCTCTTCCACCTGAAATCGTTGCAGACATCATCAACAATAAAATTCTTGTTTGTGGTGGCGGCTCAAAGATGCAAGGACTCAATGATTATTTCAAAAAGCATCTTAAATATCCAGTGGAATTTTGTGATGATGTTGACAATGTCACAATTTTGGGAGCAGGAAAGCTTCTTTCAGATACTCAGCTGCTTGAAAGTATCACAAACAACTTGTAAAATTCAATTTAATAGCAAAAAATCTAAAACCATCGACGAAAAAATTAAAAACCATCGCCGATGGTTTTTGACAATATTTGAGTTTTTTAGACAGTTTTCTTCTCTTTAAGTCTTTGTTTCAAGAGCCTATGATAGTAAAATTGTTTTAAGGAAGGAAACAATGGCAAGAAAAATTGTGATTACAAGTGGAAAGGGCGGGGTTGGAAAGACCACTGTCTGTGCAAATTTGGGAGTCTATCTTTCAAAACTTGGATTCAGAGTTGCACTTTTGGACGTGGACATTGGACTGAATAACCTTGATGTGATTATGGGTATGGAAAGACAGGTTGTGTTTGACATAACTGATGTAGTTTCTGGCAAGTGCAGAGTAAGGCAAGCACTTATTCAAGATGCAAATAATCCATCACTTTATCTTTTGCCGTCTTCTCACACTTATGCTTCAAGCAAAATTACGGGAGAGCATATAAAAAACATAGTCGATATCATCGACCACTCATTTGACTATATTTTGATTGACTGCCCTGCTGGGGTTGAAGCAGGTTTTCACAGAGCAGTTTTGCCGGCAAATGAAGCCATTATTGTTGTGACGCCACACCTTTCAAGCATAAGGGATGCTGACAAGGTTGTGGGGCTTTTAAGCACTTATAAAATTGAGAGCAAAGCACTTGTCATCAACAGAATGCGTGGCGATTTGTTGCTATCTGGCGAGATGATGAATATTGAAAGTATTGTTAAGGCGATGGATATCCCACTTTTGGGAGTTATTCCGGAAGATGATAAAGTTTCAAAGATGTCAAGTGAAGGACGAATTATGACGGATGGGGAAAGCGTGCGGGCGTTTACTTTGCTTTCTGAAAATGTGCATAACGGTTGCAAAAAGATTTATGACTGCACATATAAGTATCGTGGTCTTGTGGGCTATTTCAAGCGTAATATAAAGAAACTTGTGTAGGGAGTATATATGGAAAAAATTGACGAACTTATTATCAGGGATAAATTCACAAATCTGGAACACGTCAGCGAAATTTTGAAAGAAGAAGTGACATCGGTTGCAAGAAATTTCTTTCTTTTGTCTGATGATGTTGTTGTCAGATATAAAAGGCAAAACAACAATTATGTCTTTAATGTTGAGATTCCGGCAAGCAGAATCAAACCATTTGGCAACAGGCTAATTTAAATTTTTTGAACTTTAATTTTTATTAAAATCTGTATTCGGAGTGCGATTTTTGGCATCAATAATAAAAAATACCAAGTTTTCTTGGTATTTTATTTTTTGTGGGTGGGGTTATACAAAATATACAAGGCCATAGCAGTTTGGACCAGCGTGAGTGCCGACTACACAGCCAATGTCATAGATTTGGGTGTTTTCTGGGTCAACTCCAAGTTTCTCTGCATTTTGTGAAATGAATCTCTTTGCGTTTGCCTTGTTTGCAGAATAGCCAAAGTAAATTGGATAATTTTTATCACGCTTTTCTGCACATTCACACATATATTGATTTGCAGCTCTTTCGCCGATTTTCTTTGCAACATTGTTTACTTTTCCGCCGTCAAGGCTGATGATTGGTTTGATGTTGAGTGCTGATGCGGCGATATATGCAGCGCCAGAAAGGCGACCACCTTGTTTGAGATATTTTAAATCTCCAACAACTGCCAAAAGTCTTACACTTGATTTCAATCTTTCAAGTTCGTCAATAACTTGTTGTGGTTTGGCGTCAGCGTGGCTTTTGATGTATTTGACAAGTTCAACAATGAGTGCACCTTCCGCAAAAGTTGTGCAACGAGAATCGCAGACATAGCAGTTTTTCATATCAAGACTTTCAACGGCATTCTTTGCTTGGGCGATTGTGCCGGCAAGGTCAGATGAAATAACAATTGTGATTACAAACCAGTCTGGCTTGTTTACATATTTTTCAAATGCTGTTTCAAATTTGAATTGATTTGGTTGGCTTGTTTTTGGGATGATGCCAGTTGTTTTCATCTTCTCATAAAACTCTTCATTTGGAAGTCCTTCTGGGAAGAGTTCTCCATTGAAGTTGAGTTCGATTGGACAGATTGTGATGTCATTTTCTTTTGCAAATTCGATTGGCATATCAACAGATGCCTCAGTAACGATTTTATATTTCATAGCTTTTCTCCTATTTCTTTCTAATCATAACAAATTTTGCATTTCAAAGCAAATATTTTTGGGTTTGAAAGAAAAAACTTCCAAGTTCTCTCTTGAAAGTTTTTACGCTTAGTTTTTCTTAAACAGTTGCTTTGTGAAGATGAATAATAGTGTCGTCAACACAAAGTGATAAACAAGTGATATGAAGAAGTTTCCATAAGAGAACAGTGAAGTTTTTAAGAAGCCAGTGTTCATCGTTGCTCCGCCTATGAAAGATGTTAGGTCAGCGTGTACGAATGGGAGCAAGCAGTACCAGAGTTGTCCATTCAAGAATATATTGCAAACGGTGGCAATTGCAAAGATGAGAAGTGTGATTCCAAAAGTTAACTCAAATTTTCTTGAAAGGTTCATCATAAAGATTGCAAAGATTGAATAGAACATCGCTTGCAGTTCAATTCCGATTAATTTGATGAGAAGGAAACCAAATGGTGAGATTGTGTAAGCTTTTTGCAAGTTGAATACAGCCAGCATCTTTCCTGGCAAGAAACCATAGAAAATTGAGCCCCAAGCCATTGTAACAACTCCAAACAGGAGAACCGCAAACGATGTTGACCAAAGCACAGCCAAAAATTTTCCAACAAAAACTTGATTAAAGCTTACATCCTGTGACAAAATCAAATCCATTTTACCGTTTCGCTTATCTCGGCCAAACAGTTTGTAGGCGGTTATGATTCCAAAGATTACTGTCAAAAATCCCACAATACTCATCATAAAGTAAGAGTGGTCAAAGGCGGTTGTTTGATATGATGCGGTATTGAAATTGAGTGCTTGTTGGTGTTGGGTGTAATACAAGCTTTCATCTTTCAAGAAATGTTTTGAAAGCAAAAGTTCAAGCTTTGTCTCTTCCAAAGAGAACTTTCCATAGCCATACATTTTGTTTATTTTGATTGACAGGCTGTCCATAAGCAAGGTGTACTCAGCTTCAATAGCTTTCTTGGCACTTTCGCAAGTCAGCTTGTAATTTGTTGCAAGTTGTTTCATTTTCTTTGCATCGGAAGTGTCTCTTGGGGAAGCAGTGTTGTTTAAGTATGACATTTCAGCAAATATGTTTGCAAGTTTTTCTTGTGCGGCGTCTATGTATTCACTTTTAAATTCAGCCAAATGGACACTGTCAACATTGAATGTAAATGCTTTTGCTGAGACAGTCCTAAGTTTTGTAAAATTGCTTCTTCCGTTGTAAATTGTGTTGAGAATTGTTCTGACATCAGTCGAACTATTTAAAGACTTCTTAAAAAAGATTACAACATTTTCAAGGTCTTCCATTTGTGCTTTTGAAAACACCAGTCTTGAATGGAACTTCTCCATCGTCTTGAAATTGCCAATGAAGCTTTCAAGGTTTGAAACTGCATTTGAGATTGGGGTGAGATTTGATGGGGTGTAGGCACAGTCGCCGAAAATTTTGAATCGTTCAAGTTCTTCAAGAATTGTGTCAAAGTCTTGTCTTATAGAGTTGAATTCATCAACTTCAAGACAAGTTGTGTTGTGAACATCAATTAAAAGTCTTGCGTCTGCAAGGATTCCGTCCAGTTTTGTTTTTGTGTCATACTTATTATCTGCCGATGTAAAGGACTGATAAACTTCTTTTGTGGTTTGCCCAGATAGCGATGCTTTGTATTCTGCTGTGTTTGGAATCTTGTAAGCGAATCCAAGAATCAGACAAAGTACCATAACGACAGCAAACCCTATGAGTGTGATAGGGTTGAAAGCAATACGCTTAAAGTCATATCTGGCAATTTGTAGTATTTTTTTCAATTATTAGTTCTCCTTAATGTAAGGGGTGAGATTAGCGAAAATACGCTCGTATGGTTTATTCAAATATCCAGCTTTATGGATAGAGATTTTGTTTCTAGTGAAATATTTAACAATTTCTGTCATTAAAGATTCATCTGCTTCAAACAAAACCTTTTTGCCAAGGATTTTGACATCAATGCCAAATTTTTCCATAATGAGTTTTCCGCAGTATTGCGGATATTTTACTTTGATATAAGCAAAAGTGTTTTCGTGACAATATTTTTCGCACTGTTCGTAGTTTAAAACGCTTTTGATTGTTCTTCCTTCCATAAACAAAAACTTGTCACAGATTTTGTTGATGGTGGTGTAATATCTTGAACAGATGATTACTTGTGTGCCATTTTCTCGAAGCTCGGCAATGTAGTCTTTCATATCTTGAATACTTCTTTGTGGAAGACCTTTAAACGGCTCATCCAAAATCATAATTTTTGGGCGGTTGATATAAGCAAGGGCAAGGCTCATAAGCTTCTTTTCATAGAAAGACAAAAACAAAACCCTTCTTCTCATTTTGTGAGCAAGGTTGAATTTGTTGAGTGCAAACAAAATTTTTTGCTTGTCCACTTTTCCTGAAAGGGAGCAAAGATAGACAAAGTTGTTCATAACTGTTTGGTATTTAAAGAAAACGGGTGGGTCAGCACAAATTGCGACTTCTCTCGTCACTCTTGGGTTTTTGACAATATCTTTGCCAAAAAGCACAACTTCTCCATCACTGATTGGCAGAGACCCAGTCAGTGTTTTGATTAGACTTGTTTTTCCAGAGTGGTCTTCTCCGATGATACCAATGCATTCTCCTTTGCTCATAGAAAAAGAAACATTCTTTACAAGAAAGCTCTCATTTGACAAAACAGACAAGTCTTTAACATTTAAAATCACTTCATTTTCCATATTATATATTATATCAAATATTCCTTTTAATGTAAAGGTCTTTTAAGCTTTTGCAAATTTTTGGCAAAAAAATAACCAGTTTGTCACTGGTTAGTCATTGCTTACAAGGTTTTCATAAATGTACTCATAGAATTTTGGGGCATTTTGACGCCACTTTTTGCAAGCTTCTTCTGCGGCTTGACGGGTTGGGGCTTTGATTTGAAGTTCGAAAAGTGGAGAACTGATTAAGCTTTCATAGATTCTCATTGTCACTTGGTACGAACCGTCATCAGCGTCAGTGTAATTTGCATAATATTCCTGACTTTGCTTGATTGAAAGGCGGTTTAACTTGCTGTACTCGGTGATTTCATCTCTAAGGTCAATTGGGACTTTTTTATAGAAATAGGACAGGCAGTCTCTGCCTTCAAATGTGAGATTGTATCTCATCTCTCCTTCTTTGCACTCTGTCTTATAAATAAGCTTTGCTTCTGAAAGTTGATAGAGCAGGTCAAGGCAATCCATATAGTTTATCCATTCGTTTTTAACTGAACAGATTTCTATGATTGAATTTTCAGTCAGTGGCATCTCCATCTTTTCCATTACAAACAAAATTATAAGCTTGTTTGTGACTGCATCATAGTCCATTTTGTTTTCCATACTCAGTTATCTTAACAAATAAAAACAAAAAATGCAAATGTAATATAAAAAATATCGCCTTAATATCTTTAAAATGGTTTGAGTTTTTCATAAGTTGTGGTAAAATGGTGTAAGAGTTTAAGGGAGACGATATGGAAACTAAGAATATTTTGGATGTTGAGAGATTTGTTGTTGCCTGCAATGATTTGCTCAGCGGGAAGTTTCTGGATTTAAACAAAAGATTGGATAAGTTTTTGTCTGTTATGACGCAGAGTGAAGACATCCTTGATTTTCTTGCAGAATGTTTGGACAATTTTGACGAAGAAGTTGAGTTTGCAAAAGCCTTTTCTGTGGACAGGAAAACAGGGGTGGTAAAGGTTGAATTCCCAGCCGAAGACAAGAAAAGACTTGCTCTTTCTGTGACAATTTTCAACGATTTAATAAATGGAAAACTTAATACAAATCAATTTTTGGAGACATATTTCAAAGATAAAAAGTTGACACCAGTGCAAAATTTCTTGGAAAAAGTAATCAAACCTTATAGAGATTTGCTCTGTAAGCATTTTTCTCTTGACACAAACATCACTGTTGAAGATATTAAAAGACAGGCAGAACAAGAAAAGGTTTTGAAGAAAGAAGAAGAGAAAGACAAAGAAGAAAATCTTTTCCCAAATCTTGACGAACTTCTCTCTGGGGTGGTAAAGACAACAAACCAAATTCTTGCAATCTTGAAGTTTGAAAAAAAGAGAACTGAAAACCTTGACGACTTGGAATTTGTTTTAAACTCAATCATTCAAGCGTGTGAAAAAAGAGACCTTATGGTTATCAATGGTCTAGTGATTGGACTTAACTATGTATCTAAAAAATTTAAAAATACAAGACACTTGGTTGAAGAATTGAACAACCAAATCTACGATTATTATGAGTTCCTTACAAGCGGAACGGAAGCTGTGGAAGAAGAAACAGAAGCTTAGTCTTCTGTTTTTTTAGTCTTCAAGCCCAAGCAAATAATCTGTGGTCACACCGAAATATCTTGCTATGGCAATCAAGACATCATACTCAGGCTCACGGTCTCCGCTTTCCCACTTTGCAACAGCAGATTGTGTGAAACCGAGTTCTTTTGCAAGCCCAATTTGAGACAAGCATTTCTCTTCTCTGAGTTCTTTAAAATGTGATGCAAATCTGTTCATATTAAAAGTATATGGCAGATTGTTATAAAAATACTCTATTGATGGCAAAATGCCATATTAAAAAGCTTTATTTAACCCTAATTATAAGGGGGATGGGCATTTGCACTTATATTTTGCTTAAATATGAAAAAGCACGCATTTTGTCCAAAACCTTGCATAGATTATTCTATGAAAAAACATATTTTTTGGACGATTGATTCTCATAAAGTGATGACAAATTGTATCATTGCTCTTGTCTTGGCAGTGGTCTCACTTTTCACTTTTTATGGAGTGAATTATGTTAAAACTTCAACAATAATCAATGGTGTTTATTATCGTGGGGATGAAAAATCAAACAAAGTTACCCTTATGGTCAATGTTTATTGGGGGACTGAGTATCTTGACGAGATGCTTCAAATCTTGCAGGACAATGATGTCAAGACAACTTTCTTTGTAGGCGGAACTTGGGCGGTTGCACATAGTGATATGTTGGAAAAGATTTATAAAGCTGGACACGAAATTGGAAATCACGGGTACTCTCACAAAGACCAAGGTAAACTGTCTGCCGAAACCAACTTGAAAGAAATCTCAACAACTCACAACCTTGTCAAGTCGGTTCTTGGGGTTGAGATGAATTTGTTTGCTCCACCAAGTGGCTCTTACAACAAGAAAACTGTTGAAATGGCGACTTCTCTTGGTTATAAGACGATTATGTGGACCGATGGCAGAGATACTATTGATTGGAGAGATAAAGACAGTGAGCTTATTTATCAGCGTGCAATAAAAAATTGTAAAGGTGGAGACTTTGTGCTTATGCATCCGACAGAAGCCACCAAAAATGCTCTTGACAGAATAATCAAAACATTAAAAAATTCTGGCTTCGAGCTTTGCACGGTAAGCGAAAATTTGGGACAAAATTAGTGTAAATTTTTGTTAAATCTATTTGTGAATTTGCACCCTTTAATGTTATACTTATTATGAAATATTGGGCAGAACGTGCCAGACTGAATTAACGGGGGAGATAATGGCAATTTACAAACTCAATTCAAAGAAGAAAAAAGACGCAAGTTCACGAGCTAAGAAGATTACTGGATTTACATTCATAGGTGCATCATCATTGGTTTTCTTGTTTATGACGGGGATTGTGCCTGTGCTTCAAAGATTTTTGCTTGGTGTTTTTGGAGTGTTTGGCTTCCCACTTTGTATTATTATGTTTGTTATTGGACTTGCTCTTGTAAACAACAGAAAATATGTTATGCCAAAAAGATACACCGCTTGCTTGATTTTGTCGGTATTTTTCTTGCTTTGCATCTTGCAACTTGCAATCGTTGGAAACAACAGAGTTACAGTAGACGGCGTTAAGTCCACAATGAACTTCTGGAAATATATGGCAAAAAACTACAACTGTCACAACGGATGGACAGCTGGTGGTTTCTTGGTGGGAATCTTCACAACAATTTTGCTTTACATTGCAACAATTTGGGGTTCATTCATCATTTATGTATTGGCACTTGTAATTTGTGTTGCGCTTATGGTGGACAGTTTGAACCATATGAGAAAAAATCAAAGCACAATGGGCACAGTTTCAGTGCAAATCAAAGACAACGAAAACAAGAAAAAGGTTGTTGCTGAACCAGTTAAGAAAGCTGAGCCAAAGGTGGAAGCGGAAGAAGTTAATGTTGTGCTTAATGGCAAGCTTGAACAAGAAAAGAAACAAATTGAAAACAAGCCTATGACTGCGAAACAAATTTTGGGACTTGACAAAAAACGCAACAGAGCTTATGAATACGAAGAAAAGAGTGTTGCTGTAAATACTCAACCAGCAAAGAAGGCAGTTGAGAGTGAAAAGCCAAAAAGTTTGAGAGAGCTCATTTTGACTCCACCTGAGATTGATATTGATGAATACTTCAAGAATGTCAGAAGGGGAAATGATGTCCCAGAAAAAGCAGAAGTAAACGAGACTGTTCAGCAGATGAAACAGGAGACATTTTTGGTTGAACCATCAAAAGTGGTCCACGAAGATGAGTTTAAGCCTGACAACAATCCAGTGATTAGAAGAAGTTTGCCAGAAGTGAAAGCTGTTGAACTTGTGGAACAAGCTGATGACATTTTAAGAAGTGTTATTGAAGAAGAAAAAGGCGAAAATCCAGAACTTTATGAAAATGTTGATGTAGAGCCTGCGGTTGACCCTGAAAGAAACCTTTTAGACAGACTTCCAGAACGTAACAACAGCGGTAGCTTTGAAAGAACAGATAGGGACACTTTTGACAGACGAAGTTTTGAGAGAGAAACAACTTCAAACTTTGCCGAAACTGAAAGCGACAATGCTGAACAGCAAGAAGAGACTCCAAGTGAAAGACCTTCATTTGACCGCAACAGATTTATGCGTCTTGACAGGGGGCCAGTGACACAAGAAGATAAAGATGCCAGAGATGCTTTCAACCGTGACTTTGACAGAATTTCAAGAGTAAATGGCTCACTTTCAAGACAACAACAACCAATTGAGCCAGAACAAGAAGAAGAGCCTTATGTGCCATATGAATATGAAAAACCTTCTCTTGACTTTATCACAACAAAGAGTGTGGATTTGTCAACACTCAATGAAGAAGTGGCAGAAAAGAGAGTTGCTCTTGAAAATGCACTTGAAATGTTTGGTGTGCCTGCAAAAGTTCAGGGGGTTGTGGTTGGCCCAGCTGTTACGAGATACGAACTTGAAATGCCACAAGGTGTTTCTGTAAGCAAAATCAAAAGCCACGTGGATGACATTGCCTATGCGCTTGCTGCGGAAGGTGCGATTCGTGTTGAAGCACCAGTTCCAGGAAAGAGTGTTGTTGGTATTGAAGTGCCAAATGCGTCAATTGCAACAATCAGTTTGAGAGATATTTTGGATTCAAGCGAATTTAAACAAGCGTCTTCTCCACTTACTTTTGCAATCGGAAAAGACATCACAGGAAGAGTTGTTTGTGCAAATATGCAAAAACTTACTCACCTTTTGGTTGCTGGTTCAACTGGCTCTGGAAAGTCAGTATGTTTGAACTCAATCATTTTGAGTATCATTTACAAAGCTACGCCAGAAGATGTAAAGATTGTGCTTATTGACCCTAAGCGTGTGGAATTCTCATCTTACGAAGCATTGCCACACTTGATTATGCCAAAGATTGTTTGTGACACTCAAAAGGCAATCAGCACACTTGCTTGGGCTGTTGATGAAATGGAAAAGCGTTTTGAAATTCTTGGAAACGCAAGAGTTAAGAATATCGATGAATTCAACCAAACAAAAGATGTTGTTTCTGGAAAAATCAGAAAGATGCCATTTATCGTCATCATTGTAGACGAACTTGCTGACCTTATGATGACTGGAAAGAAAGAAGTTGAAGACAAAGTTTGTCGTCTTGCTCAGAAGGCTCGTGCTGCGGGTATTCACTTGATTTTGGCAACTCAAAGACCATCTGTTGATGTTATTACTGGTCTTATCAAATCAAACTTCCCATCAAGAATCTCATTCTCAGTTACAAGTGCTGTTGATTCTATGACAATCTTGGACAGAGTTGGTGCTGAAAAACTTTTGGGTAAGGGCGATATGCTTTACTTCCCAAATGGTGCAAAAGACCCATCTCGTATTCAAGGTTGCTTCATCGGGACAAACGAAATCAACAATATTGTGGATTTTGTAAGAGATAACAACGAACCTTGCTTTGACAAGTCTATTGAAGAAAAAATAAACAATCCAAACAGCGGAAATGGTGGAAGCGGCGGCAGTGGAAAGAATGACGATATGGACCCACTTCTTCCACAAGTTTTGAAGGCTTCCATTGATGCCAAGGTTGCTTCTGCAACAATGATAAGAAGAAGATTTGCAATTGGTTATCCAAGGGCAGCAAGAATTATTGACCAGATGGAAGAAGCAGGTTATATTTCAAGTGCTGATGGGGTTAAACCAAGAACTGTTTACATCACCGAAGAAGAGTTCAACGATATTTTTGGAGATGTGGATTATTAGTACGAAAGGATAAAAAAATGAACCAAAAGTTGAAAGGGAAAAAGGTTTCTGCGGTTTCGCTTGGGTGCGATAAAAACAGAGTAGACCTTGAAAAAATGTTGTTTTCTCTCAAAAATTATGGCTTTGAAATTGTTGAAAATTGCAGTGAAGCTGATATCGTCATTGTAAACACCTGTGCATTCATTTCTCCGGCAAGAAAAGAAGCTCTGGACAACATTTTTGATATGCTTCTCTTGAAAGAAAACAAGAGAGTGGAAAAGGTGCTCGTCAGCGGATGCCTTTCACAAAGATACAAAGAAGATTTGCTTACGCAGGTGCCAGAAGTTGATGCATTTTTGACAGCAAAAGACAACGAAAAAATCTGCCAAATTGTAGAAGATTTGTATGGCGTTAAGCATTCCAAAAAGGACGCCACAAGTGGAAGAATTTTCACTAGCCGTGGCTCTTATGCATACCTGAAAATTGCGGAAGGGTGCAACAATGTTTGTTCTTTCTGCACTATTCCAAGAATCAAGGGCAGATACACAAGCTATAATATGGACTTGATTGTTGAAGAAGCAAAAGAGCTGGCAAAACAGGGTATCAAAGAACTTGTGCTTGTTGCACAAGATGTCACAAGATACGGCGAAGACTTATATAAGAAAAACTGCCTTATTGATTTGTGTAAAAAGCTTGTCAAAATCCCTGAAATTAAATGGATTAGACTTCATTATGCGTATCCAGAAAAGACAACGGATGAACTTTTGAAGTTTATTGAAAAAGAGCCAAAGATGTGCAATTATTTGGATATTCCGCTTCAACATATTGAAGAGAAAATTCTTGCTAGTATGAGAAGAAAGCACGATGAAAAGCAGACCAGAGAGTTGGTTGCAAAGCTTAATGAAAAATTTCCAAATATTGCAATCAGAACAACCTTCATTGTGGGCTATCCAGGCGAGACAAAAAAAGATTTTGCAAAGCTTTGTCAGTTTGTGAATGAAGAAAAATTTGACTACGCTGGATTCTTCCCATTCTATAAAGAAGAAAACACACCAAGTTTCTTTATGGACGGACAACTTTCAAATTTCACAAAAAAGCGCCGCTTTAAGAAGATTACAAAACTTCAAACAAAAGTTGCGAGTGAAAATGCAAAAGAGAGAATTGGAAAAGTTTTCAAAGTTTTGATTGATTACTTTGACGAAACCAAGGGAGTTTATGTTGGTCACGCCGAATTTTTGTCTCCAACAGTTGACTTTGGCGTTGAAATTGAAGATAATAAGAATGTTGAGACTGGCAAATTTGTTGATGTCAAATTTGTCGACTTTGACGGACAAAATTTCAAAGGAGTATATTATGAATTTACCAAATAGAATCACTGTTGCAAGAATTTGCTTGATTCCACTTTTTGTCTTCTTTTATTTGGCAGACTTTATTCCAGGTGGCTATGGCAAGTTGGCAGCAGCACTTGTTTTTGCAATTGCAAGTTTCACAGATTTCCTTGATGGAAAAATTGCAAGAAAAAGGGGACTTGTGACAAATCTTGGAAAGTTTCTTGACCCAATCGCAGACAAAGTTCTTGTGATGGCAGGATTGCTTTTGATTTGTGCTTACCCAATCACTGCAAATGGTGGAGTAAACCCTGCTGCACCAGCAATTGACCCAGTTTATGTTGGAGCAATTTTCGTAATTATTGTGCTTGCAAGAGAGCTTATCGTAAGCGCTTTCAGACAAATCGCAGCAACAAAAAACTTCGTTATTGCAGCTGATATGTACGGAAAAGTAAAGACCGTTTTCCAAATGATTACACTCATCTATTACTTCATTTTGGCGTTTATGATTCAGGGATTCTATTCAAAGATTGCTGGCACAGCTTTCACAGTGCTTTCAATTGTGGGATATGTGTTTATTGCAATCACAACAATATTGACAATCATCTCTGGATTTAACTATATTTGGAAAAACAGACAGGTGTTTAAGGATGAAAAATAGAGTTCTTATTTTTGATAGAAGCCAAAATTTAATCTCAAAAAAAATTGAAAAAATGGAAAAGTTCTTGTTTAATAGGGGGCTTTTCGATTTTTCGTTTTTAACGGCTTCTGATTTTGAAGATTTCAAGGTTCTGCTGGAAAGACAAAGAGCGACGGACTCAACAGTTGTTGTGATTTGCGATAATGACAAACTGGATGAATGTGTTGAAGTCGTCAATAAAGCCGGCGACAGCCTGACGCTATTTGATGAACAGGGGATTAGGCTTGAAAATGCCGAAGAAAATTTCAAGATGAAATTTGTGCCTTTTGAACTCGATTTTGAAAAGTTTTTGGTTAACTTATTACCGGAAGAAAAATGCTATGTTTACTCTATTTTTGGCAAGAGCAAAAAATTTGTCATAGATAGATTTGAAAGTTTTTCAGCTAATTATACAATCATAACAAAAACGCCGTTTTTACATACTGTTTACTGTTCTGATAATATTGATTCTGCAAAGCTAGAAAGCGAATTTGGAGATGCGATTTACAGCTTTAAAGATGAGCCACTTTCAGAGCGATTGAATACTGTTTTAGGTGAAAAAGAAAAGAAACTTTCTGTTGTCGAGTATGGGACAAATGGAAAGCTTGCAGCTATGCTTGATTGCACCGGAAAAACATTGAAAACGCTTGATGATTTGAAAGAATATGAAGTTTCGTCAGAAATGCTTGAAAGTGAAAACGCTGGCAGAGATGTTGCGTATACATTTGCAAAAAACAGCCTTATGAGTGAGAAAACTGATTTGGTTTTGACTGTTTGTGACAGAGTTTCATCATCAGAAAAAACCTTTGTATCAGTGGGAAATAAAGAGACTGTTCATATTTATTCATCCACTTTCACAGGCGAAAAAATTGATAGAGTAAGAGATGTTTGTGACTTCGCAATATTCAGGTTGCTCTGTTTCATCAAAAAACAAAATGCCGAGAAATAGTGCTCTTTTGTTTTGAGAAATTTGCTGACTTTGATATAATAATTTTATAGGAGAAACTTATGGCAGAAAAAGAAAAGAAAGACCCAAGAGAAGAAGCTCTTGAACAGGCACTTTTAAAAATTGAGAAAGATTTTGGAAAAGGCGCAATTATGAAGCTTGGGGATAGTGAACATCAAAAAGTTGATGTTATTCCAACAGGCTGTTTGACGCTTGACCTTGCACTTGGAATCGGTGGAATTCCACGCGGAAGAATTGTTGAAATTTATGGACCAGAATCTTCTGGTAAGACAACTGTATCACTTCATATCGTTGCAGAAGCACAAAAACTTGGTGGTCGTGCAGCATTTATTGATGCAGAACACGCACTTGACCCAGTTTACGCAGAAAAACTTGGCGTAAATACAAAGGATTTGTATGTTTCTCAGCCAGATGATGGTGAGCAGGCCCTTAATATCTGTGACACTTTGATTCGTTCTGGTGCATTTGATATTATTGTTATCGACTC
>CAZIPJ010000018.1:0-21196 GCA_964541365.1 uncultured Lachnospiraceae bacterium
AAGCAGATTTGTTGTTTAATCTCACTGCTTTGATTCCAGTGCCAGCCACAACTGTCACTGTGTATGTAGCAACTGACCAATGAGCGTAGAAATTTATATTGCTTCCCGTAATGATGGAGTCTGATGTTATTTTTGTTCCGCCAGATGGAGATGTATACCAGCCGTCAAGTTTGTATCCAGAACGTGTCGCTGTTGGCAAGGTCCCAAATTTTGTTCCGACATAATTATAACTTCTATACGCATAATTACTATTTTCAATCCAATCCGACTCAAAATAAACTTGCAACGAGTCATTGCCTACGTGTTGAGAACCATCTTTTATAAATTTGATATAGATGTAATGAGAGCCCAAAGAAATACCAGAATACGTAAGTGTTTTTTCATTTGCACTGGACTCGCCATAAGTCCGCTTAAAATAAGTTGAATCCGCAGAAGAACTTTCACTAAGGACCGTATCTAGATTGCTGAAAATTGCATAGTCATAGTTGTTCTCTGCATAACTTATGTACTTGATTGTAAAAGTGGAGTTGGCTTTTCTTGCATAGAATTGAATTCTCATCATCGCATAAGAATTGTTAACACCTTTGTTTCTACTTTCAAAATAGCCTGACGAGTTAACACTAAATCCATAGCCATAATAATTTGTAATTTCAGCCGTAATCTCAATTTTGCTTGAAATTGTTTTCTCCCCATCACTAGGATAAGCATATGTAGATACTGATTTTGGCAAAGGTGGTACAGCAAACGCTGTCCCTTTATAAAAAAGTCCACAGTACGCTGTGTATGAATAACTATAATCGTATGAAGAACCATATTCAGTGAAAGTGTATGTTGCATCTACAGACACTTTTTCAAATTCAATATCATTTTCCACACCATCAGTTTGATAGTGATATCTATACCAACCTAAAAATGAATATCCAGAATTTACTGTATATGTAAGCGTGAAAGTCACATTGCCAGAAACACTGCCAGTAAGCGTCCTTCCACCATAATAAGATGTCGATAGGCTGGTACTGGAAACGGAAGTTCCACTATAACTTACAGTGACAGTTCCACAGGCCGTATCATTTTTTTTGTAATCATAGTAGTTTGTCCCCTGTACAATACTTCCATAACTTTCAATGTAATCTACTGGATTGGCTTCATCGCTGACTCTTGTTCCACCAAACTCAAAATAATAATACGTTGCGTCTGCACCAGTTTTATCTCCACCCTTGTCATCATAATCTTGCGACAGACTTGGATTTCTAGACCAGTCACAGCCCGACAAAATAACGCCCCCTGCAATCGCGCAAGATGCAACAACGAAAAAAGCAAATAATAAACATACAATTTTTTTCATATATGTCTTCCTTTGCAATACTCAATTTTATTTTACCCTTATACAACCCAAAAAATCAAGAAAATTACACAATTTGTCGAATTTATTAATATATTATTTAATTCATAGCATAAAAGCTTATTAACCAAACAAAAAAAGTGGAACAAGTCCACTTTCTTCTTAAATTTTTTATTCAGCCTTTTTCTTTGTCGTTTTTGATGTCTTTGCAGGTTTTGTTTCAACTGGTTTTTCTGCGGAAGCTTCAACAACTCCACTCTTAACTTCTGTGCTTTCAGTTTTCTTTGCTTTATTTGCAGATTTCTTTTCTTCTGCAATTTGCACTTCTTTCTTTTCAACTTCTGCTTTAAGTTCTTGTTCGCGAGCGATTTCTTCATCGCTTTTGAAAACGGTGTAGATTGCGTAAGCATCAACGCTCATATAGCTCTTGTTCTTTCCACCAGTTTCAATTACAACAATCTTTTTTGAATCGTCAAATTTAAGTTCTGTAATTGTGCCATAAACTCCACTTGTTGTCAAAACTTTGTCTCCAACCTTCAAAGAATTGGTCTGTTCTTGAATCTTCTGAGATTCTCTTTTGTTTCTTTGGCTCATCAAGATTGGCATTGCAACCAACAAAAGTGCAACAACTCCAATCAAAACATAGTTCCAAACGCTGTTTGATACGAGCAACATACTGTTCATAATATTCTCCTTTTGCGGCTTTGACCGCGACTTAATTTATTTGAAGTAAAACCCCATCAGAAGCGTAAGAAACAACACTCCAATTGGTATAATCAGTTCATTTATCCCCACTGTTTTTACTCCTTTTACGATGTTACCATACAATTATAAAATAAACCAAGCAAATTTTCAAGATTAAAATCAAAAATTGTTGAAATTTGTCGACAGGCGCGCCTGCTTCCGCAAAGACAGTCGTTAATCAACCAATTAAGTTTCTTTGCCTTGATTTCTTCGTCCAATGGCCTCGTCCCATTTTTTGAAAGTTTGTAACAACGCCCTAGTATTTAATTAAGTTTCTTTGTTTTAATTTCTTCGTCAAGTCTTTTAAGGAAACCTTCCAAATCAAGTCCGCTCTTGTTTTCATAACCGCGTCCACGAATTGAGATTTGGTTGTTTTTCTCTTCTTCATCACCAACAATAATCAGATATGGCACTTTCATTGACAAAGCTTCTCTGATTTTGTATCCAACTTTTTCATTTCTGTCATCAAGTTCTGCCCTGATTCCAGCATCGCAAAGACGAGCATAAACTTTCTTTGCATATTCGTTATTTCTTTCAGTAAGAGTCAAAACCTTAACCTGTGTTGGCGCAAGCCAAAGTGGGAATGCCCCTGCATATTTTTCAATCAAGTATGCAAGAGTTCTTTCATAGCAACCGATACTTGTTCTGTGAATGATGTATGGGTTTTTCTTTTGTCCGTCTTTGTCTGTGTATTCCATTCCAAATTTTTCTGCAAGCATTTGGTCAATTTGGATTGTGATAAGTGTATCTTCTTTTCCCCAAACATTTTTGATTTGGATGTCAAGTTTTGGTCCATAGAAAGCTGCTTCCCCAATTCCAATTTCATAAGGAACTTTCAAATCATCCAAAATCTTTTTCATTGTGCTTTGAGCTTCATCCCATTGCTCTTTTGTTCCGATATATTTCGCTCTGTCATTTTCATCCCATTGAGAGAATCTGTATGAAGCGTCTTCATAAAGTCCCAAAGTTTTAAGCATAAAGATTGCAAGTTCCAGACAACCCTTAAATTCATCTTCAAGTTGTTCTGGTGTGCACATCAAGTGACCTTCTGAAATCGTGAATTGTCTGACACGAATAAGTCCGTGCATTTCTCCACTTGCTTCATTTCTAAAAAGTGTTGACGTTTCATTATAGCGAAGTGGTAAATCCTTGTAAGAGCGAGCTCTGTTTAGATATGCTTGGTATTGGAATGGACAAGTCATTGGACGAAGTGCATAAACTTCTTTATCCTTCGCTTCATCGCCAAGCACAAACATCCCGTCTTTATAATGGTCCCAGTGTCCTGAGATTTTGTACAAGTCGCTTTTTGCCATAAATGGAGTCTTTGTCAAAAGCCAACCACGCTTCTGTTCTTCATCTTCAACAAATCTTTGAAGTGTTTGAACAACTCTTGCTCCCTTTGGCAAAAGAATAGGAAGCCCCTGTCCAATATAATCAACTGTTGTGAAAAGTTCAAGCTCACGACCAAGTTTGTTGTGGTCACGCTTTTTGGCTTCTTCAAGTCTGTTTATGTGCTCATTAAGTTGCTTTTTGTCAGCAAATGCGTACACATAAACTCTTTGAAGCATTTTGTTTTTTTCATTTCCACGCCAATATGCGCCATTAACTGAATGGATTTTGTAAGCATAATTTTGCAAGTTCTTACTGCTTTCAACGTGTGGTCCCCTGCAAAGGTCGAAGAAATCATCTCCCGTATAATAAACAGAAATTTTCTCGCCTTCTGGAAGTTCGTTGATAATCTCAGTTTTGTATTCATTTCCAGCAAAAAGTTTAAGTGCTTCTGCTTTTGACACTTCTTTTCTTGTGAAAGCTTCGCCCTTATTCAAGATTTCTTTCATTTTCTTTTCGATTGTGTCGAAATGGTCTGGCGTCAACATTTCATCTGTATCAACATCATAATAAAACCCGTCATCAATGGCTGGGCCGATTGTAAGTTTTGTCTTTGGGTAAAGTGACACAAGCGCCTTTGCCAAGATGTGTGCC
The DNA here is from genome assembly GCA_964541365.1 of uncultured Lachnospiraceae bacterium. GTDB lineage: Bacteria > Bacillota > Clostridia > Christensenellales > UBA1242 > Caccovivens. Next base: position 4,070 of record CAZIPJ010000018.1, read on the forward strand.
AAACTGTGTCTGGCTTTTTGCAATTTTTCATCAAGTTCTTTCTTTTCCATTTTTTATTCCCCTTTTGCGTCCGTGACGCTTTTTATTTGTTTTGTTTTTTCGGTTAGTGTCCCTTCGCTATGCTAAGGTTGAAAGCATCTCTAAGATAACAAAAAATCCTTAAAAACAAGCACTTGTTTCTAAGGACGATTTTTCATAAAACCGTGGTTCCACCTTAATTGCAAGGGTAACTAACCCCGCCACTCTTTTCTTCGTATCTCAAACGCAAAAGTGGTTTCATTTGATATCTTGATTTAGGTTTTTCACCAGCCAACCCTTCTCTGTGCATCGCAAAATCAACTACTTGTCTTTCACTAAATACTTGCTTTCATTATACGCTCACAAAAAATTGTTGTCAAGAAAATTTTTCGTTTTTTAAAACAATTTGGAAATGTTTGGCATCTTCTCCACTGCCTTATCATAGCAGACATTGACACGCTCTTCAAAGATTTTGGAAAGAAATCCTGCGGTATTATCATCGCTTCTGCAAAACAGATTGATTTTCTTTGGACAGAGTTCGATGAGTGATGACACCAGCCCTTCACGAGAAAGCTTGCCACACCCCAAATCGTCTTCGCCAGTTTGCAATTTGATTGAATATCCATTCTCATCTTCAAAAACATTGATTTCTTCTTCGCCAATTTCAAGATTATCAATCAAAAATTTCAAAAGGTCAAAAAATGCATCACTGCTTACAAGATAATCGCTGTTTTCATTCGCAAGTGTAACAAGCTCTGTCCACTTTTCACGCAAAGCCCTAAGCTTGAAAGAATAGAAAGAATCAAGATAGAGATTTTTTTGCAAATTGAGATTCTTCCTTATAAGAAAGAAATCTGTCTCCTTGTCAAAATTTAAGAGTGCCTTTTTAAATGCCATAACTGTTATATTGTCGTGCGAAGGCAAACGCAAGTTTTCAGTCAAAAACTTCTCTTTGTAAAAATTGCAAATTACCTTGATAATACATCTTTCAACAAGATTACTTACACGTGCTTGTTCTTCTTCTGGACAAGCCAAAAGCACATAAATCTTTTCATATTCTTCGTAACAAGTCACAACACTGCCAAATTCTGCTGTTTGTGCTTTCAAAGTCTGATAGACAAACTTTGCAACTTCAAAATTTTTAGAATCGACAGAGATGGAAAGTTCCCACATAAAAACTCCTTAAACAAATGAAGCAAAGATTTTGAACTTGCTTCAAGATTGTCCGCTTACATCTTTATTACAAGAAGCGAAATGCTTGCTTGCAAGGGCATTTGCGCCGCCGTAACAAAATAAGATGTGTGCGGTTTGATTTATCAAACATTTGCGAAGCAAAGATTTTGAACTTGCTCAAAATCATTTCCACACATCTTATTTTATGCAAGAGCTTACAAAATACTCATAAATGTTTTTATTTTTGTAAATATAATTTTTTGATTGACTTTTAATTCATTTTTTACGATAATAATTTCACAAAAGGAAACAACTAATATTATGAAAAAGAAGTTAACAATTTTTGTAATGGCACTTTTGATTTTTCCAATCTTGGCACTTGTTGGATGCGGAGCGAAAGATTCCTATTCTGTGGAAGTAAATTCAAGTTGGACAGGCATTTTGACTGGCACCCGTGGTGGCACAGTTTCTGGAAGCGGAAGCTATAAAGAAGGCTCATCAGTCACACTCACCGCAACCGCAAAACCAGAAAGCAGTTTTATCGCTTGGGTTTATGAAGACAGTGTGCTCATCACTGGTGGTTCTGGATACAGCATCGACAATCGCCGCTCAACAAACGATAAAATTTCAGAAAGCAAACTGACATTCAAAGCAAACTCAAAAACGAAAGGTAAATATACTGCGGTTTTTGATGACAACAAAATGGTATACACAAAACTTACAGCTTGGAGAGTGACGGATGATTACTCCCTGCCAGCAGAGTCAGATGAAACACTAGCACAAGAAGTCCTGACAACAAACCTTTACATCAGCCAAGGAAATGTCAACTCAGATATTTACAGTGCAGAAGGTTTGAGCTTCCTAAATAACGTAAACAACAAAACAAACAAGGTTAAAGATATTTTAAAATTAAGTGCAGAAGAAGCACAAGATTTGGTAGTTGATTTCTCACTTATAAGAGACGGCTCAACAGTATACTCCAACCTGCTTCGAGCAGAAATTGAGTTTGGAGAAAGCGTTGATAAATTCTCAGATGCAACAAACCCATACAAAGTAAATTACACCGAAAATGGAACTTATGAAATCATCTTCAAAATTGCCTTTGGTCAAGAAGAAAAATATCTTGTAATTGAATATTCAAATTTGAATTCTTTTGCAATTTTTTAATAAAAACATCAAAAAAACAGCGTCTGAACGCTGTTTTTTATTCATATTTAACAGTTTTCAGGTAAAGACCATTAGGTTCTATTGTTTTTCCGAGTGTACTTCGACTCTTGTTTTCGAATGCATTTTTGATGCAATTTTCATCCAATTTTCCACGCCCAATTTCAAGCAAAGTCCCCACAATAATTCTTACCATATTATACAAAAATCCGTTGCCAGTGATTTCAAATTTCACCTTTCGCCCAAGCCTTGAAAGTTTGACATCAAAGACTTCTCTTTCAAAATTTGTGACATTTGTGTCAGCACTTGAAAACGCCTTAAAATTATGTTTCCCAACAAGAAGTGCCGCGGCACTTTTCATCTTTTCAAAGTCAACTTCGTAAGGATAGAACCCCACAGTTTTTGCGTCGATTGCACTTCGAGTTCCACCCACCTGCACAACATAAAGATAGGTCTTTTTCTTTGCTGAAAAGCGTGCGTGAAAATCGTCTTTTGCATTTTTCACTTTGACAATTCTGATGTCTGGTGGCAAAAGATTGTTGAAGGCAAGTTTAAGGTTTGAAAGTGGAATGTTGTTTTCACATTTCACACTTGCAACCTGCCCCAAAGCGTGAACGCCCTTGTCTGTTCGGCCGCTTCCGACAAACTCAACTTTCTCCTTTGTCAGCTGGAAAAAACAATTTTCAAGTTCTCCCTGAACAGTCCTTTTTCCGTCCTGCTTTTGCCAACCAAAAAAATCCGCACCGTTGTATTCAATTACAAATTTCAAATTTCTCATACTCTTATTGTACAAGAAAGTCTTTCAATAATCAAACAAACTCAAAATAAATTTGACTTATTTTTTTGAAATGTTTAAACTATGTTATATTGTTATTTATATATTAAGGAGCATCAAATGAAAAACATTGTCGTTGATGGAAACACTGCCGCCGCAATGGTGGCTTACAAATTGTCAGAAGTCATTCCAATCTATCCAATCACACCTTCATCCCCTATGGCAGAATATTGCGATGGAGAAGTTTCTGCCGCTCACAAAAATATCTTTGGCAAACTGCCAACCCTTGTTGAAATGCAATCAGAAGGTGGCGTTGCTGGGGCTCTTCACGGCAGTCTTTGCAGTGGTGCTATGTCCACAACTTTCACATCCAGCCAAGGACTTCTTTTGATGATTCCAAATCTGTATAAACTTGCTGGTGAGCATCTTCCTTGCGTTGTGCACGTTGCTGCAAGAGCGTTGGCATCTCACGCCCTTTCAATTTTTGGCGACCACAGCGATGTTATGGCAGTAAGACAAACTGGTGCGATTCTTCTTTCATCTTCATCCGTTCAACAAGCACACGACTTCTCGCTGATTGCCCACATCTTGACATACAAAACTGGACTTCCAGTTGTTCACTTTTTTGACGGTTTCCGCACATCTCACGAAATCCAAAAAATTGAGATGATTGAAGACGAACAAATCAAAAAACTTCTTCCAATTGAAGACATCGAAAAATTCCGTAGTTCTAGAATGACATCGCAGTCCCCATACCAAAAAGGCACTGCTCAAAACCCAGATGTGTTCTTCCAAAATAAAGAACTTTCAAATCTTGACTACAAAAATGTTTTTGCCACTTTAAATGAAATTTTGAAGAATTTTGAGAAAATTGTTGGCAGAAAATACGAAGCCTATCAACTTTTAGGCGCAAAAAAGCCAAAAAATGTCATCATAAGCATAGGTTCTTCTTGTGAGACTATTGAAGAATATTTGCAGAATGAAAACTCAAAAGACATTGCTCTTTTGAATGTTCATCTTTACCGCCCATTTGAATATAAACATCTTTGCAAACTCTTGCCAAAGAGTGTTGAGAAAGTAATCGTGCTTGACAGAACAAAAGAAAGCGGTGCAAGAGAACCACTGTTTTTGGATGTTGCAACTGCATTAAAGACCCGCCCAGAAATCAAAGTGCTTGGCGGAAGATATGGACTTGGCGGAAAAGATTTTACTCCTGCAATGGTGCATTCAGTTGTGGAAAACTTCAAAAACGAAAAAGATGATTTCACGGTCGGCATCAATGATGACGTGTCTTTCTCATCCCTTCCTATCACCCACTACAACTCAAAAAGTAAAGACTTCCAGATGAAATTCTTTGGGCTTGGCTCTGACGGAACAGTATCTGCAAGCAAAAGCACAATCAAAATTTTGGGAACAGAACTCAATAAGTATGTTCAAGGATATTTTGAATACGACAGCAAAAAAAGCGGAAGTTTGACAAAATCACATCTTAGAGTGAGTGATGACAAAATCAAGAGCTGTTATCTTGTAAATGAAGCTGATATTATCACAATCAGCAATTTCTCATTTGTGCATAAGTACAACTGTCTTGAAGGGTTAAAGAAAAATGGAAAAGTGCTTATCAACTCCATTTTCAGTGCAGACGAAATTGACAAAGTTTTGCCAGATATTTACAAAAAAGAACTTAAAGAAAAAAATGCAAAATTGTATGTTGTTGACGGCTTCAATATCGCAAAAAGTGTTGGACTTGGAAACAAAATCAATATTGTTATGCAAACCGCACTTTTCAAGGTCTCAAACATAATCGACTTTGATGTTGCAAAAGCGGAAATAGAAAAATACATCAAAAAGACATTCGCAAAGAAAGGTCAACAAACTATTGACAAAAACTTGAAAGCGTGCGCCCTTACTGCTGAAAAAATCCAAGAAGTTGATGTTTCAAAATTGGCACTTAAAAATATTGGACTGTCTCAAAAGTCTATTGACGACAAGTTTTATACAAGCATTATGCGCCCAATTGAAAAACTGGATGGAGACAGTTTGCCTGTTTCTGCCTTTGACAAATGCGGAATCGTTCCACAAGGCACAGCCGAATTTGAAAAGCGTGGCATTGCAAGTATGCTCCCAAAATGGTTGCCACACAACTGTATCCAGTGCGGACAATGTATAATGTCCTGCCCACACAATGCAATCCGTCCAATTTTGACAAAAGCAAAAACTCCTGACGAGATTGAATTTGCAAACGCTTTTGGAATGAACGGATACTATTATCGTGTTCAGGTCAGCCCAGAAGACTGCACTGGCTGTGGAAACTGTCAGACCGCCTGCATTGCGAGAAACAAAGCAATCGAAATGGTTTCGGCAGAAGAACTGCTTGAAAAAGAAAAGAAAAACTATGCCACACTGCAAACAATCGAAAAAGAAACTGTCACCCCATTCTCAACAGACCTTCCAAAAGGGCTTCAATTTAAAGAGAGCTATTTTGGATATTCTGGTGCGTGTGCTGGCTGTGGCGAGACCCCTTACATCAAACTTGCAACTATGCTCTTTGGAAAAAATATGCTGATTGCAAACGCAACCGGATGTTCAAGCATTTATGGTGGCTCTTATCCAAGTTGCCCATATCTTAAAGATGAAGATGGAAATGGTCCTGCTTGGGCAAATTCACTGTTTGAAGACAATGCAGAATTTGGACTTGGAATGAAACTTGGAAGCAAGTTCACCGCCAAAACAAAAGAAAGCGTTTGGATTATTGGTGGAGATGGCTGGGCTTATGACATTGGTTATGGCGGGCTTGACCATATCCTTAACGGAAATGAGAATGTGAATGTACTTGTACTTGACACAGAAGTCTACTCAAACACAGGTGGTCAGGCATCAAAATCAACTCCACGCGGTGCAATGGTCAAATTTGCAAACTCTGGCAAGAAGACCAAAAAGAAAGACCTTGTGTCAATTGCAATCGCTTCAAAGAATTGCTATGTCGCCCAAGTCAGCCTTGGTGCGAATATGATGCAATGTATCAAAGCATTTAAAGAAGCAGAAAACTTTGACGGACCAAGTTTGATTGTTGCTTATGCCCCTTGTGTAAACCACGGCTTTGATATGACAACAACTCCAACTGAGATGAAAAAAGCGGTTGAATGCGGATATTGGTCACTGCTTAGGTACAACCCAAAGACAAACAATCTTGACATCGACAGCACATCTGATTTTGACAAATATGAAGACTATATCAACGGCGAAAGTCGTTTCAGTGCAATAAAAGAACTCAAAGCTGACGAGGCATCTGAGCTTCTTGAAAAGAGCAAGCAAGACGCAAAAAATCGCATCGAAACAATAAAAAGTTTTATAAAAACGGACAATAATGCATAGAATATAGTGTCAGTGACGGAGTTTAACTCTCATTTAATTGACAAAAAAACGAAAAATGCTTATTATTAAATAACGATATATTTTATAAAGGAAAGACAAAATGGATTTATTTCAAACTTGGCTGGTGGAAACTCCTATTGCCCACCGTGGATATCACACAAAAAACATTCCAGAAAACTCACTTGCTGCTTTTGCAAAAGCAATCGAAAAGGGATATGCCATTGAGCTTGATGTCAAAATGCTCGCTGATGGAACGCTTGTTGTTTTCCACGATGAGAGCTTGGCAAGAATGACCGGCAATGATGGCTATGTGAAATATCTCCATAAGGAAGATTTGAAAGCCCTTTATCTTAAAGGCACAAAAGAACATATCCCAACTTTGCAAGAAGTTCTTGATTTCGTGGATGGAAAAGTTCCACTTCTTATTGAAGTTAAACATTATTTCAAACCAGGAAAGTTTGAACAGACTCTTATTGATATGCTCAAAAAGTATAAAGGTGAATTTGCCGTTCAGTCATACAACCCATATGTTTTGGGCTATATCAAAGACCACGCCCCAAAATTTATTCGTGGACAACTTTCTGGATATTACAAAGGCGAGCCACTCTCTTGGCTTAAAAAAGCACTTCTTCGCAGTATGAGATTCAACAAGAAAGTCAGCGAGCCACACTTTATCAACTACGACGCATCATCACTTCCAAATAGATATGTCAGAAAATATAAACATCTTCCACTTATTGCAAATGTTGTAAGAAGTAAAGAAGAATATATGAAAGTTGTTAAATATTGCGACAATATCATTTTTGAAAAGTTTGACCCTGAAATCTAAGGTGGCACGCCACATTCTAATTAATTACAAACTAAAAAAACACCAAAACTGTTTGGTGTTTTCTTTTATCCCCCCCCCTCTTGCAAAAGTTTCAAAACTTAAATCATTCCACCGTAACTGACTTTGCAAGGTTTCTCGGCTTATCTGGGTCAAAGCCTTTTTTTAGGGCAAACATAAGTGCCAGTTGTTGCAAATAAACTATGCTCTCAATCGGCATAAGCGCTTCGTCAAATGCACGAAGTTGAATTTGATATTCAACATCAACATTATGCTCAAACTCTGACAAAAGCAAGATTTTTCCACCCCTTGCTTTGATTTCTTGAATATTATTTTCAAGCTTTTCTTTCAAGTCTTTTCGTGTGGATATTGCAACAACCAAGGTCTCATCATCCACAAGTGCAAGAGTGCCGTGTTTAAGTTCTCCGGCAGCGATACCTATGCAGTTTACATATGCAATTTCTTTAAGCTTCAAAGCGGCTTCAAGACTTGTCACATAATCCTGCCCCCTGCCCACAAAAAATATTTTGGTGAAAGAAAAGATGTTCTCAAAGATGTCATCAGGAAAAGGTGTAACGGCAAAATTTAAAACAAACTTTCGCAAATCTTCTTCAAGGTCAATTCCTGAGATTTTGCTTGCAAATATAAGCAGCGTAAACACCTGAGCAACATATGCTTTGGTTGATGCCACAGCAACTTCCTTTCCTGCAAAAGTCGGCAAAATGAAATCAGCCAAATTGTTAAGGCTGGAATAAGGAACATTTGTCACACACAAAACTTTTGCACCTTTCTCTTTCACTTTGTTTGCACACGCAATTGTGTCTGCCGTTTCTCCACTCTGACTTACAAAAACATACAGCGTGCTTTTTGAGATTTGCTTATACCCATACTTAAACTCACTCGCCACTGACACTTCGCAATTTTTCTTTGCAAACTTTTCCAAAAACTCCGCCCCCATAAGTGCACTGTGATAAGCCGTTCCGCAAGCGACAAAGTGAAAACTCTTATATTTTCTTAATTCTTTTAAAACTTCTTCATCAAATATTTTTTCAGAATAATACTTAAAAAAAGTCCTTTTAAGCACAATTGGCTGCTCGGCAATTTCTTTTTTCATAAAACATTTTTCGTTCGAAAAATCATCAAAAAACTCGATTTTTTCAAAGAATTGCTTTTCTTTTTCAATTTTTTTGCAATCCGGAGCAAAAAATTCAACTTTATTTTCTGACAAAACTGCAAATTCATCATCTTGCAAAATATAAAAATATTCAAATTTATTTTCAAATGCAGACAGGTCACTTGATGCCATAATCTGCCCTTGCCTACAAGCAATATAAAGCGGACTTTTTCTCTTTGCACAAAATATTTTTTTCTCAGCCTTAAAAAGCACTGCAACAGCAAAACTTCCATCAACTTGTTTTGAAGCAGAAATCAGCTTTTCAATTGGTTTTCCATTTTGTTTTGCAATCAAATTAGAAAAAACTTCTGTGTCCGTTTGAGAGCGGAAATCAACATCTTTCATTTCCTTTTTCAAGACTTCAAAATTTTCGATAATGCCATTATGTACAATTGCCAAACTCTCATCAAACGAAAGATGTGGATGAGAATTTTCTTCACAAACTTTGCCGTGAGTTGCCCAGCGTGTATGTCCGATGACTATTTCAGATTGGTTATTTTCTGACAGTTTTTCTTCCAAATGTTTAATCTGACCAACACTTCTGACCAGTTCAATTTTTTTGTTATTTATGTAAGCGACTCCGCTTGAATCATACCCACGATATTCCAATTTTTTAAGACCATTTAAAACGGCTTCCACTTGATTTGTTTTTCCAATGCCAGCACAGATTCCACACATAAAAACACTCCTACGATTTTTATATGAAAAAAAAGATGGCATTGCCACCTTGCGTGTTTTGAAGCATTTTAATTTTTTATTTGGACAAATAAGTGAGCATAATCGTCCCATATCTTTTCTCATCAAAAACTGTAAAACCTTGATAATCAAAAGTGTCTTCCTTTGCGTGCTCACAAACAATAATTCCATCATCTGCCAAAAGGTTCTTCTCTTCAATCTTTTTCAAAATCGTCTCATAAAGTCCACTTTTATATGGCGGGTCAAGAAGAATCAAATCAAACTGTTGTTCACACTTATCCAAAAAAAGTCCTGCATCCATTTTGTAAACTTTTTCCTGTGAGCCAACAAGCTTCAAGTTCTCTCTTGTCATTTGTGCACTTTTCGCATTTTTATCAACAAACACAACTTCTTTTGCTCCGTGACTTAACGCTTCAATGCCGAGTGCACCCGTTCCGCAAAAAAGGTCAAGCACCTTTTTATCTGGCACAAAAAATTGCAACTTAACAAAAAGTGCTTGTTTAACTTTGTCTGCCGTAGGTCTTATGTGCTTGTACTTATTTTCAAGTAGTGGTCTGCCACCAAACTTTCCAGAATCAACTCTCATAAGAGTATTTTATCACGATAAGGACGATGTTTCCAACTTAATTTACAAAGTTACTCTATTTTTGTTTTTCCCCTAAACTTTGAAAAGTTTGTAAGCACTTCATAAGAAATAGTACCGAGCTTCTTGGCAAAACTCTCTGCATTCGTCATTACTGTCACGCTGTCACCCATCTTCACACTCTCATCAACTTTAACGAAAAACGCATCCATACAGATATTTCCTACTGCCGGAAAGTTTCTTCCGTTTATCTCAACACAAAATCTTTCGCTAAGCTTTCTGCAAAGCCCGTCACCGTAGCCCACTGGAACAACAGCAAACTTGAAGTCTTTTTCAACACAATATTGCTGACCATATCCAATGAACTCACCCTTCTTTGCATAAAAGGTTTTGCAAACATATGAATGGATTTTCATAACTGGTTTCAGAACTTTGTTTCCATATCCATAAAGACCAATACCAAGCCTAAGCAAGTCATACTCAAATGGAAAATCGATAAGTCCACTCCCACCAAAACATATCAAAGGTCTCTGCGTAAGAGCACTCTTGATTTTAAGAAACCGTTGATAGTTTTCATAAGTTTGCTTTGGATTTGATGTGTTTGGAAAATGCGTGTAGACAGATTTAAGTTTAATCTGATTTTCTTCAATAATATTGTCCAGAAGTTTCATATTGAGTTCACTGTTTACGCCAAATCTGTTCATCCCACAATTTATTTTCAAATGGCACTTGTCTTTAACACCAAAATTGATTGCATTCTTCAATCCTACTTCGTCATCAACCATAAACTCCAAGTTGTATTTTGAGCACATTTTCAGATTTGGTTTTTCGCCTACGAGCAGCACTGGTTTATTGCAGTTCTTTCTGACTTTCACCCCTTCTTCCACATTTGCAACTCCAAAATAATCTACTTTGTCAGAAAGCATTTCCACAATTTCATCAAGGCCGTGCCCATACGCATTTGACTTAACCATTGCACAAATTTTCTTACTTTGATATTGTTTCAAATTATGTAAAAGGTTTTCTTTGCTTAGTAATTTCAAATTTTCCATATTATCTTATACAAATAAGCAGCTCATATTGCCACAAATTTTAAACTTTTTAAATTAAAATTGGTTAAAAATTAAACTAAAACAAAATTTAATGTTAAAATTAAAATAGGAGTTTACAAATGAAAAACCTTTCAAGATATACGCTGCGAATCCCACAGGATTTGCGAGAAAAAATCAGATTCACCGCTGACTTCAACTCTCGAAGTCAAAACAAAGAATTTGAGATTGCAATAAAAAGATATATAAATGACTTTGAACGACTTTACGGCACAATTGATATTTCTAAAAACAAAAGATAAAAATTTGTCACAAATTAAATTTTTTAATTGACAAGTAAACAAATGTGTTGTATAATACACATAGTTTTTCGTTGGCAGAAAGTTTTAAAGTTTCAACAACAAAAATTATGGACTGCTAGCTCAGTTGGTAGAGCATCTGACTCTTAATCAGGGGGTCCAGGGTTCGAGCCCCTGGCAGTCCACCATAATCGCAAATTGCACATAATGTGCAATTTTTTTATTCGATAACAACTTTCCCTTCAACCCAAGCCTTGAAAACGCCTTCAAGATTTCTATTTGCACTCTTAGAAAAACTCTCCACCATTTTCTCATAAGAAGAATTTTTGTACTTGTATTCTTTGAAATAATTACGCAAACATTTTTCAAACTTGCGTCTGCCCAAAGTCTCTCTCAAACTGTCAAAGAGAAGCATCCCCTTTGTGTATGTGCAGTTGACATATTCAGGCTCAGTTTCAAACTGGGACAATTCTCTTTGCATACTCTCATCCACATCCCCCAAAATTGATTTGTAAATTGAAACAAAGTTTTTGTACCCAGCAAATGCATTGTCAATCACTACATCATACTCAAAACCATACTGACTATTCTTTTCAAAAAAGAGTGCAGTTGAGTATTCTGTAAGTCCTTCATCAACCCAAGCGTCAGTAAACTCATTATTCCCAACAAGTCCGTACCACCACTGATGTGCAATCTCATGAACAATAACATAATCAAATGACTGCTTGTCGGTGATATCATCTGCAATCATAACAAGCTCTGGATACTCCATTCCCCCAAAACAAAAACCTGTTTTAACAACTGAAAGTTGTTTGTATGGATACTTTCCAAACAAATCTCCAAAGGTTTCCACTGCTTCGGTTGAAATCTGCAAAAAGTCTTGACTGTGTTCGTCATCATAAAAGTAGTAATTGACTACAACATCATCAACCTTCTTTGAGATGACTTTAAACTCTTTCGAAAGCACAAAACAAAAATCTCTTATGTTTCTTGCACTGCACTTGACTTTCCCTTCTTCCAATTTTTCTTGCTCCCCACTTGAAGCAAGAACATACTCCTTTGGATAAGTGATTGTTACATCAAAATTTGCCACATCACTGTAAAAAGGGTCGCCGTAAGCCGCAAATCCATTCTTAACAAATCCATCTTCATAGACACAAGCAATAGGGAAAAAACTGCCACAGTTGACGGTTTTTTCGCCGTATCCAAGCCTGTGATGCACATTTGCAAGACTGACTACATATTCCAAATAAATTGTCACTGATTCATCCGGAAACAACTCTTTGACAAGTGGAACAATCAAGATGTTTTTATTTGGTTCTTCAAAAGAGAAACTCGTTTCTTTTTTATCTACACAAACTTTACCAAATTCTATATTTCCAAAACTTTCTCCATTTGGATAAGCCTGATTGGAAAGTGAATTTGGGACAGTCTTTTGCCCTTCCGCAAACGAGTTTGCATACAAAAAGAAATCCACTTCACTTAAAGCGTTGTCACTGTTGTTTACATAGTTTACTGTCTGCGAGCAAGTAAGTGTATGACTTTGCTCATCAAAAACAACATCAAGCTCATAAGAAGACAATTTATTTGTCTCTTTTTCACAGCCAACAAGGCAAAAAGGCAGACAGAGCGCCAGCAACAAAACTAAAACAATTTTTTTCATAGTTTATGATATGAAAAGAGAAAACGAAACATTCTTAACAATATTGTTGTCAAAATTGTGAAATTGTGGTATGATTATTTCACTTAGAAAAGGAGTCCTTATGGCATTTTGCAAATATTCAATTGATATGCTTGCCAACAACGCAACTTCCGTTGACAACATTTTCATCAACAACTACCTTCCATACGCCGACCCAATGTATGTGAAGGTGTATCTCTATGGACTTTATAAGTGTCAAGACAGCAATGCAAGGGACAATACTCTTGAAAATTTTGCAAACGAACTCAATTTGTCGCAAGAACAAGTTGAACAAGCTTTCGTATACTGGCAAGAGCAAGGACTCATTCAATTTCTGAACGTTCTTCCTTTTGAAGTAAGGTATCTTCCAATCAGCGATGTGCTTAACAACACAAAAAAATACAACGCAAAAAAATATGAATCCTTCAATGCTCAGGCACAAGAAATTTTGTCTGGCAGAATGATTACTCCAAATGAATATCGTGAGTACTATGACATTATCGAAAGACTGCATATGGAAAAAGATGCTCTACTTATGATAATCAACTATTGCGTGAACATCAAAGGGAACAATGTTGGTTATGCTTACATAACTACAATTGCGAAAGACTGGGCAAATCAGAAAATCACAACTGCAAAACAAGTTGAAGAAAGACTTATGGAATTTGAAAACTTGCGCTCAGGAATGGAGTATTTGACCAAAACTTTGGGCATCAAGCGCCCACTCTCAGTTGAAGAACGTGCACTCTACCAAAAATGGACACAGCAAGGCTTTGATGACTCTGTTTTGACTTATGTCGCAAAAAGTGCAAAAGCAAAAAGCAAAGCAAACCTTTCTTATATGGATTCTCTGCTTTCAAAATATTACAGTCAAAAACTCTTCTCAGTAAGCGAAATTGAGCTTTATGAAGCAGAAAAAACCACTGCCACCGCTCTTGCGAAAACGCTCACAAAAAATCTTGGACTCTACTATGAAAATCTTGAACCAGTCGTTGACAACTACATTTTCACTTGGCTCAACCTTGGTTTCAGCCAAAAAATGCTTGAAGAAATTTCAAATTACTGCTTCAAGACAAATGTCCGAACACTTGAAGGGATGAACAGACTTCTTGAAAAATTCCATAAACTTGGTATCATCACAGAAACAAGCCTAAACGAATATTTTGATGAAGTCGTAAGCACTGACAACAAAATAAAGACTATCTTGGAGTCAATAGGGCTTTCAAGAAATGTCAACCAATTTGACAGAGACAAATACAAAATCTGGAAAGAAATATGGAAGCTTTCTGATGAATTAGTTGAATACGCCTGCACTCTTGCTGTCGGCAAAGAACAGCCAATTCAATATCTCTCAACTATTCTTTCAACTTTCCACGACAAGAAAATTTCAAGAGTGGAAGAAGCGAAGCAGTCTTTTGACATCATCGCACCAAAGGTTCAAAAACCAAAACTTTCAACTCAAAGGACTCGCACAAGCGAAGAAGTGAAATCTCTGTTCAACGCGATTGAAGAAGTCGAGATTTAGGAGCGAATATGAAACAGAACATAATAGAGCAAGCATTAAACATCATCCGTGCAAGAAAAAAGAAAAACCAAGATGAGCTTAGAGAAAAGCTGGCTGTCCTTGAAAAAGACGAAGATTTCGCAACACTCGAAAAAAAATACACTGCGCTTGTTATTGAAAACAAGAAAAAAGAAGCTTATGGAGAAGTCCCAAACGAAAAAGAAGAAAAAGCGCTTTTCCAAAAACTCCAACAAACCAAAAGTAGATACGGACTTGAAGATGTCAAATTGCATTATGACTGCCCCCTTTGCAAAGACGAAGGACTTATTGATGGCAAACAATGCAGATGTTTAAAAACAGAAATATCAAAACTTATTTTGGAAGGCAGTGGTTTTGAAAAACTTGAAAGTTTTGAAAAGGCGATTCCAACAGCCCAGCACCTTACGCCAGTGTATGAAAAGATGCAACAGTGGTGCAACGCAAATTCTGCAAAGAATCTAATTTATCTTGCAGGCCCAACCGGCGTTGGGAAAACACACCTTATGCGTTGTATGGCAAACGAACTTATTAAAAATGGAAAAGTTGTCAACATTGTCACATCACTCAGCCTGAGCATTGATTTCAAGACATTCAGCAAAAACTTGGATGAAGAAATATTGAAAAAATATCTCACCCCAGATGTACTTTTCATTGATGACCTTGGCACAGAACCAATCTTCAAAAATGTCACAATTGAATATTTGTATCTTGTCATAAATGAACGCAAAATGAAAAACAAAAAAACAGTTATCACAAGCAATCTCGACCTTGGCGATGTTATGGACAGATACGATGAAAGAATCTTTTCAAGAATTGTTGACAAAAACACTTCAATCACACTGTTTTTGGACGGAGATGACAGAAGACTTATTAAAAAATAAATCGCTTTCGCAAGCGATTTTTTTATTTATTGGCATATTATCTATCCAAAAATCTCAACCACAAGGACGCAACTTTGTCTTGCGTTTTTTTGTCGTTGTCTTTTCCGTGACCAGAGTGCATCATTACATAATCATAATCGACCAAAAATCCAAGACTTTTCATCATCTCAACTTTGTTCCCACCATAAAGGTCAATTCTTCCCATATCACGCCCAATCAAGACATCGCCGACAAAGATGTCGCCTTGCCAGTCGTACATAACATCACTCTTGCTATGCCCACCCAACGCAAAGTACTTAATCTTAAAATGTGGCAAGTTGATTTCTCCATTTCCACTGAAAAAAACAAACTGTGAAAAATCGTTTAAAACAAACTTTCCTTCGCTGTAATTGTAGTCACCATTTTGAAGATACTCTTTGATAGACTCACTGGCATAAACCTTGCAACCAAATTTTTTTACATAATCAAGAACTCTTGCACAATGGTCATAGTGTCCGTGAGTCAAAAGCACTGCTTCAACTTTTCTTCCCGCAATCGTCTTTTCGACTTCTTCCACCTTTGCCCCAGCATCCACAATGAAACAAAAGTCTCCGTCAGAGGCCACAAACACATTGCTTGAAATTAAATCACTTTCAATTCTTTCGAACATCGTCCATCTCCAAATTCAAAGCAATTATATCAAATTTCTCAGAAATAAATCAAATTATTAACAAAAAAACACCCGTCAGGTGTTTTTTTGTTCTTCTTTAAAATTATTTACCCTTAATCAGCACTGCTAATGCATCTGCCAATTTTTTATGGCTTTCAGTTGTTAGATGTATTCCATCATCGCCACAATTTAATATGTCATTTGGTATATACATACACTCATTTTTCTTAGCGATTTTTTCAAATTGTTTATTAAATAATTTAGATTTTTTTGTTGCGCCTTCATAACCTTCAAATTTGTCTTCATCAATTTCAGAAGGAGTAACTATAATAAACTTTGGCACTTTTGTAAGCCCAACAGACAACTCTTCACGAGTAAACCTAATGTACTTATCTTCAATTGTTTTTGCAACCTGCTCAACTGAACGGTTGAACTTTGACTTCAAATCATTAGTACCTAAAAACAAAACAATATAGTCAATTGGGTCGTGAGAAATTAAGCATTGTGGATAATACATCCAACCATTGCGATTTCCCTTTGGATATTTAATATCATCCAAGTCAGTTGTTCTTGAAGGAGCACCTTCACAGATTACCTTAAATCCCCCCCCGAGTCTTTCTTGTAAAAAATGTGGATAAGCTTTTGAGATATCACAACGAAGACAAGTTCCATCAGGAATTGTTCCCCAAGTATTTGAATCTCCGTAACACAAAATTCTAATCATTTTCATACTCCATAAAAAATTATCTTGCAGTGTGGAAAAAATTCTATCGTCTCACTCTGCTTGGTACTATTCCCCCATATTCAAGTCGCCGCAAAGTCGCCAATATAATGCGACTTTTGTTTGGCAGAGCAATTCAAAACTAAATCGAACAAATAGATTATTCCACCACATTTAAAACTAATAATGCCTTGATTGGAATAATAGCCTTTCCTTTTACTAACATTCTGGTTTTTGATTTTGAAGTGTTAAGTATTAGATAATTATCATCACATGATTCTAAAACACCTGTCACTGACAACGGCCCAGAGCCCCCTTCCATGACATATTGCCCAAATACTACAATTGCCTCACACTCTTTTCCAATATATCTATCAAACATAAATACTCCTTTAAAATAATTAAAATCTAAACCGATAGCCTAGAGCTCGATTTAGATTTGTTTTGGCAGGGGTGGAAGGAATCGAACCCTCCTCTGGAGTTTTGGAGACTCTCATTCTACCGATGAACTACACCCCTA
>CAZIPJ010000019.1:0-21039 GCA_964541365.1 uncultured Lachnospiraceae bacterium
TATATGCGACAAGTTGCAATAATCACATTCCTTGCTCATATTGGCAGTTTTGTGCCTGCAAAAAGTGCACAAATTTCGCTTACAGACAGGATTTTCACTCGTGTTGGGGCAAGTGACGACCTTGCGTTTGGACAGAGTACTTTTATGGTGGAGATGAGCGAAGTTGCAAGCATCTTGGCAAATGCCACAGACAAGAGTTTGGTCGTGTTGGATGAAATCGGAAGGGGTACATCCACATTTGACGGGCTTTCAATCGCTTGGGCAGTTGTGGAGTATATTTCAAAGCACCTAAATTGCAAAACTTTATTTGCCACACATTATCACGAACTTTCAGAGCTTGAAGGTGTGATTTCTGGGGTGAAGAATTATAAAATCACTGTTAAAGAACTCAACGACACGGTTGTTTTCTTACGAAAAATTGTAAGGGGACACGCAAACCGCAGTTTTGGTATTGAAGTTGCACAACTTGCAGGCGTTCCACAAAAGGTTATTGACAGAGCAAAAGAAATCAGTGTCAACCTTGAAAAAGTTAACCAAAAACTTGATATGAATATGTTTGGAGAAGATGAAGAGCGTGCATTGCAAGAAAGAAATAACAAGCTTGGGCAACAACTTCTTTTGGTGTTGCGCGATTTGAATATAGAGCGTATGTCTCCAATGGAGAGTTTTGAAGTCCTTAATGATTTAATTGCAAAAGCAAAAGACGAAAAATAAAGGAGAAAGCGTATGGCAATCAATGTCTTGTCGCCAAGAATTTACAATCGAATCGCAGCGGGAGAAGTGGTTGATAAACCAGCTTCTGTTGTGAAAGAACTCGTTGAAAACAGCATTGATGCTGGTGCAACGAAAATCAAAATTGAAATTGTTGAAGGTGGAATCAAAAAGATTTCCATATCTGACAACGGATGTGGAATTTCCAAAGAAGATTTGCCACTTGCTTTTTTGCCACACGCAACAAGCAAAATTTCCGCACTTGATGATTTGGACGGCATTGAAACGCTCGGCTTCCGTGGAGAAGCACTTGCAAGTATTGCATCGGTGTCTATGGTCAGCCTGTCAACAAAAACAAAAGAAAGTGACACTGGTTTCAAAATTGATGCAAATGGTGGGGAAATTTCAAAAATAAGTGAAGTTGCAAGGCTTGACGGTACGACACTTGTTATGCGAGAACTTTTCTACAACACTCCTGCAAGGGCGAAGTTCTTACGAAAACCAAAATCAGAAGAAGGCGACATCACTCATCTTGTTGAAAAATTTATGCTTGCTCATCCTGAGATTGACTTTGAATATGTTGTGGACGGAAAGACTGTTTACAATCATTTTTCTGGCACTTTGGATGAAGTGATTTATTTGATTTACGGCAAAGAAGTTTATGACAAACTCTTAAAACTTGACTATATTGAAGACGGAATTAAGATTGGTGGATATGTGGTTTCACCAAAACTTTCTCGTCCAAACAGAACTTTCCAAACACTCTTTGTCAATGGAAGATATGTTGAAAATTATATGATTTCCGCTTGCGTGCAAGGGGCATACGAACACTTTTTGATGAAAGGCAGATTCCCTATTTATGTAATCAAATTGGAAGTGCCATATACAAGAGTCGATGTAAATGTTCATCCGAACAAAAAAGAAGTTAAATTTGACAATTCTTCCAAGATATTTGGGATTATTAGGCGTGCTGTTGAAAAGGCACTCATTTCCACAAATTTGATTGCTGATTTTGAGTTTACAAGCGAAGAAGAAAAAGAGTGGAGTAAGTTTAGTATTAAGAACGATAAAGAACCACAACGCACTGGTTTTGATGCTTTTGAAAAGATGAGTGAGAGCGAAGGGGCAAGTTTTAAAACTGTTGTTGATGATGAAAGTTTGAAAGAAAAAATTGTATCTCCAAAAGAATATCAGAAGAAAGGGATTGAAATTATCAATATGCCAGAGTTTTCTTCTGTTAAGAGTGATGCAAAAATCAAAAACCGTCCAGGTGGAAATATTTTCTTTGACCACTCAAAAGACAGTCTTTTAAATGAAGTTGAACTTTCTGTGAAAAAAGATATTCAGGTTGAGAAAGAAAAGCCTTTGCCAAAATTTGAAGAAGAAACTTTTTTGACATCAAAAGTGGACGCAATCAAGCTCGTGGGTGTGATTTTCAAGACATATATTTTGACTGAATATGAAGATTCAGTTTATGTGATTGACCAGCACGCAATGCACGAAAGACAAAACTATGAAAAACTGAAAAAACAGATTGAAGAAAACAATATTGCAAAACAAGACTTGCTTGTACCTTACAAAGTTGAGCTTCTTGCAGGTGACAGGGCGCTTCTTAGGGCAAGACTTTCAAACCTTCAAAAAATTGGATTTGAAATTGCTGATTGTGACACTTATTTTGAGATTTCAAGTGTGCCATTTGTAATAAGTGGAATTGATTTGAAAAAATTTGTTGAAGATATCTTATCTGGTGATGAGTTTAGTGAAAAAACTGCAAGCGGGTTAGTCAACGACAAACTTTGTCAGACTGCGTGCAAACACTCAATTCGTGCTGGTGACAGTGTATCAAAAGAAGAAATTGCATATTTGATTGAAGAGATGAAAGGAAGCGTTGCGCTTTGTCCACACGGCAGACCAATCGTTGTGAAAATCTCCAAAAAAGACTTTGAGAAAATGTTTAAAAGGACTTTGTAATGAAAAGATTCAAAGCTGTTTTTATCCTAGGCCCAACTGCCGTTGGAAAGACATATTTCAGCGTGAAATTGGCAAAAGAATTGCACACTGAAATAATTTCTTCTGATTCTGTGCAAATTTACAAGGGACTTGATATTGGTTCTGCAAAAGTGACAAAAGAAGAAATGCAGGGAGTTATTCATCACGCCATTGACATTTTGGAGCCGGAAGAAGAGTTTTCTGTTTTTGATTTTGTTGAGTTTACAAGAGAAAAAATTGCACAAATCAATCAAGAAGGAAAACTGCCGATTGTTGTTGGTGGAACTGGACTTTATGTTAAGGCTCTGACTTTGGGTTATAACTTTGGTGGAGTTGGCAAGGATGAAAAGAGCAGAGCGGAACTTGAAAAACTTGCAAAAGAAAAGGGAAATGATGAGCTTTTTCAGATTCTCAAAGAAAAAAATCCACAAATGGCGGAAAAGACGGACAAGTTTAACACGGTCAGACTTGTTAGAGCGGTGGAAATTGCCCTTTCTGGCGGAGAAAAGGAAACGACCGAAAATGATATCGATGCGCTTGTCATTGCCTTAAATAGAGACCGTGAAAAGCTTTACGCTGACATCAATAGGCGTGTTGATGTTATGCTTGAAAATGGTTTGCTTGATGAAGTCAATGCTTTGAAAGAAAGGGGATTGACTGCGCAAAATCAATCAATGAGAGCGATAGGTTATAAAGAAGTGCTGTCATACCTAGACGGTGAGTATGATTATGAGAAAATGGTTGAGCTTTTGAAACAGCACAGCAGAAACTATGCAAAAAGGCAACTTACCTTTCTTCGTGGGATGGACAATGTGCATTTTGTTGATACGGAAGACAAATTTCTCGCTTTCAAACAGATTTTGGTTCTGGTCAAAAATTGGCTCAATAATGATGAACACAAGTGATTGTGTTCTTTTTTTGAATTTTGACAAATAAATTTATCTTATGATTAAATCGTATAAAGCACATTCTTTCTTTGGTGGACTTAAATTTACTTGCAGCAATGTAATTAGAGAAAACAAAGGTAAACTTTTGCTGACACTTCTTTTGGTGTTGGTTTCAATTTTTGTTGGAGTGTTTCTCGGCATAAGAAACAACAACTGTTATAATCTTGGCAGTCTTCAAGAAATCAAACTTGGCAATTTTTATGGCGGGGTTGTCGCTTCGTCTTCCGCCTTTATGTCCAGATGTATTTCTCTTTCTGTCAATATTGTTATTTTGACTGCGCTTTCCTTTTCTCCGTATTGTTTCCCATTGGCACAGCTCTTGTTCTGTTTCAGGGGATACTTGTTTGGACTGAATGTAACTTTGATTTTCATCTTCTATGGGATTGGCTCTATGGTTACTGCTGTTATTGTGGTTATTCCTTGTCAACTTCTCTGTCTTGTGTTCTTGGTGGGGTATTATCTGGTACTTACAAAAATAAATTGCAACAGCAAGCGTTTTGGTTGTGCAGAGTGCAATCGTGTGGTTTTTATCCTGTGCGGACTTGTGCTTTTGCTTCTCGTCAATTTGATTGAAACTCTGCTTCTTGTTGTGCTTAATGGAAATGTAATTTTGGTGATTTAATTTGTTTTGAATAAAAAAGCTTCTTTTGCAAAGAAATAAAGCAAAAGGAGTTTTATTTTTATGAGCAAATTTTTGAGAAGTTTAACTTTGAGCGTTTTGGCATTGACACTTCTTGTTTGTGGTTGTGGGATGAAAACCTATGTTGCAAAGGCAGCTGTGGCAGACATTGACATTTCAAGTAAGAGTGCAATCCTTGTGGAAGAGAGCAGTGGAGAAGTCCTTTATTCAAAAGATGAATGCAAACGACTTCCTGTGGCAAGTATGGTCAAAATGATGACAATACTCCTTTCACTTGAAGAGTTGGAAGAAGGCACTGTCGAACTTGACACAAAAATTACAACCACTGAAAACGCTTCAAGTATGGGTGGCTCACAAGTTTTCCTTGACCCTTATGTTGAATACACTTTTGAAGATTTGCTTAAATCTGTGATTATGGCATCTGCAAACGATGCAAGTGTCGCACTTGCCGAGTACTTCAATGGAAATGAAAAAGCGTTTACAAACAGAATGAACAAGCGTGCAAAAGAACTTGGAATGACAGACACTCACTATTCAAACTGCACAGGACTTCCAGCACCAGAACAATACTCGTCTGCAAAGGATACAGCAATCCTTTTGAAAGAGATTTTGAAGCACGATGTATATCATAATTACAGCACAGTTTGGATGGATAAACTTGTTCATCCATCTGGCAGAGAAACAGAACTTGTAAACACAAACAGACTTATCAGATATTATGAAGGTTGTGATGGCGGAAAGACTGGCTCAACAAATGAAGCAGGTTGTTGCCTTGGGGCTTCTGCAAAGAGAAATGATATGAGACTTATTTCTGTCATTGTGGGAGCGGAAAACAGCAAAACTAGATTCAATGAGAGTGCAACGCTTCTCAATTTTGGTTTCAAAAATTTTGAAAGTCAGAAACTTGCAGATAAGACTGTTGCAATCAAAGAACTTCCAGTGCTTAAAGGAAAGAGTGGCACAGTTGAAGTTTATGCATCAGAAGACTTCTCAGCAGTTGTGAAAAAAGGTGACAAATCAAACTATCAAGTGGATGTTGAGACAGTAGAAAGTGTTAAAGCACCAACAAAAGTTGGCGATGTTGTGGGAAAGGTTTTGATTTCCAAAGACGGGAATTTGGTTAAGGAAATTGCAGTTGTCGTCAAAGAAAATGTTAAACACTTGTCACTTTTTGAGACTGCAAAGAATGTTATTCATAAATGGTAAAAAGGCAAATTTGCCTTTTTTCTTTTTATTTGGGAGATTTGAGCATTTTAAAACAATAGAAGCAACGGTCATAGATTTGAGAGAACTACTTGAACCGTTGTTTTTCTTTGCTTTTATAAAGTGCGGGGACACTTTGTTGGCTTTTTGCTTGCCTTTACTTTCGGTTTTTGGTATACTTTTTAAGTATTATAAGGCGGAGAGTTTATGTCAGAATTGGAAACATCGCAAATTGAACAAACTGTTGAAAGCAAGGATATGCTTTTGTCTTCTGACGCTTACAGATTTAAACTTGACAATTTTGAAGGACCACTTGACCTGTTGTTGCACTTAATTAAAGACTCAAAGCTTGATATTGCAACCGTGCGTTTGGCGGAGATTACTGGACAATACCTTGAATATATGCAAGATATCAAAAGCGTTGATATGGATAAGGCGAGTGAGTTTATCACGGTTGCTGCAACGCTCATTGAAATCAAATCCAAGAGTGTGCTTCCAGTTGAGAAGGAAGAAGAGCCAGACGAAGACAGTGATGAAGAGATGCTCAGAAGAAAACTTCAAGAGTATGCACTTTTCAAAGAGACAAGCAAAAAACTTAAAGATATTGAAGATGTCAACAAACTCTATCGTGCTCCGGGCAAGGAAACTGAGAAAGTTAAGATTGTCATCAAGGATATGGTGCTTGACCAACTTCTTGATGCCTTTGCAAAACTTCTGACAAAAGAAGAACTTAAAAAGACAGTTCAAAATGAACAACCAAAGAAGATTGTCAAAGACAGGTTTACTGTTGCTGAAAAAATTATCTCAATCAGAAATTTTGCAAAAGAAAGAAAGCGTTTTGAATTTGAAGAGTTGTTTGATGAACAAATGACCAAAAGTGAACTAATCAACACTTTCTTGGCGCTTTTGGAACTTTTGAAACTTCAAACTGTTAAGGTTTTGCAAAGTGGGGCGTTTGGCAGCATTGTTATAACGGCAAATGAGGTGTAAAATGAAAATCGAAAATAAAGAAAATTTAAGTGATATTATTTATTCAGTTTTGTTTGTTGCAGGCGAAGGGGTTGAAAAAAACTTTATTGCTGAAAAACTTGAACTGACTGAAAAAGAACTTGATGGTGCGATTAAGGACTTGCAGAAGAAATATTCAGGCGAATCTGGCGTGCATATCATCACATACAAAAACAAGGTGCAACTTGCATCAAATCCTGCGTACGCTGATTATATTGGAGAAGTTTTAAATCCAATCAGAGAAAAAACTTTGACAAGAGCAGCACTTGAAACTCTTGCAATCATTGCTTATAAACAACCTATTACAAAACTTGAAATTGAAGAAATCAGGGGAGTAAATAACTGTGATTATGCAATTCAAATTCTGGTTGACCAAGGTGTAATTGAAGTGGTTGGAAGAAAAGATGCAGTGGGGAAACCACTCTTGTTTGGGACAACAGATGGATTCTTGAAAAGATTTAATCTTCAAGATTTGGCACAGCTTCCTGACTATGAAGGGCTTCTTGAAAGAATTAAGGTTATTGAAGATGGTTCTGAAAAGCCAAAGAGCGACAGCCTTTACAATGAGTTTAAGCTTCCAGAGCAGGAAGAATTGCCTGACTTTTTGAAGGGTGAAGAAGGACTTGAAGAAATCAAAGCTGATGACGCACAATAAATAAAATTACACTCCTTTTTGGAGTGTTTTTTTGTCTATATTTAAAGCTTGAAACATAAGATATTTTATGGACAAGCAAAAATCATACGGGGAAAACTATCAACAAGTCAATTTGAAGCACAGGCTTTCAAAAAAATTTTTTCTCGTAACTGGCGGGGTGTGTATAGTGGCAGTGATTTGTGTGCTTGTGGTAAGTTTTGTTGTATGAAGAAATTTTCTATAAATCCAGTTTCCGTTTTTGTGTGGTTGTGGCTTGTTGTTATGAATGGCGTTTTTGTGGCGACAAGCTATTTTGTTGCAATAGTCATTCACGAGTTTGGACATTTTTTTACTGCAAAAAAACTTGGATATAAAGTGTCCAAATTTTCACTCTCGCCTTATGGTGTGGAGCTTTCTTATTTTGACCAGAACATAAACTATCGTGACGAGCTTTGTATTGCACTTGCTGGTCCGCTTGCAAACTTTGCCAGTATGCTCTTGGTGATTGCGTTATGGTGGCTCTTTCCAACGATTTATTTTTTCACTGAGAGTTTTGTTTTCATCAGTCTCTTGATTGCACTTTTCAATTTGCTTCCTGCCTATCCACTTGATGGGGGAAGGGCTTTTGTTTGTATGGCTTCAAATTTTGTTTCAAGCAAAACTGCAAAAAAAATCACATTGCTCTCAAATGTGTTTTTCGCTGTGTTTTTCTTTGTGACTTTTGTTGTTTGCCTATTTATAAATTTCAATCCAAGTTTGCTTTTATTTTCACTTTTTCTCGTTGCAGGAGTGTTGGATTTAAGATTTGTTTCAAGCTATGAAAAAATCAATATTTTCTCAAAGGAGATGAAAAATTTTTCAAAGCCCACTTTTTATTGCGTTGATGAAGAAACAACTCTTTGCGAGATGCTTTCCTATGTCCAATCTTCAAAAACGGTTATTTTTTGTGTAGTTCTTGAAAACGGTAAACTCATAAATTTAAGTGAGAAAATGGTGAAAAATTTGCTAATGAGTTATCCTTATCAAACAAAATTGAAAACCATTTTAAAAAAATAAAAAGGCACACGGTGCCTATTTATTTTCCTTTGTTAAAAATGGAATCAATCTTTCCAAATTATCTTTTTCAAATTTAAACAACTTGTCCATAATTTCATCAAGTTCTTTTGAAACATTTTTGTGGTCTTCTCTGTCCTTAATGCAGGTGATTACACCCATAAATGTTCCAAAAAGCATCATTTCAGCAATATTTCGTGTGCTTTTATCCATCATTGTTCCGATGTTGACGCTTGTCCACAATCTTGCTTTCTCAATCCAGTTGTTGTCTTTGATATCTTCAATTCGCTCTGCTTTTGCAAAATTTTCACATTCTTTTGCCAAGCAAGAATATTCGTCCTGTTCTTTTGAAAGTTCTCTTATTAGGTCATTATTCTGAACTTTCATAATGATATCTTCAATCGATTGAATCGCTGTTCTTGTGTTTTGATAAATTGCATTCAAATATTTTGTTTGTTTTTCTTTTTCGTCCATTTCTTTCTCCTTGCTTTTATTTTGAGCAGTTTGCAGTTTTATATTCATCCATTATGACAATAATCGACAAGTTTTGCATTCGATTGTCTGAATACATCTGAAATTCTTTCTCACACTATCAGTATGAAAACATCAACAAAAATTTTGACGATTTTGGCAGTTGTTGCTTTTTTGCCAAACATATTTCTTTTTAAATATCTGTTGCAGGCGATTGTTCCAACAGGGAAATCTTTTGAACTCCATTTCACAGCGCTTAGTTGGGTTGCGCTTGCTTTTCAGGTCTTGGCTGGTGTGCTTGGTGGAATTCTTTTCTTTAAATTTCTTAAAACGCAAAGACTTTCAAATGCTCTGTTTTTTTCAGCGATGCCACTTACTCTTATTTATGGAGTTTTTGTTGCCTATGTCGCTTCTGTCAAGACAATGACAGGGGTGACCGCAGAGTCTGTTAGGTCAACACTCAAAATCTCTTCTGCTGACACTTCAAACACCAACTGGCTTTGGATTGGGCTTGCAACACTTGTCTATCTCATTTCGCTGTTTGTTATAATTTTGTTTTTGTGTAGACCGCTTTCAAAGGTTGAAAAAGTTGCCAAAAACCTTGGTGATGGAAGAATGAAGTATGATGATTTTAAAGTAGGTGGGACGAAGCAATTTAAAGAGATTGAAAATTCGCTCAACAAAATAAATTATCAATACAAAGAAAAAGAGAACAAAATTAGACAGGCGGATTTAGGCTCATCTAAAAGTCTCTCAAAGCAGTTTTTCAGATTTTTAGGCAGGGAAAGTATTTCACAACTAGAACTTGGAAATCAGGTCAAGAAAACTGCAACAGTTTTGCTTTTTGATTTGGAATGTGCGCAAAAAAATGAAAAAAGTTTGAGTTTGGAAGAAAATTTTAACTACATCAATTCTTACTTGAAAGTTGTTTATCCACTTATCAAGCGTTTCAATGGATTTGTTGATAAGTATCTTGGAGATGGAGTCTTGGCAGTATTCTCACAGCCACAGGACGCCGTTGAATGCTCAAATGCACTTGTGCGTGCGATTGATGTCAAAAACAAGAGCCAAAAAGAGCTTAGGGCTTTGTCTTGCAAAATAGCAATCCACACAACTGATGTTGTGTTTGGAATTGTTGGGGATGAGCAAAAGAAAGAGCCACAAATAATCAGTGATGTAATGGAGACGCTTGAAAAGATGCAAGAAATCAATTCTTATATCGGCAGTAAAGTTATTTTCTCAAAGCAGTCCTTAAACACTTTGCCACAAAACTTTCAGTTTGATTATCGTTTTACTGGGGTGCTCACTATCGACGAAAAGGTTTCAATGCCAATTTATGAAAGTTTGCAAATTTTGCCAAAGCATAAAAAAGAAAAGTTGGTCAAGTTGAAAAATAAGTTTGAAGCAGGGGTGAGAGCTTACAACCAAAAGAACTATAAGCAGGCAAAGGAAGAGTTTGAGTTTGTGCTTCATTATGTGCCAGAAGACAAGCCTTCATATGTCTATTTCAACAAAACCCTTGAAAAGTTGAAAGAGACAGCATAGCGATATTTGTCAAACACGCCAAGTTTCTTGACACGGCGTGTTTTTTTATTTAAAATAAACCTTATGAAGTTTAGAAAGAAACTTAAAGCCTACAAAAAGTGCCCAAGGTGTTTGAATAAGTGCCTTAGACAGCAAGAGACCTGCGAAGAATGTGGGTTGATTTTTGCACGCCTTGAATACGCGTCAAACAAAGCTGCGAAAAGGAAAATTAGACATTTTGACAAAGATTTTGTTATCTACACAACTCAATTCCCAAGTGATATATCTTGGTGGAAGTTGTTGATTTTGTCTTTCTTAACTGGTATTGTTGGCGGTCATCACTATTACGCTGGCAAGTATTGGAAAGGCGGACTTATGACCGCTGGCTTTATCTATCTTATCTTTTGTACAGTGTTTAATGCACAAATGGTGGAAGCTTTGACATCTTATTATGCTTATCTCCCAATAGGACTTTTGGGGATTTCGTGGATTGCAAGTTTGATTTATGTTGCTTGCAAAAAGTATAAAGTGCCGGTTATTGTTGAAGTTCCACAGCAAGAGCTGAAAGAAAAACGAGATGAGTTTTTCAATGATGAACTTTTGAAAGAAACTAAAAAAACTGAAAATAAGCTTCAATCGAAAAAAGGAAATACAAAGGAAGAAGTCTCAGAAGAAAAAACAGAGAATTCAAAAGACTCAAAATCCAAATCAAAACAAAAAAGAAAGATGGATGACAAGACAAAAGAGATGTCAGAGTCTGACTCATCAAATGGAGATGCAAAATGAGAATTGTTGTTGGAATTTCAGGTGGGGTGGACTCGTCTGTTGCAGCTTATCTTTTGAAACAGCAAGGTCACGACGTCATCGGTCTTTTTATGATAAATTGGGAAGAACAAGACGGTGCTTGCACTGCCGAAGATGACTATGAAGATGTGAAAAGGGTTTGCAATGCCATTGGCATACCATATTTTTCTGTTAATTATGCAAAGGAATATTACGATAGAGTATTCCAATACTTTTTGGACGAGTATAAGGCTGGAAGAACTCCAAATCCGGATGTTTTGTGTAATAGAGAAATCAAATTTGGACCTTTTCTTGAAAAGGCAAGGGCACTTGGTGCAGAAAAAATTGCAACAGGACACTACTGCAAGAGTTTTACAAAGGATGGAAAGACCTTTCTTGCAAAGGCGAAAGACCTTTCAAAAGACCAATCCTATTTCTTGAATCAGTTAAGCCAAGACCAACTTTCTTCTGTTGTTTTTCCACTTGCTGACATTGAAAAAAGTGAAGTAAGAAGAATTGCAAAGGAACTTGGACTTTCAACAGCAGAGAAAAAAGACTCCACCGGAATTTGCTTTATTGGTGAAAGAAATTTCAGAAAGTTTTTAAAACAATATCTTCCAGCACAGGCAGGAAACATCTGCACTCTTGATGGGAAAGTTGTCGGTCGTCACGAAGGTTTAATGTATTACACTATTGGGCAAAGAAGGGGGCTAAACATCGGCGGAAAGAGTGATGGCAATGGTGAAAGATGGTTTGTTTTGAAGAAAGACCTGAAAAGCAATGTGCTTTATGTCAGCCAAGGGGAATGTGAAGAACTTTTTTCAAATGGACTTTATGCAAACACTTTCAACTGGATTCCAGAGATTCCGAAAGAGAAAGAATTTGACTGCTATGCAAAATTCAGATATCGTCAGCCTGACCAAAGAGTTCACGTTAAGGTCACAGGAAAAAATGACATTCAAGTAGACTTTGCCGAGAGACAAAGGGCGATTACGGAAGGACAATTTGTTGTTCTTTATGATGATAATGGAGTTTGTCTTGGGGGTGGAATAATTGACAAAAAATACTAAGCATTAACGCTTAGTATTTTTCATTTTCGTAACATTTCCTTTTGAAATCTTGTAAGTTGGTCCAAAGTATTGCTTATTTCCATCATTATCAACTAAGATATAGGAGTTATTTGTGATACCTATAAAGTCTTTTTCATAAGAAGCTGGCAGGACATAGTCATCAACAACGTTTAACAAACCTTCAAAGTCAAGTTGATAAATTTTGTTTTCTCCGTCAAAGTGGGGGATGATAATATCATCACAAAATCCAAGTCCGTCAAACCAGCGTGGTTCATCAAGGTCAGAAATCTCTTCTGGGAAGTTATAAATTGTTTTGCAAAGATTCATTGTGCCAGCAGATATTCCAATGACCAGGCCCTTAAAGTTTTCTAAGAGTTTTTTCATTCCAATTTCCTTGAAAAATTGCATCTGGCAAAAGCATTTTCCGCCACTTAAAATTACAACATCAGCATCTTTAAGAATCTGTTTCACAGAAGATGAGTTTCTGTGGTCAAGTAATATTTTTTCAGTAAAGAATTTCTTCCCCCAAGTTAAATCAAAACTTTCAAAAACTGTGGAGATGCGACTGCTGACTTATCAGATAAGACATAAACTGGATACTGCTGTTTTTTTGATTCTTCAATACATTTTTCAAAAGAATCTTTTTCAACGAATTCACCAAATATGTGTGGGAGAATAGAAAAATTTACAAAACCTAAGTAATCTTTTATATTAAAATAATCGCTAACTTTGTATATATAATCTTGTGTAATAGTAGTTGGCATTCTGCCCAGAATCATACTACCCGCAGAACTGCCAATCCATACTTTACTTTTTAATAGTTTAGGAAGCAATTTTGAAAATCCTGTTTTATCAAAAACTACTTTAAGCCATTCTGTACTTCCACCAAAGCAGAATATAATGTCACATTTCTTGATTCGTTTCTCCACTTCATCAATACTTAGTGCCAACAAATTTATGATATCAATTGTTCCGCCAAAAGTGCCGGATAACAGATTTAAGCCTTCAACAAGCCATCTTTTATCGCCTTCTTCTACTGCTGAAGCTTCATTTAGGATTGCGACTGAAATATCTTTTGCAGGTTTATCAACCATACTCAAAACTTCATTTAGAATAGCTTGATGCCTAATATCTGACGATGTAAGAACTAATTTCATATTTTACTCCTTGAAGAAAGATTTTTTTGCACATAGCATCTGGCGCAGAGAAGGAGATTCGAACTCCTGGTGCGGTTTCCCGCACACAGCCTTTCCAGGGCTGCACCTTAAACCACTCGGACATCTCTGCATATGGCGAAAACTGCACTCCTGCTCATTTTCGTGTGATACACGAAAAGTTTCGCTTTAACGCTTGTTTTCGCCCCTTCGTGACCAAACGAAATCGCAGCTATGCTTGGCGATTTGTCGCGACTTAAATTTGTTATTTTTTACAGCTTCGTATAACGCGGGTACGAAACAAGTTTCATTTCATTATAAATGATTTCTTTTAATAAATCAACTTATAGAACTGTTTGTTTATTTCGATTTTTGTGGGGAATTTACTTTTTAGACAGATGTGTATTTTGTTGACGCAAACTGCGAGAATGTGGTAAAATTTGTGTTGTAGAATTTGATGCTAAGGGAGAATATGATGGCGAAGGAAGATTTAAGAGTTGTTAGGACGAAAAGACTGCTTGCAAAAGCTCTAAAAGAATTGTTGCAAGAAAAGCCATTCGATAAAATCACTGTTAATGATGTTTGTGATAGGGCATTGGTTCATAGGGCAACCTTTTACAATCATTTCACTGACAAAACTGACTTATTGAATTTTATCTTTGATGAAATGCAAGAAGAAATTTATCAAAACGCTTTTGATATTAAAGACTACTCGTCCATTAAGGAATTGTATCTTGGTATTGTTGTAAGGATTTTGGATTACTGCTTGAAAAATAAACAAAGTCTCAAACTCATCCTGAAAAACAGCACACAGGAATTTCAGGCGATTATGCTTGATACCATCAAGCGTGGAATGTACTATTTGATTTCCAAAAATAAAGATATCCCACAAGGTGATGCAAATGTTGAAGCTGTTGAAGCATTTTTCACTGGTGGCGTTTCTGCATTATGTATTGAGCTTGTTCTTTCTGAAAAAGTTATTGATAGACAGAGACTCACAAAATATCTTGACAGTGTTTTGGAAGTGACCTTGGGAATTTGTGATTGATTGGGGTGAAGAAATGGCAATTAAGAATATTAAAGAAATTGCAAAGTCGATAGGACTAAACTCAGCAGATGTATTTCTATATGGGGACAAGTTTGCAAAAGTTGAAAATAAGCGTGGAGAAAAGAACGGGAAATTGATTCTTGTTTCTGCAATGACGTCAAATAAAACAGGAATTGGCAAAACAACCATTTCAATTGGGCTTGCTGATGCTCTTCACAGGACGAAACATAATGTTATTTTGGCTCTTAGAGAGCCATCTCTTGGCCCAGTTTTTGGGATTAAGGGTGGAGCTACTGGTGGCGGAAAAGCTAAGGTTGAGCCTAGTGATGAAATCAACTTACATTTTAGTGGTGACTTTCACGCAGTTGCACAAGCAAACAATCTGCTTTCATCCATAATTGACAACCATATTTTTCAGGGGAACGAACTTGGGATTGACTGCAATAAAATCTTCTTTAAAAGATGTCTTGATGTAAATGACAGAAGTTTGAGAAGTCTTGAATACAAAATTGGAAAACAAACAATCAAAACTGGATTCAATATTACTGCGGCAAGTGAAGTTATGGCAGTGTTGTGTTTGAGCGAAGATTTGAAAAGTTTGAAGAAAAATCTTGGTAATATTTTGGTTGCATTAAACAAAGACGGGAAGCCTGTTTATGCAAAAGATTTGAAGGCTGAAAATTCAATGGCAATCCTTTTGAAAGATGCTTTAAAGCCAAATCTTGTTCAGACACTTGAAGGAACGCCAGCACTGGTTCATCTTGGACCATTTGCAAACATCGCACACGGTTGCAATAGTGTTACTGCCACAAAGTTTGCTCTTTCTCACTCTGATTTTTGCGTGACAGAAGCCGGCTTTGGAAGTGATTTGGGAGCGGAGAAATTTTTTGATATCAAGTCAAGAGTTATGAAAAAATGCCCAGATTCTGTTGTGCTTGTTGTTGTGTGTGAAGTGTTGAAAGAACAAGGAAATGGCGACATTGTGCTCGGCTTTGAGAATGTGAAAAAACATATTCAGAACCTTAGGGAATGTTTCAATGTTCCTTTTGTGGTGGCAATAAATAAACATAAAACTGACAGCAAAGCTGATTTAAAAATGCTTCAAGAATTGTGTAAAAAAGAAAATGCAGTGGTTTGTGTTTGTGAAGCTTTTGAGAAAGGTGGAGCAGGTTGTGAAGGCCTTTCAAGGCTTGTCTTGGATGCTTTGGATGAGACGACAAAAGTTAAATTTGCTTATCAAATTAGCGACAGCTTGAAGACCAAAATTGAAAAGATTGCAACAAAAGTTTATGGTGCAGGCAGTGTCTCTTACAGTCAATTGGCCGAGCAAAAACTTGCACTTGCGAAAGAGCTTGGATGTGAGAAATTTTTTGTAAACATTGCCAAGACTCAATTTTCTTTCAGTGACAACAAAGACTTACTGGGAGCACCAAAAGGTTTTGTTTTTCATATAACTGACATTGAAATAAGAAGCGGAGCAAAGATGATTGTTGCAGTTGCAGGAAATATTTTGCTTATGCCTGGGCTTTCAAAAACTCCAAATTATTTGAAAATGAATATTGGTGATAATGAAGAAATAACTGGTTTATTTTAATACAAAAAAGATGCAAAAATTTTGCATCTATTTTTAGTTAAAAAACTGCTCATTAAATAAAACTGCTTTGTTGTTTGGAGACGATTTTTTTGCCAAGTTATGATATTTTTTTGCTGTTTCAAAATCAGTTGAATAGTGCAGTCTTGAAAGCTCAATATAAGGGATTGTTGAAGCATAGTCAAGTGAGTTGAATCCGTCAGTATTTGTGCAATTTAAAGCACTTTTAAACCAGAAAATTGCAAGTGATTTTTTCCCTTCATTTTCAAATATTTTTGCAAGTTTACAGCATAGCTCACTTGACGGTTCATTGCGATTTAAGCACTCAAAAAGTGCGTTCTTTGCGTGTTTTTGCATATTTTTTCTCAAAAAACAGTCTGAAAGCATTATATATGCAGATAAATTATCGGGTGGGAAAGTGCTTGGAATTTTGACGAATTTTTTTAGATTTTTTATGGCACTGAAAATGTATCCATTAAAATATAATTCTCTTGCATAGTAGTACAATTCTCTTGGCGAAAATTCAATTTTTTCTCGCTTCATTTTTCTATAAATTTTCAGGTTTCTTCTTGGGGGATTTTGTTTAACTTTCCTATGTTGAATTGTTATATCAGAGTGAATTATTTTTCCACTTGGACAGATGCTTTCGTGTACCTTTCCACTCCATTGAAAACCTTTGGAGCGTTTTAAAATTCTTTCTCTTTCAAATACAAAATGGGGCTCTCCTTTTTCATCAAAATCAAGTGCATATTTGCACATACAGACATCAAACTCTGGCGGGGTGGATTTGAGCAAAATAATTTTTTCAATATCTTCTTCGGCGATGAAATCGTCGGCATCAAGCCACATTTGATAATCACAAGTTGCTTTTGAAAATGCAAAGTTTCTTGCCTTTGAAAAATCATCACACCAAACAAAATCAAAGACTTTGGAAGTGAAGTTTTTTGCAATCTCTTTTGTGTCGTCTGTTGAGCCGGTGTCAACAACAATTATTTCGTCTGCAAACTTTCCTGTGCAATCAAGCAATCTGCCAATTGTCTCTTGCTCGTCCTTTGCAATGATGCAGACTGAAATTGTGAATTTATTTGTTTTCATATTTTTTCATTATTCGAAAATCTTGGAAAATGTGTGTTATCTTTTGCTTTTTTCTTTTTGATGTGTTATCATTGAAAACGTGAAAAAGAAAAATGAGTTTGATTTTAAAGGCTTTAACAAGGCACGAAAAAAATTCTTATCTGACAACAAGAAACAAAGCTTTGTAATCTTGGAAGGCAGTGGAACTTTTATGCTTTCTATTCCACACGCAGTCAAGCAGGTTAGGCTTGGCAGAGAAAAGAATGCAGAACCAAACACTTTGGCACTTGCTCTCGCTGTCAGGAAGAAAGTCGATGTGCCTATGATTGTTAAGACTGCTTGCTTGGATGATGATGCAAACTTTGACCTTCTTTGCCCTTATAGGCACAAGTTGAAGGATTATATTGAGAAGCACAAAATCAAGTACCTTATTGATGTTCACAGTTTGAATGAAAATGCAGAGCAAGATGTCAACTTGGGAGTCAACTTTGGAATGAATATTGCTCCTGATGAAAAACTTTTTGATTCTATTTTTAAAGAGTTTTCTGACAAAGGATTTAAGGTGTTTGTTGACCAGCCTTTCAATGGTGGGGTCAGGTCGATTGCCTCATTTATATCAAAAGAATGTGGAATCTGGACGATGCAGCTTGAATTCAACTGCAAATTTCTGATTAAAGAAGAAAATGTTGAGTGGCTTTCAAAGCTCATCTCAATTTTGGCAGAGACAATTGAAAAAGCCAACAGCAAAAACAAATAAAGTTTACAAAGGAAAGGGAGTTTTGTTAATTATGAAAAAGATTGCAATAGTGACAGATACAAACAGTGGTATTTCTCAGGAAGAAGCAAAAAAGTTGGGAGTATATATCGTTCCAATGCCATTTATCATCAATGATGAAGTTTGCTATGAAGGCGTGGATTTGACATTTGATAGATTTTACGAAATTCAAAATAGCGGGACAAAAATAACAAGCACTCAACCAAACATCAATGAAGTTGTTGAACTTTGGGAAAATCTTTTGAAAGAGTATGACGAAATCGTGCATATTCCAATGTCAAGTGGGCTTAGTCAAAGTTGTGAAACAGCA
Source organism: uncultured Lachnospiraceae bacterium (assembly GCA_964541365.1). GTDB lineage: Bacteria > Bacillota > Clostridia > Christensenellales > UBA1242 > Caccovivens. Next base: position 17,986 of record CAZIPJ010000019.1, read on the forward strand.
CAAACCTTTGCTGAAAACTTTAAGGGGAAAGTGCAGGTTGTAAATAATAGAAGAATTTCAATAACTCAAAAATCTGCTGTTGCTGATGCAGTCAAGATGGCAAAAAACGGAAATTCTGCAAGCGAAATCAAAGAATATTTGGAAGAAACTTCACTCCAAGCTTCAATTTATATTATGGTCAACACACTTAAATATCTCAAACAAGGCGGAAGAATCACACCAGCTGCTGCCGCAATTGGAACTGTTTTGAACATTAAACCAGTTCTTCAAATCCAAGGCGGAAAACTTGACCAATATGCAAAAGTTATGAATGTTAAATCTGCAAAAGCGAAGATGATTGATGGACTCAAAAAGGACTTGGAAGGAAGATTTGCTCAATTTGTTAAAGAAGGTTCTATGAGAATCTCAGTTGCTTACACAAAAAATATTGATGCAGCAAAAGCATTTGCAGAAGAATTGAAACAAATTTTCCCAAGCATTCCATTTGAATATGTTGACTCTTTGTCACTTTCTGTTGCCACTCACATAGGTGAAGGCTCTTTGGCTTGTGGATGTTACAGAGTTTACTAAGATTTTAATGAAAAAGGCAAAATTGTTTTGTCTTTTTTTTATTTTAAATTATAATTGAGTCATCGGGGAAGAAAAGATGAAAGATTGTATTTTTTGCAAAATAATCAAAGGCGAAATTCCAGCCTACAAAATCTATGAAGATGATTTTTGTTTAGCATTTTTGGATATATCAAACGACTCTTATGGGCATACGCTTGTTATTCCAAAGAAACACTATGAAAATATTATGACTTGCGACAATTCGACGCTATCAAGACTTATTGAGACTTGTAAGAAGCTTGGCACTCATTATGTCAAAGATTGTGGGTTTGACGGATTTAATATCTTTAACAACAATGGAAAATCGGCAGGGCAGTCTGTTATGCATCTGCATTTGCATATCAGACCAAGAAAAGAAGGTGACGGACTTAATTGCAGTGGAGAACTTGATACGAAATGTGATGCAAAATTGGAAGATGTTTGCAAGGCTTTGAAGTTTGAAGAGAAAAAAGTTTCTCCAGAAAATAATGTAGATGCAGATACGGTTGTGCTTTACACAGACGGTGCGTGCTCTGGAAATCCTGGTGCTGGTGGCTGGGCTTCAATTCTTTCTTTCAAGGGGAAAGAGAAAATCCTTTCTGGTGGAGAAGAAATGACGACAAACAATCGTATGGAACTTATGGCTGTTATTGTTGGATTGGAGAGTATTAAGTCTGGAAGCAAGGTTTGCGTATTTAGCGACAGTGCATACGTTGTCAACGCTTTCAATCAAGGTTGGGTGGCAAATTGGCAGAAAAATCATTGGCGCACAAGTGGTGGAAGCGAAGTTTCAAATAAAGAACTTTGGCTGAGACTGCTTGCCGCAAAAGAAAAATTGAATGTTGAGTTTGTGAAGGTTAAAGGTCACAGCGACAACGAAAATAATAACCGTTGTGACGCTCTTGCAAGAGAAGAGATTGCAAAACTGCAATAGAGATTGTTTTTGTGGAAGCGGATAACAAAAAAGCCAAGTTTGATGACTTGGCTTATTTTTTTACTAAACTTTGATTATGAGCAAAAGTAATACTGTGATGATGCAAGAGAAAACTGCGTGACAAAGTTTTTGCAATATAAACATTTTTGCTGGCATTTTAAGCTTTGAAAGCATTGTAAGAGATTGCAAAACTGTGGAAATTCCACCGAAACTTATGACAAAGGAAGTGAGAATTGTTGCAATTCGAACATTTTTAAGTGTTGCAAGGTCAAGACAGCCTTTGGTGATTTCGATGCATCCCTCCACCAAAAATCTTACATTGGTTGGGAGAAATGAAAGAATAGGCGATAAGCATTCTATGACTATGAAGAAGATTGTTATGATGCATCCGACAGACAGGATGGCAAGGGTGGAGTTGAGCACAATTTCGCTGATGTCTGTTTTTGTTTTTTCTTCCTGTGAAATTTGTGTTGCGGGAGAGTCGATTCCTTTAGGTTTGAGATTTCTAAATAGAACTCCGTTTAAAATTGCACCAATGATGTGGCTGAGAAAGAGTATATAGCCAACAGTTGAATTTTTAAACATTCCAATTCCGACTGCACCGATAATGAACATTGGACCAGATGTGGAACAGAATGCAGACATTTTGAAAGCATCTTGGCGTGAAATCTTCCCTTGAAGATAAAGGTCAGCAACCATTTTTGAGCCAACTGGATAGCCAGACATAATCGCTGTGAAAAAGGCGTAGATTGAAATTGGCGGAGTTTTGAAAAGAAATTTACTCGCGCGCGAAAATGGTTTTGTTAGGCTTTCCATCACATCAAGGCTTGACAAGACTCTTGTGAAAAACATAAAAGGAAGCACGCTTGGAAGCACACTTGTTGCCCAAGCTGAGATGCCGTCAAGAGACTTTGAGATGTATCTTGCAGGAGCTGAAAGCATACAAAATAAGAAAAAGAATACCAAGCAGGTAAGCATATAAGTTGTCCAATTTTTTGACTTTGGCAAGTGCATATTTTTTTTCATTTTCTCTCCTTTTTTGTTTGACTTTAAGCGAGCCTTTTTTCTATAATAAATACGGAAACAAATGGTTTCAAATTTTTTATTTTGAAATGTTGATATATTATTGTATTAAAAACTTTTTCAAAAAAGAATGGAGAAGAAAATGTATAAGATTGAAGATTTAATCAAAAGAGCGAAGAAAAAACAGAAGACGATTGTCTTCCCAGAAGTTAGTTTTTCGGACAGAACTTTTGAAGCGGTTAAGATTTTGCAAAAGAAAAAAATTGTCAATGTATTGTTGGTGGGAGATGCAAGTGCATTGATTCTTAGAGATAAAGCGTTTTCAAAGTTTGATATCGTAAATCCTGTGACTTTCCCAAATAGAGATAAGCTTGTCAAGACTCTCTATGAGAAGAGAAAGGAAAAGGGATTGACAATGGAACAAGCTGATGAGCTTGAAAAAGAGCCATACTACTTTGCAACACTGTTGGTCGAATGTGGTTATGCTGACGGCATGGTTGCTGGGGCAG